>NZ_RCUA01000032.1:24949-188547 GCF_003731635.1 Marisediminitalea oceani | reverse complement strand
ATCACTTGTCGAATGCCACCGGCATTCGCCATGCTTCTACGAAGCACCGTTCTTCACCGGTGACCGGCGCAGCCCCATGTGAGAGCTTTCTTAATTTAATAAAACAAAGAACTGTCATCCCGGTTTCGCTCGGCGAAGACCGGGACCCCCATCGTCCAACCGTAGAGTTCAGAACTACCGATATTAGCACCAGTAACATCTTAACCAATCGGACAAAAATAAAACCCATATTAAATGTAACCAGCAATGATAGAATTGCGCCTAAAAGTAATTGATAAGATTAGTAGTGATCAGAAAGCATTTTAAAACGAAAGGGTTTTTCGACGGTGGCGCTGTTATTAATAATAATGGCGAAGAAGTCGATCTGTCTTTGCTTCCGCCTTTCTTGAGAACGCTGTTAGTAACAGATGGTACAGTGACTAAAACTCTTGAGGCCTTTTACTGGGAACCCATCAAAGTCGTCAGCATTACGCAGGAACTGGTACAAAAACCTAATAGAATAACGGTCTTTGATAAAGACGAAGTAGGGCAGTTTCTTCATCGGGAAATAGAGTTAGTTGGCCAATACACTGATACCAGTTATGCCACAGCGGATTCCTATATTTGTTTATCCCGACTTCCATCCTCAACGGCGGAGAGGTTGATCGCAAATAAGATAGGGATTGGCGAATTACTAAGAGATGAAGGCCTTGAGTCCTACCGGGAGATTTTTGATTTTGGCGTAGACAATTCTTTGTCTGAGAATGGTAAGACTTCAGTAGAGACTGCTTACCGTACCTATGTGATAAATATTAATGGTGTCTACGCGATAGAAATCACTGAGCGCTTCCCCATCGATTGCTATCGCTAAATACCGCTTATTTAAAATATAGCTCTTCTACCGCGCCGCAAAGAATATGACCAAGCATAATGTGGCACTCCTGAATGCGAGCTGTATTAGAAGACGGCATCCGTAACGTATTGCACATATCTGCCATCTTGCCCGCTCCTTGACCTGTCCATCCCCAGGTTTTGATACTTTTCGCATTTGCTACCTTGACAGCTTCGACTACGTTTTTGCTATTACCACTGGTTGATATGGCGATAAAAATGTCCTTGTCCTGACCGATACTCTCTAGCTCTCTTGAGAATACATATTCATAGCCATAGTCATTGCCAATAGCACTTAAGGTTGAACTGTTCGTCCCTAAAGCAACTGAAGCCAATGATGAACGTTCCCGCTCAAACCTTGCAGTAAACTCTGCAGACAAATGCTGTGCATCGGCAAAACTGCCCCCGTTACCACAAAAAATAATTTTCCCGCCATCTTTAAGTGAGTCAATACAGGCTTCTATCAACGTTTGTAATTCTGATAGTAGTGCATCATCCTGAATGACCTGTTCTTTAACGGTAATAGAGTTGCGAATTTTTGATTTTATTTGAGTTAACATAGGGTTCAATTTTATTTTTGAAAAACTCGAAATATTATAACGTTAATTATGAGCTTATGCGTAATCTAGTTAATCTTTACTTTATTAAATCACGGAACACTTAATATGCCTGAAGCAGTGCGTAAAGCGTTTTTCCTCGACAGGGATGGTGTAATTAACATTGATCACGGCTATGTATGCGAGCCCGAGAGTTTTGAGTTTGCACCTGGTGTGTTTGAAGCCTGCAAACGCATTGTGGATGAAGGCTATGTCATCATTGTTGTCACAAATCAGGCGGGGATTGGTCGGGGATATTATACCGAAGAGAAGTTTGCGGCACTTACCAAATGGATGTGTGAGCAATTTTCCCAACATGGGGTCGCCATTACCGATGTACGTTTTTGCCCCCATCATGCCACCCACGGCCAGGGCGAATACCTTAAAGATTGTGATTTCCGTAAGCCAAATCCAGGCATGATCAACGCTGCTGCCACAAAACATCAGATTGATTTGGCAAGCTCGGTGATGATTGGCGACAAAATGTCAGATATACAGGCCGGGCAAAGTGCCGGAATACAGCACTTATACCTGGTGGATTCGAACTACGAAAGTGATGGTGTAGCATCCGGCTACCAACGCTGTGCCAGCCTGTTTGATGCAGTAACGCAGCACTTTAAAGGTCATTAGGTCGTATCAAGGTCAGCCCGAAAATTAAAATAGGAATCGTCCACCAGTGACTGGTACACGCCTTTAATATTGTCGGCCAGCCATTCGTTATACATTTTCAGATCGCTGAACTGCTCTAGTGTAATGCTTTGCTGTAATTCCGCTAACGTTTTTCCGGCCAGCATGCCGTCTCTTACGGCACTATAAAGCGCTTCCAGATACGCCAGATAATGTTCAATATCCGCACGAGTACCGATATCGGCATGGCCGCCTACAAACACCTCAAAGTCGTAGCGATTAAGTACCGCTTTGGTGGAGCTGATCATGCCCTGTATGTCGTAGCCGGGCAGATCTTTATAGGGTAAGCGACCTACCACTATCCAATCTACAACATGCAATACTCCGGCGGGTTGAATAAGGTAGCTTACCGAGCCCTTGCCGTTATTCTCGCCATGGTAAGCCAGGAGAACCTGAGTTGAGCAGGAAGTAACGGTTAGTTCATCGTTGAATGTAATATCAGGTTGCCGGGTTGGCAGGCGGGTAAATACAATGTCCCGGGCAGCTTGTTGGTGAGCAATCACTACGGTTTTATCGCTGGCCAGCTGTTCGCCACCACTAACGTGATCGGTATGATTGTGGCTGTACAGCATATAACTTACTGGCAGTAGCTTTTTTTGGGAAAGGTATTGCCTTAGGTAGCTCGCCGCATCAGGGCTGATGGGATCGGTAACAATAGTACCCTGTTCAGTGGTGACAAATACCGAATGATAGTTGCCGGCAGTAAAGCGATACACATTGTCCTTCACCTGCTCAATAGCATATTCAGCGGCGTGTGCAGAAAAAGAAAACAAACTAATCAAAGAAAAAAGGAACATCGTTACCTTCATGAAAACTCCCTGGCAAAAACAAAGTAGCAATGGGTTAACTACGCCGGGCATGCCGGTAAAGCTCAGATTTTCTGGCGACAACAAAAAAGGGCACCGCTAAGGTGCCCTTTCAATGAAGTTATACTGACCTACACGCGTTCAAATACGGTAGCAATACCCTGGCCTAAACCAATACACATGGTCGCCAGACCGATTGATTTGTCGTTAGCTTCCATCAGGTTAATTAAAGTGGTGCTGATACGAGAGCCTGAGCAACCCAGAGGGTGACCAAGCGCAATGGCACCGCCGTTTAAGTTAACGCATTCGTCGTACTTATCCAGCCAGCCAAGTTGCTTGATACAGCTAAGCGCTTGAGCTGCAAAGGCTTCGTTAAACTCAGCAATCTCAATATCATCCATGGTTAAGCCCGCACGCTTGAGGGCTTTTTGGGTAGCAGGCACCGGGCCGTAACCCATGATCGCCGCGTCACAGCCAGCCACACCCATTGAGCGAATCTTAGCGCGTGGTGTCAGGCCCAGCTCTTTGGCACGATCGGCCGACATTAGCAGCATTGCCGAAGCACCGTCTGAAATCGCCGAAGCAGATCCCGCAGTAACAGTACCGTTAACCGGATCAAATACCGGACGCAGCGCAGCCATGGTTTCTGGGGTACTCTCCGGGCGGATAACTTCGTCAAAGTCGACCATCTTTAACACGCCGTCAGCATCATGGCCTTCGGTGGCGACAATCTCGCTAGCCCAGCGGCCTTCCAGATGTGCCTGATGCGCTTTCTGGTGTGAGCGGGCTGCGAAGGCATCCTGCATCTCACGGGTAATGCCGTTCTGACGGCCCAGCAGTTCTGCTGTCATGCCCATGTTACCAGACGCTTTGGCGGTATATTTTGCCAGACCCGGGTGGAAGTCTAGGTTAAAGGTCATTGGCACATGACCCATGTGCTCCACACCACCAATCATGTACACGTCGCCCTGACCGGTCATGATACCTTTAGTGGCATCATGCAGCGCCTGCATGGATGAGCCACACAAACGGTTAACCGTTACCGCAGAAGTACTACGTGGAATTTCTGTTAACAGCTGGGCATTACGGGCAACGTTAAAGCCCTGCTCTTTGGTTTGCTGCACACAGCCCCAGATAATGTCTTCAATTTCTGCCGGATCCACATTGGGGTTTCTGGCAATCAGGGCACTCATTAAGTGCGCCGATAAACTCTCGGCACGAACGTTTCTGAATACGCCACCTTTGGAGCGACCCATGGGTGTGCGAATACAGTCAATAACTACTACATCTTTCATGATTATGTCTCCTAAGGTGATTAAGCGAAGTAAGATTTACCTTCAGCGGCCATTTGACGAACGCCGTCTGTAATTTGGTAAATCGGACCTAAATGGGCGTATTTGTCGGCAAGTTCGACAAAGTTCGCTAATCCCATAGTTTCGATGTAACGGAAAATACCACCACGGAACGGCGGGAAGCCAAGTCCGTAAATCAGGGCCATATCGGCTTCGGCAGCACTTGCCACGATGCCTTCCTCAAGACAACGAATCGCTTCGTTGGCCATCGGGATCATCAGGCGGGCAATGATTTCTTCACTGCTAAACTCACTGGCTTCTGCCTGGTGAGGTTTAATCAGCTCATAAGCTTCAGGGGCCGCATCTTTCTTCGGCTTACCACGCTTATCTTTACTGAAGTTATAGAAGCCTTTGGCATTCTTCTGACCTAAACGCTCTTCTTTGAACAATAGCGTTACCGGATCGTTTTCGACTTTTGCCATACGCTCAGGAATACCGTCTGCCATAACCGAGGCGGCATGGTCTGCCGTATCCATTCCTACTACGTCGAGCAGGTAGGCCGGGCCCATTGGCCAGCCAAATTGTTTTTCCATTACTTTATCAACGGCAACAAAATCGGCGCCATCGAGTACCAGTTTCGAGAAGCCTGCAAAGTAAGGGAATAATACGCGGTTCACCAAAAAGCCCGGGCAGTCATTTACTACAATCGGCGTTTTGCCCATTTGCAGCGTGGTCGCTACTACGGCAGCAATGGTGTCGTCTGAGGTTTTCTCGCCGCGGATGATTTCGACCAGTGGCATGCGGTGCACCGGGTTAAAGAAGTGCATACCGCAGAAGCGCTCTGGTTTTTCCAGGCTTTCTGCCAGCTGGTTAATCGAAATGGTAGAGGTGTTTGAACACAGGATGGTGTCGTCATCCACGTGCTGCTCGGTTTCTTTCAGAACGATGCTTTTAACCTTCGGATTTTCAACTACCGCTTCAATGACCAGATCAACGTCCTTAATGGCGCTGTATTCCAGCGATGGAGTAATAGCATTGAGGGTTTTAGCCATTTTTTCTGGCGTAACTTTACCCAGCTGCATGCCTTTGTTAAGGATCTTAGCGGCTTCAGACAGGCCGAGGTCCAGAGCGGGCTGGTTAATGTCTTTCATTACTACTGGCAAGCCTTTCACGGCGCTCTGGTAAGCAATACCGCCACCCATGATACCGGCACCCAGTACCGCATTCATTTTGACTGCTTTAGTGGCTGACTTGGCTAACTTCTTACCTTTGCCTTTCACCAGTTGGTCGGCCATGAAAATACCAATCTGCGCTTTCGCCGCATCGGTTTTAGCCAGTTTGACAAAGCCCTGGTTTTCCAGCGCCAGCGCGCCATCACGATCCAGTGACGAAGCATTCTTAACAGTTTCTACCATCATGTGCGGAGCCGGGTAGTGCTTACCTGCTTTGGCAGCAACGAAAGCCTGAGCGGTAGAGAAGCTCATCATCGCTTCATTGCTGTTTAATTTGAGCGGCGCTTTCTTGCTGGCCCGGCGAGCCTGCCAGTCGATTTTGCCGGCGGCGGCATCCGCCACCATGCTAAGAGCGGCTTCAGTCAGCTTTTCAGGTGCAACAACGGCATCAACGGCGCCTTCATTAAGTGCCTGCTGGCCTTTTCTGTCTTTACCCGTGGTCATCCACTCAAGGGCGTTATCCGAACCAATGAGGCGTGGCAGGCGAACCGTACCACCGAAGCCAGGCATCAGGCCTAATTTCACTTCCGGCAGGCCGATAGAAGCCGTGGTATCCACAACGCGAAGGTCACAGGCCAGTGCCATCTCACAACCACCACCCAGCGCAAAGCCATTCACGGCAGCGACGGTGGGGACCGGCAGATCTTCGAAACGGTCAAACACTTTTGATGTTTTGGAAACCCAGGCCAGCACTTCTTCTTCTGGCTGAGCAAACATATCGGTAAATTCAGTGATGTCGGCACCAACGATAAAAGCCGGTTTGGCGCTGCGAACTACCACACCTTTTACATCGCTGTTAGCAGCGATTGCCTGGGTAGCTTCGTCCAGGTCACTGATTGTCTGGCGGTCGAATTTATTTACCGAGCCCTTGGCATCAAATACCAGCTCAGCAAAACCGTTATCCAACAGTGATACCGTTAGATTTTGGCCTTCGTAGATCATTGTTGTCTCCTTTCAGCGTTACGCGTGAAATTAATAAAATTGTAGGGAGGCGCGTTTTCTTTAAAACCCTGATTCTTTCCAATGCAGAGAAAAATATCAACAAAAATTCAAACAGGTGTTTCAATTATGTTGAGTCAATGGTGTCTAAGGTAACGTTTTCAAGCCCTTTAACGCATATTTAATTTATTTATAGTTGTGTATAGCCATTCCTGTCGCTGCCATTTTTTGCCAATTTTGCTAAATTAGATATACGGGCAGGCGATTCCGGCAATGCTGTTGTTGATGTTAGCACTGTTGGTTACTTTTTGCCCTGAAACTCGTACAAAAGCGAGTCATCGAATATCGCTGTCATCCCGGACGCAGAGTCTCTACACTACAAGACTCTGATATGGCCCGGGCAAAAAAGGAGATGTTGTGCAGGCATTGCGGTTTGTACTGCTAATCACGTTACTGAATTGGTTTGCTTCGCCGTATGCGGTGGCCGAAGACGGCAAACTGCGTGAACAGCAACGCGAACAATTTTTAAGCCTGGAGAAACAACTCAATACACTGCCGGTATCAAAACTACCCGCTATACACAAAGACATTGAGGATCTGGCGAACTATCCGCTGGTACCATATTTAAAACTGCGACTTGCCGAGCGCACCCTGGGGAGCCTGTCCGACACCACCGTTAATGAATTTCTTGCCCGCTATGCTGGTACGCCTCTGGCGACGCATTTGCGCAAGCGCTGGCTGGATTTACTTAGCAAACAGCAAAGAAAAGCGGCGTTTATTGAAGCCTATCAACCGGGGCTTGGCACTAAATATACCTGCCGCTATCTGCACTATCAGCTACAGCAGTCGGACAACCCGGACTACTGGTTTGAGCAGGTTGATGCGCTTTGGTTGTCCGGACAGTCGCGTCCGGATGAGTGCGATCCGGTATTTAAACAGTGGCAACAGGCTGGCCATATGACCACCGACAGGGTGTTGGGGCGCATCGAAAAAGTGGTCAGAGGCGGCGATCGTAATCTGTTGGGCTATCTGCAGCGCCGGCTGCCTGCCTCGCATCATTATCTGGTGGATTTATGGCGGCAGACCCGTCGCTCATCGTCTACGGTACTGAAATACAGTCTGTTTCCCCGTAAGTATCCGGAGCAGGAAAAGGCCGTGCTTTATTACGGTCTGATCCGGCTGGCCTGGCAGACGCCAACCAAAGCGATAAAAGCTTTTCAGTACTGGCAGGGCAAAATCGCATTCAGTGAGGCACAAATCAGACAAATTTATCGCGCCATTGCCATCAGTCTGGTGATTGAAGGCGATGATAACGCCAGTGAGTGGCTGGCGAAGGCGAACGTGCCTGATGCTGAAGAAGACGTCAGACACTGGCATCTTGCCTATATGCTGCGGCAAAGTGACTGGCAGCAGGCGCTGGAAGTCATTCAGACCGCACCGGCAGATGAGCAGCGCCAGGACGCTTTTCGTTACTGGCGGGCTCGGGGACTTTCAGAGCTTAATGCTGAGCAGGTGCCACAACAGCTTTATGGTGAGTTAGCCAAAGAGCGTCATTATTACGGGTTTCTGGCCAGTGCCCGTTTGCAACAACCGCCGGAGCTGGCCGATAAGCCTCTTGAAATGAGCGATTACACCCTGGCCAGAATGAGCACGGTGCCGGCGGTGCAACGCGCCTACGAGTTATTTAAGCTGGGCCGCTTTGTGGAAGCACGGCGTGAGTGGTATTACCTGAACCGGCGCCTGACCAACGAAGAAAAGCGGGCGGTAACGCTGCTTGCCAGCGACTGGGGATGGCACGATCAGGCCATTATCGGCTTTGCTCAAACCGGTTACTTCAACGATGTGCGCCGCCGTTTTCCCATGGCGTTTGCCGAAGAGTTTCAGCAGCAGGCTTCAGAGCATGAGGTCGACCCGGCGCTGGCTATGGCGATTGCCCGACGGGAGAGCTCGTTTATGGTTGATGCGGTATCACCGGCCGGGGCCCGGGGCCTGATGCAACTGATGCCGGGCACCGTCAATTACATCAGTAAGCAGCGGGTGGGGTATCGTACTCTGCTTCAGCCAGAGCAAAATCTTGAATTTGGTATTCAGTATCTGAAATACCTCAACGAGAAGCTTAATTATAATCCGGTGCTGGTGTCGGCTTCGTATAACGCTGGCTGGCAGCGGGTGATGGAGTGGTTGCCAACCAACGGTGAGCAATCGCTGGATGTGTGGATTGAAAACATCCCCTACCGGGAAACCCGTCATTATGTTAAAGCGGTGATGGCTTACCGCTATATCTATCAGGTACAACTTGGCCAGCCGTCGCACCTGTTCGATACTTTGAGTCGCATGAAACTCTCGGCAGACAGCCTGACTTTACCTTAGGCCCGTGGTAGTGTTATGCGCCATAATATAAGCATAAAAGATAACGACAGAGGCACTATGACAGAGCATCACGACCTGTATGCAGCGCATATTGAAACCCTTCAGCAACGTACCCGCGAAGCCGTGGAACGGGAAGGACTGGAAGGGTTGGTTATTCACTCAGGTCAAAGCAAGCGATTGTTTTTAGACGACAACCATTATCCTTTTAAGGTTAACCCACAGTTTAAGGCCTGGTTACCGGTTATCGATAACCCAAACTGCTGGCTGGTGGTTAACGGGGTGGATAAACCCAAGCTCATTTTTTACCGGCCCACCGACTTCTGGCACAAAGTGCCGCCTGAGCCCAACGAATACTGGACTGACTGTTTCGACGTGGTCATGCTCAGGCAGGCGGATATGGTGGAAAAGCATCTGCCGTACGACAAACGCAACTTTGCCTACGTAGGTGAGTATATTGAAGTAGCCAGTGCGTTAGGCTTTACCAATGTGAATCCCGACCGGGCACTGCATTACTTACATTACCAACGCGCTTATAAAACTGACTATGAGCTGGCCTGCATGCGCGAAGCTAACCGTATAGCGGTGGCAGGTCACCGGGCGGCGGCGCAGGCGTTCTTTGCCGGCGAAAGCGAGTTTAATATAAACCTCGCTTACAATGCTGCTACTCAGCAGGGCGACAACGATGTGCCCTACACCGGTATCATTGCCCTTAATGAACATTGTTCGATTCTCCACTACATGCACTACGACACTGCTAAACCAGACCAGCATCGTTCCTTTCTGATTGATGCCGGTGCGAATTACAATGGCTATGCGGCAGACATCACCCGCACCTACACGGTGGGAGATAATCCGTTCAAAGGGCTTATCAGCGAACTCGATAAGTTAACCCTGTCACTGGCCGGCAGGTTAAAACCTGGTGTGGATTATGCCGATATTCATCTGGCGGCCCATGAGGGTATTGCCGATGTGCTGGTGCAGGCCGGACTGGTTAACATGAGTGCTGAGGACTGCCTGACGCAGGGTATTACCCGTACTTTCTTCCCGCACGGAATTGGCCACTTCCTGGGGTTACAGGTGCATGATGTGGGCGGGCTGGTAATGGACGACCGCGGCACACCCAAGCCTGCGCCTGACGAACACCCATTTTTACGCTGTACCCGCACGGTGGAAGCCCGTCAGGTCTTTACCATCGAACCTGGCCTGTATTTTATAGAGTCTCTGCTTGCCGATCTGAAAAGCAGCGAGTCTTCCAAGTACATTAACTGGGATGTGGTCGATAAGTATCGCCCCTACGGCGGCATCCGTATTGAAGATAACATTATCGTGCATCGTGACAACAACGAAAATATGACCCGGATCGCCGAACGGATTGCCGAACGGCTCGCCGAGCAGAACGCTTAGAGTAACGCGTAGTGAGCCGCCGGGAACACAGTTAACAGAGGGAATTGCGTGACAGACCCGTCAGTCGTTTATGTAGTGATAATGGCACTTGTGGCAGGTCTGGCCATGCCCGCCGGCGGACTATTAGCCAGGGTTGAAGGCGTTTTTCCGGCATGGCTCGACGAAGAATTACGGCATGGCATTCTCGCCATGGGGGCAGGAGCCCTGCTTTCGGCGGTGGCGCTGGTGCTGGTGCCGGATGGCATGCAGGAACTGGGTACTGCCGCCTCCTGTGTAAGTTTCCTTTTGGGGGCGCTGGCCTTCATGGGGCTGGACATCTGGCTGGCCCGTAGAAAGCTTCCCGCTAGTCAGCTGGCATCAATGCTATCTGACTTTGTTCCCGAATCTATTGCGCTGGGTACTACTGCAGCCCTGGGCGGCGGCAGTGTGTTACTGGGGCTGTTGATTGCCGTGCAAAATTTTCCGGAAGGGTTTAATGCCTACCGTGAGCTTAAAGCCGCGGGTCATTACAGCGCGCGGCGAATTCTGTTTATGTTCCTGCTGATGGCGTTTCTGGGGCCAGTGCTGGCGCTGATTGGCTATTTTGTGCTGGCGGAATATACCGTCATAGTGTCGGCTATTATGCTGTTTGCCGCCGGCGGCATTCTGTATTCAGTACTACAGGACATCGCGCCTCAGGTACGCATGGAAAACAGCTGGGCACCACCGCTGGGCGGGATCCTGGGTTTTATGATAGGAATGCTTGGATTTAGTCTTTAGCTATTACGGTCTACAGCGATGTGCGCCAGGGCAATCAGCGCCTGCTTGTAATCGCTTGGTGGCAGAACGTTAAGCGCAGAGATTGCCATATCAGCTTCTTCAAAGGCTTTCTGACGGGTATAGTTCAGCGCACCGGTGTCGTTCATCACCGTTACAATACGCTGTAAATGCGGTAAACCGTTGGCTTCTTCGATGGCTTCCCGGATCAGCGCTGCATCTTCATCACCGGCATGCCACATAGCGTATAGCAATGGCAGGGTAGGCTTACCTTCGGCCAGGTCGTCACCGGCGTTCTTACCCATGGCATCGCTGTCTGACTCATAGTCGAGAATATCATCGGCCAGCTGGAAAGCGGTACCTAAATGACGGCCATAGGCCTGCATAGCCTGTTCAATCTCATCCGACTGGCCAGTGATTACCGCCGCTAACTGGGTAGCCGCTTCAAACAGACGAGCAGTTTTACCATAGATAACGTCAAAATAGCTGGCTTCGGTGGTATCCGGGTCGTTGCAGTTCATTAACTGCTGCACTTCGCCCTGAGCGATACGGTTAGTGGAGTCAGACAGTATTTCCATCACCCGCATACTTTGCAGTTCAACCATCATCTGGAAACTGCGGGTATACAGGAAATCACCAACCAGTACACTGGCCTGGTTACCGAACAGCGCGTTGGCCGTTTCGCGGCCCCGGCGCATGGTTGATTCATCTACTACGTCGTCGTGTAACAGCGTGGCGGTATGAATAAACTCAATGATTGCCGCCAGTGTATGATGCTGTCCAGACTCGATTTGCAGTGCTCTGGCTGCCAACACGGTTAATAACGGACGCAGGCGCTTGCCGCCACTGTTTACAATATAGAAGCCGAGTTGATTGATCAGGGCAACATCCGAATCAACCTGCTGCTGGATCAGTTGATTAACTGCCTGCATGTCGGATTCGGCCAATGCTTTTATTTGATCAATATTCATAGCGTCTCGTAGTGTCCGGTACGTGTAAGCTGACTGGCAGCAGATTGTACATAAATATTACCGTCTATCCAGTGAATTAGATTAATTTCGCCATAATTAACAGCCCTACCGGGATAAACAACACGCGATCCTGGGATCGGTATGTGGCGATCCCAGCGACTATGAGACAAACACAATCTACAGTATAGTAACAGATGCCAACCGCATGAGTTTGAAATTGTTGATAAATATGAATAAAAACAAGCGTTTTGGTTAGCCGCTAAACCTGTTAAAATGGTCGCTCTGGCCGGTGATCGATAACTTCGCTCGAAAAATAAACTTTTTTCGCATTATGGGGTTGTGATCGAAAATTGATTCACGTACAATTCGCGCCCTGTTTTAGAATTGAAAGCGCAATAAATTTAGGCGCAGAGCGGAGAAAGTTATGTACGCGGTTTTCCAAAGTGGTGGTAAACAACACCGTGTGGCCGAAGGTCAAACCGTTCGTCTCGAGAAGATCGAAGTCGCTCCAGGCGACAGTGTAGAGTTTGATAACGTATTAATGGTTAGCAATGGTGACGACGTTAAAATCGGCACGCCATATGTTGCCGGTGGTAAAGTGACTGCTGAAGTTGTTACACACGGTCGTGGCGATAAAGTAAAAATCGTTAAGTTCCGTCGTCGTAAGCACTCGCGTAAGCAAGCGGGTCACCGTCAGTGGTTCACTGAAGTGAAAATCACTGGTATTAACGCATAATAGGAGCATAGACACATGGCACACAAAAAAGCTGGTGGTAGTACCAAAAACGGTCGCGACTCAGAAAGTAAACGCTTAGGTGTTAAGCGTTTTGGTGGTGAGTCTGTGCTGGCCGGTAACATCATTGTT
Organism: Marisediminitalea oceani; assembly: GCF_003731635.1. Classification (GTDB taxonomy): domain Bacteria; phylum Pseudomonadota; class Gammaproteobacteria; order Enterobacterales; family Alteromonadaceae; genus Alteromonas; species Alteromonas oceani. The sequence continues at coordinate 175,759 of NZ_RCUA01000032.1, read as the reverse complement.
AGACAGCGCGGCACTCGTTTCCACGCTGGCAACAACATGGGTATCGGTAAAGACCACACCCTGTTCGCATTAGCTGACGGTAAAGTTAAGTTCGAAGTTAAAGGACCTAACAACCGTAAGTTTGTGAGCATTGTTGCTGAATAAAGCGCAATCGTTTACTGATTTAAAAAACCCCGCGCTTGCGGGGTTTTTTATTGCAGGTAACATAGCAGTTTATAATTATCGGAGTGAAGAAACGGCCCTGCTGGCTATCCACTTCGATAAAGTGAGTTACAATTAAAAGTTTAGGGTTCGGTCCGGGGTAAACATGAAATTTGTAGATGAAGCTGAAATTCGAGTTGAAGCAGGTGATGGCGGCAACGGTACCATTGGATTTCGTCGCGAAAAATATGTCCCTAAAGGCGGTCCGGACGGTGGTGATGGTGGCGATGGCGGTAGTGTGTACTTACAAGCCGACGAGAACCTGAACACCCTTATCGATTACCGTTTTGAGCGTTTCCATCGCGCGGAACGTGGCCAGAACGGTATGGGCGGTAACTGTACGGGGAAGGCCGGTGAAGATCTTACTGTGATGGTGCCCATCGGTACCCGCGCAACCGACGCCGATACCCAGGAAGTACTGGGCGATTTAACCCGTCATGGTCAGCGTTTAAAAGTAGCCCAGGGCGGTTTCCACGGTCTTGGTAATGCTCGTTTTAAAAGCAGTACTAACCGGGCGCCACGGCAAAAAACCAACGGCACCCCGGGTGAAATTCGTAACCTTAAGCTGGAACTAATGCTGCTGGCTGATGTTGGCTTGTTAGGTTTACCGAATGCCGGTAAATCCACCTTTATTCGTTCGGTCTCTGCGGCCAAACCAAAGGTAGCGGATTATCCTTTTACTACGTTGGTACCTAACTTAGGCGTAGTCAGACAGGATGCACAACGCAGCTTCGTTATTGCGGATATTCCGGGGCTAATCGAGGGCGCATCCGAGGGAGCGGGTTTAGGTATTCGCTTCCTTAAGCATCTTGAGCGCTGCCGGGTTCTGTTGCATCTGGTTGACCTGATGCCAGCCGATCAGTCTGATCCGGCTGAAAATGCCATTACGATCATTAATGAACTTGAGAAGTACAGCCCCAAGCTGGCGGGCAAGCCACGCTGGCTGGTATTTAATAAAATCGATCTGTTACTCGAGGAAGAAGCCGAAGAGTTGTGCCAGCAAATCGTCGACAAGCTTGAATGGGACGGACCGGTATTTTATATCTCTGCATTCCAGCGCATCGGTCTGGAGCCGCTGTGTCTCGAGATTATGAACTTTATTGAGAATCTGCCGGACGAACTCGAGGAAGAGCAGGATAACCGCGAAGTTGAGTTTAAGTGGGATACTTATAACCCCGAGCCTGAAGTGGATGACGACGATGACGACTGGGACGATGATGACGACTACGACGTTGAAGTGATCTACCGTAAGTAATCCGGCTTTAGCAGTTAGGTGGTAGTAAACATGAAAATAGCGATGATTGCCGCAATGGCGAACAACAGGGTGATTGGCAAAGATAACCAGATGCCCTGGCATATGCCGGCGGATTTGGCCCATTTTAAACGCACCACGCTTGGCAAACCTGTCATTATGGGGCGCAAGACCTACGAGTCCATTGGCAGAGCCTTACCGGGACGCCTGAACATTGTCATCACTACTGATACCAGCTATCAACTGGCAGATGCTGAGGTGGTAAATTCTATCGAAGATGCCCTCAACCAGGCACAACAGCAAGCGCCTGAAGAGGTGATGATTATTGGTGGCGGTAAAATTTACAGCAGCCTGCTTGCAAAGGCCGACCGCCTGTATCTTACACTGATAGATTTAGACACCGACGGTGATACCCATTTTCCGGATTATCAGGCTGATGGCGAGTGGCAGCTTGTTGAGGAACAGGCATGTGGGCCTGACGAGAAAAACCCGCACCCTTATCGCTTTGTCACTCTGGACAGACAATAAATACAAAAACGCCCCTGTCTAAGGGGCGTTTATTTATCTGATTAGCTCAGGCGACTAAAGACGCTTTCTAAATCGAGGCCCTGACTGCTAAGCATGTCTTTCAGACGACGCAAGCCTTCTACCTGAATCTGACGTACCCTTTCACGGGTCAGACCAATCTCAGCGCCTACATCTTCCAAAGTAGATGGTTCGTAACCCATGAGGCCAAACCGTCTTGCCAGCACTTCACGTTGCTTGGCATTGAGCTCCTGCAACCAGGACACAATATTCTGTTTAATATTGCTATCCTGAAGTTCGTCTTCCGGACTGGATTCGTTATCATCGGCCAGAATATCGAGCAGTGCTTTGTCGTTTTCGCCACCGATGGGAGTATCAACGGAGCTGATGCGTTCATTCAGACGCAGCATCTTGCTGACTTCATCAATAGGTTTATCGAGATGCAGAGCAATGTCTTCTGCAGTTGGTTCGTGGTCCAGCTCCTGAGCCAGTTCACGCGCCGCACGCAGATAAACGTTTAATTCTTTCACCACATGAATTGGTAACCGAATAGTCCGGGTCTGGTTCATAATGGCTCGTTCAATAGTCTGACGAATCCACCATGTCGCATAAGTTGAAAATCTGAAGCCGCGTTCCGGATCAAATTTTTCCACTGCCCGAATCAATCCAAGATTGCCTTCCTCAATAAGATCCAGCAGTGCCAGGCCTCTATTGTTGTAACGTCGGGCAATTTTCACTACCAACCTGAGGTTGCTAACGATCATTCGTTTACGGGATGCTTCGCAGCCTTTCAGTGCCCTGCGCGCAAAATGCACTTCTTCTTCTGCGGTGAGCAGAGGTGAATAGCCAATTTCGCTCAGGTACAACTGAGTTGCATCCAGTGTTTTAGAGACCTCTTCCTGGTTTAACCAGGTTTCGGTCTTGGTTTTTTCATTTTCTTCATCTAACAACTCGTCGTCTTTGATATTTTCATTAACTTCGATGTTGTCTACTTCGTCTTGGGGGGTTGCGTCGATGACAGCGATATTTTGTTGACCCACAACTGTATCTCCTGCGTTGTTTTACCTTACGACGTTCTCCTGATTTCTTAATTATTATTATTATTTATTGTTATTGTTTGTTTGGTAGATATTTCATCGGTTCTACTGCTTTTCCCCGATAGCGTATTTCAAAATGAAGCTTAACCCTGGTAGTACCGGTGTCGCCCATTTTCGCAATTTCCTGACCCGCGCTAACCCACTCTCGCTCACTAACCAGTATGCGGTCACTGTGGGCGTATGCACTTAAAAACGATTCGGTATGTTTAATTATAATAAGGTTCCCGTATCCGCGCAGCGCGTTACCAGCGTATACAACTTTCCCTGAGGCAGCAGCAACGACTTCGCTGCCCTGATTTGAGTAAATGTCGACCCCTGTTTGGGTGGTCTGACCATTACTATTTGATAATTCGATTCGACCTTGTGCAGGCCATATCCATTTTTCAACACGTTGTGGAAAACCATTAATCTTGGGTTTACTCACAACTCCTTTTGTGTTGTTAACATCTGGTTCACAATTACAATACGCCTGGCTATCTTTTTGGTCAATAGACATTTTTGGCTTTTGCTTGCTGGTTTGACCAGTCATATTATTGACAGTGTGAGATTTTTTTGACACTCTCTCCGAACTTTGCAAATTCAGAGATTGCCCCGGATAAATGTTGTAGGGTTCAGACAACGAATTCCATTTCGCTATGTCCCGGTAATCATTCCCTGTGTACCAGGCAATCGCATAGAGTGTGTCGCCGGCCTTTACCGTGTAATTGGTTAGCTTTTTCTCGGCTTCAGGGTAGTGCTGACTATTAAGCACTACTAGCGGCGCCGGACGTTCCGGACCAGCGCAGCTTACTAACGATATGCTGGCAATCAGGCTAATGACGACGCGCATCACGCTAGTGCTGTTAAAATTCATCGTAGCATCAAATAAGCGACAATCGCCAGTCCAACCACTGCCCAACCGAGCACTTCCACGTACTTACGCAATTGCTCTTCCATTCTTGCGCCGCCCCACTTCATTAGTGATGCCACTAAAAAGAATCTCGCACCCCGGCCTATCGCCGATGCGATTAAAAAGGGCAGAAAAGCCATCTGTAAGAAGCCGGCACTGATAGTAAAGACTTTATAGGGAATAGGAGAGAATCCGGCCAGAAAGACCACCCAGACGCCGTAGGTTTCAAACCAGCCAATGGCGGTTTCCAGTTTGTGCGCGTAACCAGACGATTCAATAAATGGCTGGAGTAGCGTATCGAAAGCAAAGAAGCCCAACAGGTAACCGGCTACACCACCTACAATAGAAGCCAGCGTGGTGATCAGGGCAAAATGCCAGGCCCTGGATGGCTGCGAAAGTGACATTGGCGCCAGCATGACATCAGGCGGAATAGGAAAAATCACCGATTCGGCGAAGCTCAGCAATGCCAGGTAACGACTGGCGGCCGGGTGTTTAGACCAGCGTAAGGCCAGGTCGTAACAAGGTTGGAATAATTTCAAAGGAGATCTCCGGCCACCAGGGGCACAAAACGAACGGCTTCCACAGTGGTGCTGTGCAGCTCGCCCTCAATTTTATCGATGCACAACAATTGTTGTTGATCATCGCCCACTGGGATCACCAGTCGGCCGCCTTCATTAAGCTGATCGGTCAGCGCCTCGGGCACGCTGCTGGCAGCAGCAGTAACAATAATACAATCGTAGGGAGCTTTACTGCTCCAGCCTTGCCAGCCATCACCGTGCTTCATTTTTATGTTATGTAAATCCAGTTGATTCATGCGCCGTTTAGCCTGAAATTGCAGGGCTTTGATGCGCTCAACCGAGAATACCTGAGGAAACAGCAGCGCCAGAATGGCAGTCTGGTAGCCGGAGCCGGTACCAATCTCCAGCACTGAACTGGCGGGATTAGGAGCTGCCAGCAGCAGCTCACTCATTTTGGCAACAATGTAAGGTTGCGAGATGGTTTGTCCCTGACCAATAGGTAAAGCCGTATTCTGATAGGCTTTATGCTGCAATGCATCCGGTAAAAAGCGTTCGCGGGGAACACTCGCTACTGCATTGAGCACCTTTTGATTCGAAATCCCTTCGTCGCACAACAGCTGTGCCAGTGCATCGCCTTTTCTTGTTGTTCTCATGTGTCATTAATTCTTGTTACGGGTTATTTTTCTTATCGGGCTTACATTTCAAGCCATTTTTCCATTTCTGCAATACTGTCGCGGGCTGTCATATCAACACTTAAGGGGGTGACAGAACAATAGCCATGGGCGATAGCGTGAAAATCTGTTCCCGGTCCGGCATCCTGTTCTGCCCCGGCCGGTCCATACCAGTAAATTGGCCGTCCAAAAGCGTCCTTGGCTTTTACCATAGACTCTGCGCGGTGGCGTCGCCCCTGACGGGTAACCTTCACACCTGCTAATTCTTCATAAGGGAGGTCCGGCACATTAATATTCAGGATCTGATTAGCAGGCAGCGGGTGAGTGATTAATTTTTCAATCACTTCTACTACCACCCGGGCTGCGGTTTCAAAATGCCCGCCATCGTAGTTACACAACGACACCGCAATGGCTGGCAGACCCATGTAACGCCCTTCAGTGGCGGCGGCTACAGTACCGGAATAAATAACGTCGTCACCCAGATTAGCGCCATGATTGATGCCTGAGACCACCAGTTCAGGATCCTCTTCCAGAAAACTGTTAACGCCCAGGTGGACGCAATCGGAAGGCGTACCGTTTACGGCAAAAAAGCCGCTGTCCATTTTCTGAATGCGCAATGGCTGATGCAATGACAAGGCATTACTCGCCCCGCTGCAGTTGCGGTCGGGGGCAATGACCGTTACATCATGCTGTTTTGCCAGTGCGGCGTGCATAGTGGCAATGCCTTTGGCAAAAACGCTGTCGTCATTACTGAGTAGTATTTTCATAAGCTGTTAACGTATACCGGTTGTATCTACAGGAAATGGATTCCATCAGGCTAATTCGGTGGTAAGCAGACATTCTCTTAAAACCGTAGTAGCAAAACAGCCTGAGGGCAGGAAAAACCGAATGATTAATGTATCACCTTGCTGACTGCATTCAAGCCGTTGGGGCCAAATAATCGCCGCGCGGCGTTCCATGCTGAGTTTCTGGCCGGCTAAAAACGATGTTACCTCGGGATAACCGGCGGCTGTTTGTAGTTCTGTCGCTCTGGCTTCACCGGCTGAGCCAATATCGCCTTTTCCCCACAAGGGGACAGTGGTGGATAAATCCTGCCGGTTTAATCGCTCGGCAAGAGCTTCAGTTTCCTCATCGGCAACAAATATACTGTTAGAACCGGTGAGATTAATGACATCACCGGGCAAAATAGCTTGCAGGCGGCCCTCGGCGATGCGGGCCGACAGCATTTCATTAAACAGCCAGCTGCGTAACGCTGATAATGCCATAGATCGTTTATTACGATTTTTAATGACCTCACCATTTAGCATGCGTTCTGCCATCAGCAGATTGCCGCCACGGTTTACCTCGCCGCTTTCACTGATGCGCTGGATGCCAAAGCGCTGGCTGCCATAATAATTGGGTACGCCTTGTTGGGCGGCCTGATTGAGCCGGTTTATTACCGCTTCCGGGTCGCTTACGTCACGCAGGGTAATTTCAAAAGTGTTGCCTTTCAACTGCCCGGTGCGTAACTTTTTATTATGGCGCTGTACCTGCAGAATACGTGTACCCTCGAGGGTGAACTCGTCCCAGTTAAATTCTGCTTTGCCCGGAACGTGCAAACCAAACCACTGCCGGGTGACGGCATATTTATCCTTGCGGCCGGCATACGTAACCTGCCGGAGTGGCAAACCGCAGAAACTGGCCAGCTGTTCTGCCATAAAAGCGGTATTGAGCTGGGTTTTCTCAAGCTCGATATAGATATGCTCTCCCTCTCCGGACAGCGTGTAGCCAAGCTCTTCGGTTACTTTAAAGTCTTCGACCTGTTGCTTCAGCAGCCCGCTGGCGACAGGCTTTTCGTTGAGGTACTGCCAGTGTTCCGTGTTTAATTGCATGGTATTCACTTAGTAATCAGCACCACTGCGTGTGCCGCAATGCCCTCTTTACGCCCGGCAAAACCGAGCTTTTCGGTGGTCGTTGCCTTCACATTGATTTGATCGGTGTCGACTGCGCAGTCTTCTGCCAGTAATTGCTGCATGGTAGCAATATGAGGCGCCATCTTGGGCGCTTGGGCAACGATAGTCATATCAGCATTGACCAGCTTATAGCCCAGGTTATGTAACCGGGCTATTACATCACGCAATAATCCGCGACTATCGGCACCGGCATAGGCGCTGTCGGTATCCGGGAAGTGCTTACCGATATCGCCCAGTGCGGCTGCACCTAACAGTGCGTCGCAGAGGGCATGGATAAGTACGTCGCCGTCTGAGTGGGCGAGCAGACCCTGTTCATAGTCAATGGATACACCACCAATAGTAATCGGGCCTTCGCCACCGAATTTGTGAACGTCGTAACCGTGTCCGATCCGCATATGTGTCACTTACCTGCTTTGTTGTAAATAAAATTGCGCCAGCGGCAAATCTGCCGGGCGGGTAATCTTGATGTTGGCCGGATCGCTGTCGATTAACTCAACTGTATAACCGGCAAACTCCATGGCTGAGGCCTCATCGGTGACCACTGCGCCAGCCGATAATGCTGCCGCCAGCGCTTCACGTAACCTATCCGCTCTGAATAACTGAGGGGTAAGCGCATGCCAGAGGTTATCCCGCTCTTCCGTTTTAAGCACCACCGGGTTGGCAGTATCTGCGCTGGCCCGTTTCATGGTGTCGCGAACTGGCGTAGCAAGAATGCCGCCCCCAAAATGCTCTGCGTCAGTACGCTCAATTAAGCGGCTAATGTCACTACTGTTTACGCAAGGACGCGCGGCGTCATGCACCAGGGCCCACTCGTTATCGGCTAACTCAGCAAGCGCGTTGTTTACCGACTCAGCCCGACTTGCTCCTCCGTCTACTATAGTCAGCCATGATGCATTCTGCAGCGGCAACTGGCTAAAGTATTGATCGTCGGGGCTCAGAGCTACTACCACTCTGGATATGGCTGGATGGGCCGCCAGTTTTAATAAGGTGTGCTCCAGAATCGTTTGCGAGCCAATGGTGAGATATTGCTTGGGGCGGTCGGCCTGCATCCGTGAACCAATACCTGCCGCGGGAACCACGGCAACAATGGATGTATTAGCTGTGCTCAAAGGTATGTTTCTCTTTGTTGTTTTTTTGATGGTCATTGTTGGGGTGGATTAATGAAACCAACGCTAACTGTGCCACTTAGTCATCTTCGCTGGGCAGTATGCGGTAAAAGGTTTCACCCCGTTTGATCAGGCCAAGCTCGTTTCTTGCTCTTTCTTCTACCGCCTCAAGGCCGATAGTGAGGTCGCTGATATCAGCCTTTAACAACGCATTGCGCTGCACCAGGTTGGCGTTTTGCTGATGCTGTTTTTGCACTTCCTGTTGTTTGGCCAGATAGTCAGGAATACTGTTTTTCCCGAGCCACAGGCGATACTGCAGCGCGCCTAACAGCGCCAGCAGAATAAAAAGAATTGCCCGATCTCGCCACACAATGAACACCTGTTCGAATTAGTCGAAGTTATTATGCCGCGCCGGATGCTCAACGTCCATCCAGTTTATCGAACAGTTTGTTCAGCAGCTTGTCTTTCTGTTTTTCCACTGCGTTTTTGAAGGTCGCCTGCAGTAACTCCTGCAAAGCGGCTTCATCGCGCTGAGTGGCGCTCAACCAGGTTGATATATTGCCCAGTTCGCTGGCCAGGTTGTCATCCTGACTGCCTACCAATCCCTGTAATTTACTATTCAGTTCGTCGAGTTTATCCTGCTGTGAGGCGCTGAGGCTGGATAATGCCGCGTTGGCCAACTGGCGGTCGAGGTCAGATGAAAAGCCAAAATTTGGTGCACTTAAGGTGCCGCCAATGTTCATAGTCATATCAAGCTGTTGCAGGCTATCGAGCAGGCTGGCAATGGCGTTGGTGAGGTTGTCGCTGCCCGTTGCTGCCATGGTCAGCTTAGTCAGATCCACAGTGCCAGAGCCATCCAGCATATTATCGGTGATCTCAAGCGAGCCACTGGCCGCTAGTAAGGCCTGTTTAATGGAGGCATCAAGGCGCGGATTATCGCTCAGCGAGACGCTGTCTAATAATAAGCCGGCAATCTGCCAGGTCTGCGAGGCATCCAGCCCGTCAGAATCCATAAAAAACTGCCCCTGCGTAGCAAACTTTTGTGCACCTTCGGCAGCGGCATTGAGTATGAAGGTAGTAGGGTTGCCAAATACCGAGTGCTGGTTGGTGATATTTTTCCAGTCACCGGTGAGCAGGGTATCCTGCCAGTTAACGGACAGGTTGGCCTGCCTGACTAATACCTGCAGAGGCGTACCGGGTTGTTCATCTTCTGTTTGCGCTTCGCCGCCCTTGAGTAAGGGCACCAGTATGTCAAAGGCGCTGAATAAATAGCGGTTGTACTGAGCCGCTTTATCGCCGAATACCGCTTCGGTTAGCTGCGACAGGGCGGCCTGGTCGCCAGCGTAAACACCTTTAAGCAGTTCATAATCCTGCTCTGGTGCCGCTTTTAAGGTTTTCAAAGCGCCGCTCATTGCGGTTCTTGCCTCACTGGCTTTTTCTCTGAACGTGGTGATTTTTTCTTTATCGGTGCGAATTTGTTGCTTTAATTCATCAAAAGCTGCTTTGGCTTTTACTACTTCTGCCGGATTTTTAAAGTCGGTTTCGCGAAGTTTTTGAATTTCTGCTTTGTAAAACTCAAGGCGGGATTTGTCTGGCAACGCCTGATAATCAGTTTTAAGCTCGGTGGCGTAGGTGTCGTAGGTTGTTTTGGCGTCTTCCACTGCCGCGGTGGTTTTCAGTGGCGAACGTTCCAGCAATTCATCTACCGTTGGCAGGGCTTCCTTCGCTTCGCTAAGGATTTCATCGAAGCTTTGTCCTTCCGGTTGGCGCAGCACTTTGCCCGGCTCAGGACGCGGCTGATTAAAAGCAACATCCAGCAAATCCACCTGATTCATAATCAGTTGGTCAGACAATAAGGGCATCAGTTCCACATCGCCTGCCAGACGCCCTACTACCAGTTGATTGTTTTGTGGCTGAGCCGGATCGGTAAAGCCTATCTCAGTAACTTCGACTTCCAGAGGAAACAACCTGTGCTCAAAGCCGCCAATGTTCACTTCTGCGCCGTGGGCCTGGGTAAGCTGGGCTTCAAGCACTGATTTAATCAGCATGTCAGCAAACAGCCAGTAGATGATCACCGGGGTGAGAATTATCCCGGCTATCCAGACGGTAAACTTAGTGGCTCGACTCTGCATAACTTGCTCCTTTACTGTGATACACGCCATTTCCGTCAGGCTGTTAGATATCGCACAGCGACGCAGTGCAGCGGCTCTGCCTTGACGCGCAAAAACTGGCCGGTTAATGTGGCAACAAAATCTTACGTTAGTTCACCGGCTTTCTCGTCACGGGCAGGTCTGGGGGAATACCCCGGCGCAGTCGTCTTGGTTAGAATACACAACCTTTGTTAACAGAGCGCTTCAATGAGCGCTTTTACAAATAAAACAGTGATCTGTATTCAAACTGCCGCGTTAAAAAACGGTGATAATCTTAATTTTTATACGACAGAAAGTACACAAGGGGTTCAATGTTAACTAAAAGCACGTTTACGACTACCAGCCCGATCCGACAGTTGATCCGCGATTATTATCGCATCCCCGAAACTGACGCGGTCGACCAGATCCTGCCGATTGCCGAAGTCAATCCTCGCGCCCGCAGCCGGGCGTGGGAACGCGCCCGACGAATGGTGCTTAAAATTCGGCGCGATCAGGAGGGCCATGGTGGCGTTGACGCTCTGCTGAATGAATATTCTCTGTCTACCTCGGAAGGCGTGGTATTGATGTGTCTGGCGGAAGCGTTATTGCGGGTGCCGGATAAAGACACCCAGGATGAACTGATCCGTGACAAATTATCCAAAGGTCAGTGGACCCCACACCTGGGCAACAGTGAATCGCTGTTTGTTAACGCTTCATCATGGGGCCTGTTGTTTACCGGCAACATGGTCAACTATGCCGACAAACGTAAGAGCGAGCAATTCGGCCTTTTGAAAAAGACTCTTGGCCGCCTTGGTGAGCCGGTGATCCGCCGGGCCATGAATATTGCCATGCGCGTAATGGGCCGCCAGTTTGTTATGGGCGAAAGCATCGAAGATGCGGTAGAACGCGCTCAGGAAAAAGAAAAGAAAGGGTACGTATATTCTTACGATATGCTTGGTGAAGGGGCTCGCACCTTTGCCGATGCAGACCGTTATTACGATGCCTATGTAAAAGCTATCAAGGTAATTGGTAAAGCCGCTGCCGGTAAAGGGCCGCGAAAGTCGCCGGGGATTTCGGTAAAACTGTCGGCAATCCATCCGCGCTATGAGTTTTCTCACTATGAGCGGGTGATGGAAGAGCTGCCAGAAAGACTTAAATCACTTTGCATGATGGCCAAGGAATACGATATTGGCCTTACAGTGGATGCTGAGGAAGCAGACCGGCTTGAAACTTCGCTGGATATTATCGAGAAGGTGTTCCGCGATCCGGATCTTGATGGCTGGGAAGGATTTGGTCTGGCCGTGCAGGCTTATCAGAAACGCGCCATCCATGTTATTGAGTGGCTGCGCGAGCTGACTGTGGATGTTGGCCGCAAAATGATGGTTCGTCTGGTGAAAGGGGCGTACTGGGATACCGAAATCAAACTCACCCAGACAGCCGGTGTGGATGCATTTCCGGTGTTTACCCGTAAATCGTCTACCGACGTGTCATACCATGCCTGTGCTAACCAGTTGCTGGAGTACCGGGATACGATTTATCCTCAGTTCGCTACACACAACGCCTATACGGCATCAGTGATTGTTGAGCTGGCCGGCGATGACAAACAAGGTTTTGAGTTCCAGTGTCTGCATGGCATGGGCGATACGCTGTACGACCAGGTGGTTACCGAGGAACAAATACAGTGCCGGGTGTATGCGCCGGTTGGTATTCATGAAGACCTGCTGGCTTACCTGGTACGCCGCTTATTGGAAAATGGCGCTAACTCTTCGTTCGTTAACGCCATTGTGGACGATAGCAAGCCGGTAGAGGCGTTGCTTGAAGACCCGGTAGAGCTGACTCAGCGTCTGACGTACCGCTACAACAAGCAAATCAATAAAGCCTCAGAGTTGTTTGCCCCGGAGCGGGTCAATTCCAAAGGCATGGATCTTACCGATCTGAATACCGTTAATACTCTCAAGTACAACTTAGGGCGTTATGCGCGTCAGTACGTTGTGCAGCCGGAAGATGTGCCGGAAGGTGCGGTGCCGGTGAAGAACCCGGCCAACCTCAACGATATTGTGGGTTATCACCATTATGCCGATGAAGCGGCAATCAAAAAGGCACTGGATAACGCTGAAAGCGGTTTTCAGGAGTGGTCGGAGCGCTCTGCCAGTGAACGGGCAATGCTGCTGAATCAGGTTGCGGATTCTCTGGAACGGCATATGGACGAGCTGATTGCGATATGTATCCGTGAGGCGGGTAAAGTAACTCAGGACTCAATCGACGAAGTACGTGAAGCCGTGGACTTCTGTCGCTATTATGCTGCCAGAGCCGTGGAGCTTAGCCAGGATGAACGTCTGGTACCGCGTGGCGTGGTACTTTGTATCAGCCCATGGAACTTCCCGCTGGCCATTTTCCTTGGTCAGGTGGTCGCCGCGCTGGCAACCGGTAATACCGTAGTGGCCAAACCGGCTGAGCAAACCAGTATGATTGCTTTGCGTGCAGTGCAGATGATGCGCTCGGTGGGCTTACCGGATAACGCCTTACAACTGGTTATTGCCAAGGGACCGGATGTGGGCAACGTATTGCTGCCGGATGAGCGCATTAAGGCGGTTATTTTTACCGGCTCAACCCAAACCGGTACGCTGATTTCCAAAACACTGGCCCAGCGTGGTGGTGAACAGGTCCCACTGATTGCCGAGACTGGCGGCCAGAACTGTATGATCGTTGATTCAACCGCGTTGCCTGAGCAGGTGGTGGATGACGTGATCCATTCCGGCTTCCAGAGTGCCGGTCAGCGCTGTTCTGCATTGCGGGTCCTGTTTGTTCAGGAAGACATCGCTGATAACCTGATTAAAATGCTCACCGGTGCGGTGAAGGAGCTGACCATCGACGATCCGTCGTGGTTGAGCACTGATGTGGGCCCGGTAATTGACCAGAAAGCCCTGTCTTCGCTGCAAGAACATGCCGAATACATGAAAGAAAAAGGCAAGTTGCTTTATCAGTCAGAGCTGCCGGAAAGCGCAAAAGACGGTACATTCTTCCCGCCAACCCTTTATGAAATCAGTGATCTGAGCGTATTAAAACGCGAGGTGTTTGGTCCGGTTGTACACGTGGTGCGCTTTAAAGGTAAAGAGCTCGATAAAGTGCTTAAGCAAATCAATGATACCGGTTATGGCCTGACCATGGGGATTCATTCCCGTATAGAAGAGCGTGCGTATGAACTGGCTGCCCGCTCACGGGTAGGTAACGTATACATTAACCGCAACATGATTGGTGCCATTGTAGGTGTTCAGCCATTTGGTGGTCGTGGATTATCCGGCACCGGGCCAAAAGCGGGTGGCCCAAGCTACCTGTCGCGCCTGATGATGGAAAAAGCTACGCCGAAACCCACCATTCTGGAAGAGCCTGAAAGTATCGATGATGCGCTGTCGGGTGGTGACACCCAGCACGAAGAAGCGGCTGCCATTATGCGTAAGGCAACCGAGACCGAAGAAACCTGGCGCTATCTGCCGCTGCATGAGCGGATCTCCAAGGTGCGTCAGCTGCTGGCTAAACTGGCAACGGTAGATATCGTTGAAGAGTTGGCCGATGACCTTAACCGCACACTGGCTTCTGCCCGTTCGCAGTTAATCAGCATCGATAAAAAACTCGCCAAACCTACTGTATTGCCAGGACCAACGGGTGAGTCGAATAAGCTTTACCTTGAGCCTCGTGGCGTACTGGTCTGTTTCGCCGATAAGGAAGTAGCGTTCGAATACTGGATGCTGTCTATCGTATCAGCCCTGGCTACCGGTAACTGCGTAGTGTCTGTTGTCTCGGACTTGTTCTATGAAGAAGCGCTGGCAGTGAAAGAGAAGTTTAAGGCAGTAGGAGCGCCTGATGGTGTATTCCAGGTTGCCAGACTAAGCCATCTCGACGCGCTGTTAATGGATGAGCAACTGGCCGGTGTGGTCGTAGACAGTAATACCGAACGTACTGCTCACATTACTGCGATGTTAGCCGAACGTCAGGGCGCTATCCTGCCGGTAATCACCGCTGAATATAACGATAAGCTGATTCAGCGTCTGATGACCGAGAAAACTATCAGTATCGATACTACGGCATCGGGCGGTAATACCTCGCTGATGACCATGGTAGACGAAGACGAGTAGCCAAGTTTTAAAAAACAGGTCATCAAAAACGAAAAAGGGCGCTTATTTAAGCGCCCTTTTTGATTGGCAAAGCCATTACATCCAGGAATCGTTGCGGCGACGACGTTTTGGAATAAAGGTCACGATAATGCCAAGTATAACGCCGGCACCCGCAACAATACCGCCATAACTGAACATCCTGTAACGCTCCTGGGTATCCTGATCGCTGATTTGCGCTTCCAGCGACGAAACCGATTGTTGTGATTCATTCAGCGCCGCTTCCAACTGAGCATTTTGTTGTTTTACCTGCGCCAGCTCCTGGCTCAGTTCGGCGTTGCGTGACTGAACCCGGTTAAGCTGCTGTTCGCTGTCGGCGAGACGCTGACTTAACTGCGGTAATTGCGCCCGGCGGGAAATAGTGTCGATAAGATACTGAGTTTCTACCCACCCCTCACGACCGTCGGCATCGCTGATTTGAGAAAAGTCATTTTCACTGTTGGTTTGCAGCACGGTTACCGGTAATCCGGCTTCAATAGAACCCAGGATCCGGTAATTACGCCCCGGTCCGGAATGCATGTAAACAATAAGGTTATCGGCAATATAGTGATCGCTATCGGCCGATAAGGTATCTGAAGATTGCTGAGCCGCGGCTGGCAGGCTCACAATAACCAGGCCGAAAAGAAAAGGTAGCAAGCGCATGAGTGTCTCTACATCATAAAATAATGCTCTGATGTTAGGGGCTGATACCATGAAAGGCAAGTGCTTCCCGACATACATTGTTATTGCTGGCGGTCTGCGGCGCAGCACCTATTGCTAAATAACCCATCGGCAGGTAATGTAGCCGGACTATCTCGCAACTGCTTATGAGTACGACTGTTCCATGTCGGAAACCGAAATCAAATTTGTGCTGCGCGAAGATCCGTTGGCCGCACTTAAAAACAACCTCTTCACCGCCTTAACGTCGCAGGATATCTCCATTGAGGAAAAAGGTCAGATCGATCTGCTCAATGATTATTACGACACCACCGATCACTTGTTTCAGCAAAATAAAATTGGCATGCGAGTTCGTGGTGCCGATGGTCGCTACGAGCAAACGGTAAAAACCACCGGGCAGGTTAGCGGCGGCCTGCATCAGCGTTTGGAATTTAACGTTGATTTGGATAGTCCGGAACCCGACTTGACCCTGTTTAATGATGTGCCGTGGCCACCAGGGCATAAGGCAGACACGCTAAACGAGCAGTTGGAAAAACAGTTCGGCACGCATTTTAACCGGACTACCTTTGATATTAGCTATCCCGATGCTGAAATTGAACTGGTTTACGATAACGGTAAAGTTGCTGCGCAACAGCAGGAAGCACCGATCCGCGAAATCGAGCTTGAGTTAAAAAGCGGCGAACTCAGCCGCATGTTTGAGCTGGCAAACCGGCTGGTGGATGCACTGCCGGCGAGGTTAAGTGATACCTCCAAAGCGGCCCAGGGATATCAGTTACTGCACGGTGTTTCCCACAAAGTAACGCCGTTACCGGACTTCCTGCCACTGAAAGAGAATATTTCTACCGAAGAAGCATTTTGCCGTGCGCTGGAGTGCGGATTAGTGCATTGGCAGAAACATGAACACCTGTACTTTGAAACCGGCGCGACCAAAATGCTCACTGAGGTTACCCGGGCAGTGCGAATGTTGCTGCAAACAGTGTCGCTGTATCTACCGGTTTTGCAATGCCCGGCTATGCTGACACTGCATAAGCAACTGCTCAGTTATGCCGATAACTGGCTATGGCAGGACGATTTACAGAGTTTAAGATTGTTGCTGTCAAAGAAAAGCCTGTTTAATAAGAAGCTGTCCCGCTATCCGGCACTGATCAGTTACCTGCAGGGGCGGCAGGCCGGCTTGGTGCAGGCCCATGACCCTGCCAGCCGGCTTTTTCAGTCTGCGCCCTCAAAGCTAAAACTCGCTATTGCTCAGATGCTGCAAAGCAAACCCTGGCGTTCCGAGGTAAAAGGCTATGACATGCCGCTGATGGAGCATGCCAAGGGCTGGCTATCGCAAGGCTGGCAAACCATTCTGCAAACCATGCCTATCCAGCGTCGTATGTACGCTTCCAATTATACGTCAGTAGAAATGCTGTTGCGCCAGACCTTGTTTAACGGCTTTTTACTGGCCGATATGTTTGAAGACAGTCGTGGCCACTTCCGCGCGCCTTGGTTGGATATTTTAATCGGTATCGATGAACTCAATGCTTTGTTATTATTGAAAAAGTCAATTTTTGATGCCGAGTTGGCCGAGCAACAGGAGTTGCTGGAGTGGGTTCATGAGAAAACCCACGGGCTGCTCAATGTGATGGAAAGAAGTCGTCAGGTTGCCATGACCGGCGAAGTGTACTGGTAACTGATTACCGCGGAAAAAAATACAATGTCCACTCAACACATGATCCCACTCTGGAGCGCAGGTGCGCTGACTGTGCTGTGGCTGTGCCTGCTGTTTAAAGTTAGCAGGAATAAGATTGCAGCGAAAGACTATCAGGGATTCTGGCTGGCCATACTGAGCTGGCCGCTGCTGCTTAGCAGTGAATTATGGCAGCTGGTTGGCGGCGCATCACCCTGGTTGGCAGCGGCGGCAGTGGTTGCAATGCCGCTATTGTTGGCCGGGATTTACCGTAACTTACTTGCGATGCTGTGGCGTAAGCCAAAACTGGCACTGTGGCCGTTTTATGCGGCAGGTATTGGATTGTTAGTGTTAGTGGCTATTCAGGGGGGGCTGCATGGCAGTGACTGGCAACAATGGCCGGGGTTTGCTCCGCTTGGAGAGCCGCTTAGTTACTGGGCTGTGTATTTAAGTTGTTTGATTGCGGCCTTTTTATTTTTGTACATCAGTATTGTGCTGATTGAGCAATTACAGCAATACCATCACGAATTACCCTTGCAGGTAGTGGATACTGAAATGTATCACATTAAAGGGCTGAGCGGCGCCAGCGGGTTTGCTGTCGGCATGGCTTTCTGTCTGGCGATTGTGGTTGCCGCCGTTGCGTTTGGTTTTTTACCGCTGACATTCTGGTTGGCCTGGTTTCATTTAGGATTGGCTCTAACTACGTTGGTGTTGCTGGCACAATTGAGCCGCGCTCACCGGCCGTCACCGTCACCCTTCGACCACTACGCCATGAGTGCAGCGCCGAAAATGTCGCAGAGCACTGCTCAGGCGCTGTTAAAACGTGCCGAAGCCGCGGTGATCAGTCAAAAAGCTTACAAAGAAATAGGCCTGACCCTGGCGGTGTTTGCTGAGCGGGCCGGCATGTCTGCCAGTGATATTTGTCTGGCGTTACTGGCGGGTAAGAAAACCCATTTCCGTGGGTTTATCTACCAGTATCGAATGAAGTATGCCAAGCAGGTATTAATGGGGTCTGACACCAAACTCGACAGTGTCACCAAACGCCTGAAGCTGGGGACCAATGGCACCGCCAGTCGCAGCTTTTTAAAATACCTCGAAAGCCGCCGTTAAGGTTAAGTGCCACTGGCGTTACGCATACATGGCAGCGTATTTTTCGGCGAGCTGATCCAGAGTTTCTTTATTGGCCGGATCCTGCTCAATACATTCTACCGGGCAAACATCCACACAACGCGGTTCGTCGTAGTGGCCCACACACTCAGTGCAACGTGCAGTATCTATCTGATAAATCTCGTCACCCATACTAATGGCTTCGTTTGGACACTCCGCCGGACACAAGTCACAGTTAATACATTCTTCGCTAATTAATAATGCCATGGTTACTCTCCGGGCCAGCCAAATTCAGTATTGTGACTGTATATAAGTCTTTATTTATATGCAAAGCCGTTGACGCTATCGCTTGATTCAGGTCAAAGGCAAAATGAGAAACGATGGTTATTGCTGGAAATGGGTCTGCAGGATCAGACTGGTAAACTGTTTGCGCAGATAAAAGCCCCGTGGTCGGGTTTGAATTTTATTGCCCTCGGCATCCAGGGCATCGGTTAGCACCTGGCCACTGGCAGCCTTAGGACGAAGCTGCATGACCTCGCCATGCCGGGCCGTCACTGACTCAACCTTGCCAAGGGCGATCATCTCGGTGAGTTCTTCCCAGTCCTGCTGTAACAGGGCATTTTGTGCTTCGTTGGGTTGCCACAGAAATGGCGTAGCAATGCGCCGCTCAGCTACCGGTATCTGCCGTTCGCCCTCAACCGGTACCCACAGAACACATTGCAGCTTGTTTTTGACGTTACAGGTTTGCCAGGTGATTAACGGTGGCAGCAGTAAGGGGGCATAACAGACGTAAGTGGTTTCCAGCGGCTGGCCGAACTGATTAATTGGCAGGGTTTTGAGTTCAACCCCGAGTTCCGGGAAATCCTGTTGTGGCTTAGAGCCGGCGGTGGCGCCCAACCAGGTTTCAATCAACTGACCTGTCCAGCCTTTGTGGCGTTTAAAGTCCCGTGGAATAGCAATACCGGCCATGTCTGCCAGCTCGCCAAGAGTGAATCCGGCAATCGCCTGGGCGCGGCTTTCCAGTTCTGATAAATCAGCGGGTGCACAGGTTGGTACTTGCAAACCTTCTATCCCTTAAAAAACCATTACGTTAAACATATGTGATAAATACTTTGCATGTACAAAGGTTTGTGAAAGAATGCTATCACAGAACAATATAAAGTGCCCGGGAGTCTGAGTGATAGATACCGATGGATTCCGTGCGAATGTGGGCATAGTGATTTGCAACAAAATAGGTCAGGTATTTTGGGCAAGACGTTATGGCCAACATTCATGGCAGTTTCCCCAAGGCGGAATAGATGAAGGGGAAACTGTAGAGCAGGCAATGTATCGTGAGTTACATGAGGAAGTAGGGCTTACCCCGAAAGATGTAAGCATTCTGAGCGTGACACGAAATTGGGTGCGATACAAACTGCCCAAACGGTTAATAAGGCAAGGCAGTAATCCGGTTTGTATAGGACAAAAACAAAAATGGTTTTTGTTGCAACTGGATTGCCAGGACAAAGACGTAGATGTACTGAAATCCGGTCATCCGGAATTTGATGACTGGCGCTGGGTGAGTTACTGGTACCCGGTGAGAAATGTGGTGTCCTTTAAGCGCGATGTCTACCGCCGTGTAATGAAAGAATTTGCCGGGACGGTGATCACCTCGCAGCCGCGACACCAGCATCATCATTCAAAGCAGCATCGTCGCAAACGACGCGGATAAGGGTAGGGTCACTCTTGGCGGCAGAAGCGGGTCGAAAAAACAGTATTCTAACGGTACTTAAGAGTATCGTTCAGGAGGTCAACCAAATCCCCCGGTTGACCGATGCACTGTTTCGTCTGGCTGAACGCGTTAAGCAAACCATGGGCGTTGACTCCTGTTCCATTTACCTGGCCGACTACAACTCTCAGGCTTTTGTTCTTAAAGCCACTGATGGCCTCGCGCCCGACGCGGTAGAGCTGGTTAAAATTGGCTTTTCTGAAGGCCTGATCGGGCTGGTAGGGCAGCGTGAAGAGCCGCTCAATATTCAGGACGCACCCAACCACCCGCGCTTTAAGCACTATCCGGAAGTTAAAGAAGAAAGTTATCACGCTTTTCTTGGCACCCCGATTATCCATCAGCGTAAAGTGCTGGGTGTTATCACCATGCAGCAAAGCGCTAAGCGTAAATTCAGTGAAGATGAAGAAGCCTTTCTGGTTACGCTGGCGGCGCAAATTGCGCTGGAAATATCCCACGCAGAAACCCGTGGCGCACTCAATCCGATCGCCGGCATTTACGCTGGCCACATTCAAAAGAATGTACGCGGCGTGCCAGGTTCGCCGGGTCTGGCCATGGGCGTGGGTTATTCGCCTCATGCCGCCTACACGCTGGCTACCTGGATTGTAAAACAGTCGGATAATACCCAGCAGGAAATTGATTATTACCGCAAAGGGGTAGAGGTCACCCGCACGCAGGTCGAAGCGCTGTCGCAGCGGCTGGAAGGACAGGTGCCCGATGATGTAAGGGCAATCTTTCAGCTTTATCATCAATTACTCGACGCCAACAGTCTGGGGCGCGAGGTCGAGGCAAAAATACGCGAAGGCTGGGATGCGGCGTCATCATTAAAGCTGGTGGTGGAAGCTTATGCTGCCCGGTTTGAGGCGATGGATGATCCGTACATGCAGGAACGGGCCATCGATATTGTGGATTTATCCAACCGGATCCTGGTTAATATTCTGCAGGTTATCAGTGGCAAGACAGAATCCGTCAGCGATCGCCCCAGTGAGGCTAGCATTCTGGTGGCCGAAGAAGTCTCCGCGCCAATGCTGGCGGAATTTCCTAAGGAGTTTCTGGCCGGCATAATATCCATTCGCGGCTCCAATAACTCCCACGCTGCTATTCTCGCCAGAGCCATGGGCGTGCCGGCGGTTATGGGTTGTCAGAATGTGTCGCCAACTCTGCTTGAGAAAAAAGAAATCCTTCTCGACGGCTATGCCGGCGAGGTTATTGTGTCGCCTGAAAAGGCAATCAAGGCAGAGTTCAGTCAACTCATAGAAGAAGAGAAACTCCTCTCAGAGCGCATCGACAAAGAAGCCGACAAGCCCTGTGAAAGTGAAGACGGCTGCCGGATTAATTTGCAGGTGAACGCTGGCTTATCGGCGGAGATAGAAACTGCTGTGCGCTCCGGTAAAGTCGGTATAGGGCTCTATCGTACGGAAATTCCGTTTATGATGCGTGAGCGCTTTCCGTCTGAAAGCGAACAGGTAGAGCTGTACCGCAATGTGCTGTTAAGCGCGCCGGATCGCGAAATTGTCATGCGTACGCTGGATGTAGGCGGTGACAAACCTTTACCGTACTTTCCGATAACCGAAGAAAACCCGTTTTTGGGCTGGCGTGGGATCCGCCTGACCCTGGACCATCCGGAAATTTTCCTGGTGCAAATCCGCGCCATGTTACGCGCCAGTATTGGCTTACAGAATCTCAGCATTATGCTGCCGATGATTTCCAGCGTTGGCGAGGTAAATGAGGCACGCCGGCTGGTGGAGCAGGCGTTTTTCGAGGTAGAAGAAGAGGCTAGGCTCCAAGGCGAGCGGCTTTATCGCCCGCGCCTGGGGATAATGCTCGAAGTGCCCTCGGTGTTATATCAATTACCGCAACTGGCAAAAAAGGTCGACTTTTTCTCAGTCGGCAGTAACGATTTAACCCAGTACCTGCTTGCCGTAGACCGCAACAACACGCGCGTAGCCAGCTTGTACAACAGTTACCACCCGGCAGTACTCTCGGCCTTGTATGACATTGCCAAACAGGCCGACCAGTATCAGGTACCGGTATCAGTGTGTGGGGAAATCGCCGGTGAACCGGGCGGCGCCATTTTGCTGATGGGGATGGGCTATCGAAAACTCAGTATGAATGCCTTTAACCTGCGTAAGATTAACTGGGTGGTGCGTAATGTAAACCTCAGTGAGGCGCAGTCATTGCTGTCTTGTGCATTAACCTCCGACAGCTACGAAGAAGTCTTTAATCACATCAATCAGTATCTGGAAGTTAAAGGGCTCGGTGGATTAGTCCGGGCCGGTTCTTAAATTCATCATATTACAGGGCTATGCTAACGCCTCTGTAAGGTGGACTTATGGTATGCTAGCAACCTCAATCATTACGGAGACTTAGATTGGATCCTCTGCTACTCATTTTCGTCAGTTGTATGGCCCTGGGAATGCTCACCGGGACGCTGGCTGGCATGCTCGGCATAGGTGGCGGCCTGATTATTGTACCGGTGCTGTCTGCACTGCTTACCGGTATTGCCGGCATCAGCCACGAACTGGCGATGCCCATGGCCATCGCAACGTCACTGTTTACCATTATCATCACCGGTTTTTTTTCTGCCAAAGCACATTACTCATTGGGCAATATTGTGCCACGGGTGATTGTTTTAAGCGGTACCGGTATTGCGGTTGGTGCCATCGCCGGAGCTCAACTGGCCAGCATGTTGCCGGCCGATATTCTCACCAAAGTGTTTGCCGGATTAGTCATACTCATTGCCGCACAAATGGTATTTGGCAAGCGTACTGCCTCGAACAAGGCCTATACGCCAGCCATCCTTATTACCGTGGGAGCAATTGTAGGAACCATTTCGGCACTGATGGGCATTGGCGGCGGTGCTTTGCTGGTACCGGCGCTGGTCTGGTTCCAGGTACCTATTCGTCAGGCAATTGGCTGTGCAGCAGTCAGCGGCCTGGTTATCGCGTTATTTGGTACCGGGAGCTTTATCCACGCGGGCTGGAATTTACCCGGTTTACCAGACTGGTCGCTGGGGTATGTTTACTTACCAGCAGGATTTGGCATTATGGCCACTTCTATATTTACTGCTGGCTTTGGCGCCCGGTTAGGGCAGAATATGCCAACTGAATTACTTAAGAAGATTTTAGCGGGACTGCTGGTGTTAGTGAGTATCCGCATGATTATAGGAATGAATTAGTACATGGGTGAAACAGACTTCCTGGTATTTCCCAATATCGATCCGATTATTGTCAGCCTTGGGCCACTAAGCGTACGCTGGTACGGCATGATGTATCTGCTGGGTTTTATTGCCGCTTATCTGCTGGCTAAAAAGCGCTTACCCAATTCGCCGTGGAACCGCGATCAACTCAGCGACCTGCTGTTCTGGGGCTTTGTCGGGGTGATTATTGGTGGCCGTCTGGGCTATGTCTTTTTCTACCAGTTTGGCTTATTTTTAGAGGATCCGCTCTACCTGTTTTATATTCATACCGGTGGGATGTCATTCCACGGCGGTCTGCTGGGTGTAATTGCCGCCATGTTCTGGCAGGCTCGGCGCCTGAACGCCAGCTTCTTGCAGGTAGCAGACTTCATCGCACCACTGGTGCCCATCGGCCTCGGTGCCGGCCGTATTGGTAACTTTCTTAATGCTGAACTGTGGGGGCGCACTACCGACGTACCCTGGGCGATTATTTTCCCGGGCGCCGGTCCACAACCACGCCATCCTTCACAACTTTATGAATTTGCCCTGGAAGGTGTGTTACTGTTTATTATTCTCTGGCTGTATTCTGCGCGACCAAGACCAACCGGTGCGGTGGGCGGTTTATTCCTGATGGGGTATGGCGCGTTTCGCTTTATTGTTGAGTTTTATCGCGAGCCTGACGCCCATATTGGCTTGTATCAGGTTGGCCTGAGCCAGGGACAGTTACTCTGTATCCCGATGATCCTTGGTGGTCTGGGACTAATGGTATATGCCTATAAAAAGAATGGTGTCACCACAACACCTGCTAACAAAACGGTAAAGAGCTAGACGACGCATGAAAGAGTACTTAGCATTAATGCGCCACATCCGCGATAACGGCGTAAAAAAAGAAGACAGAACCGGCACCGGAACATTAAGTGTATTTGGCTATCAGATGCGCTTCGACCTGAGTGAAGGTTTTCCGCTGGTCACTACCAAAAAGTGCCATCTGCGCTCCATTATTCATGAATTGTTGTGGTTCTTAAAAGGCGAGACCAACATCGCCTATCTCAAGGACAACGGCGTTTCGATCTGGGACGAATGGGCTACGGATGAAGGCGAGCTGGGCCCGGTTTATGGCCATCAGTGGCGCAGCTGGGCCGGTGCCGATGGCGAGACCGTTGACCAGATTACCGCGCTGATCAACGAGATTAAAACCAACCCTGATTCCCGCCGCCTGATTGTGAGTGCCTGGAACCCGTCAGTATTACCTGATCCAACGATGTCACCGAAAGACAATGCGGCCCACGGCAAACAAGCCTTACCGCCTTGCCACACTCTGTTTCAGTTTTATGTGCTGGAAGGAAAGCTCTCCTGTCAGCTATATCAACGCAGTGGTGATGTCTTCCTTGGCGTAAATTTCTTTTGTGACTACAATTACATTACGCACGAACGAATGATGTCTTAATGTCATGATTTTAAGTATTTATTCTTAAATATTGTTGTGAACTCTCGTGTGAAGTTATTCGCGCACTTTATTTTTGTGAGCGTCAACATATATGGCTCAGGCAAATGAGCTAATATGTATTGCAAAATCCACTAATTCTTGGCAATGAATGCGAACAGGGTCAGCATTAGAGCCAAGGAATAACTGCAGCAGGGTATTCCTATCAGTTTCAGCGGTTAAACGACATCAAACCATTCCTCAAATATCAGCAGAGCTATTTGTTGCTAGCTAGCTGCGATTCTGGCCATGCGTACAGTATTGTAAAGCTAGCAGTCCATTAGTATAAGAGTCTTTACGAAGAGGGCCTATGAAATGCCGTTTTTAGAAAATGACGCAGTACAAATTACAGAGTATGAACTGGCTCTAGACTCGAATATTAGGGCCGAGCAGATTGAAGTTTTACTGCGCAATTTAGTGTCTTTACGACATGAGGAGGAAGATAGATTCGTGATTCCCTTCGATGACGTAATCGTTACGCTGAACTTAGCAATATTATTGTTAGACAAATACTGATGTCTCAATTCGCTCATTTTCAGCTTTTTACGCAAGTATTATGACTCAAATGAGCGAAAAGCGGACCGTAACTTACGTGTGTGACTTTAGTCTGCTTAAGACAAAGTACATTCAACCCCGCTTAGTAGGGGCACAAATATGTGGGCTAAAATCGGAGCGAAGCGACACAGCCCACGCGTTTGTGTCCCAGCGAGCGACTACAGCGGCTTGATACGAACAGTTAAATCGAAGAATCTACTGGAAATTTGATTTTGTAAGTTTTTGCATTTGGTTTAATAACTGCCAAAGACGAACCGGGCATACGTTCAGATAGTGTAAATACTAACAAATTATCGTTTTCTGATTTTCCGATAATTAATAGATTATCAGTAAGAAATTGCTTTGGGGTAGATATATTTTTTTCTTCATACCATTTGCAGATTTCTATTGATACCGACTCTACTTCAGTGGACTTTATGAGAAGCTCAATACTAGATAAAACTTCTATCAAACGTTCCTTCATTTTGTAAATCTCCTTTTCGTATAACATTTAAATGATGCGGACCCTAAGAACCGCATATAAATAAATCACTATTGGCTATAGTACAGCTTTACGCTGCCAAGTCATACGTATCCGTCCGGTAATCCACACATTCAATTAATAAATTAGCTACGGCATGGTGTTCTCTTTACAAAGGAGAATGACCATGCAGCATTATCAACGGAGAGAAGTGCAAGACTGGCTCAACTTATTTGAGCAACAAAAACAAAGCGGGCTCACTGCGGTGGAGTTTTGTCGCCAGCAGCAAATTAACGTTCAAACTTACTATACCCGGCGCCGTGACAGGAAAAAAGCCTGCCGCTGCTTAATCAGCTTGAGACATGGCTGATAAAATCAGCCCAACAGGTGTTACCGAAAACAAAACTCGGAGAGGCAATACAGTACTGCCTTAATCAATGGCAAAAGCTGGAACGCTACACACTGGATGGCCAGCTTAGCATCGACAATAACCGCGCAGAGCGAGCTATAAAGCCGTTTGTCATCGGCAGAAAAAACTGGCTGTTCAGTCAGACCGCAAGTGGTGCCAATGCCAGCGCCATTCTCTACAGCATTATCGAAACGGCGAAGGCTAACGACCTCAACGTCTTCGAGTATGTCATGGGCTGCCTGGAGCAACTCAGCAAACCCGAAACCGATATCGAGCAGCTACTACCATGGCAGTTTGCTAAAGACTAGGTGGGATTACCGGACGGATACAGTCATACACTTAGGAGTTCGCAAAACAAGGACCACAAAAAAATACGAATCGCTGAGTCGGGGCAAAAGGTATGTTGTGCTGCCTAATTCATTTAGTAAGAAATACCCTGCCGCAGAGCGGGCGAGTTACTTTTGGCATCCTCTTTGGCGGTCTTTATTGGGTGTTACGTAATCACGAAAAAGTACGTCAGCAAAAAATTGCTAGACTCGAAATCTTCTAAGGACTCTCCTCTTGAACAATTCACTGATGCCTTTTATAACTTTCCTGCTCTGCCGAGCACACGATACATTAACTAACGTATTCCTGACGAAAGGTCACCTTTGTTTATTGATTTTTGATACCACTGGATAATTTTTTCGCTATTCGCTTCACTTGAGTATAAATACACACTTCCATTCCAAAGTGGCCAAGAAGCTGCTGATTTTACAAAAATTAATATAGCTATTTATTAATTCCTCGCTTAGTCAATACCTGATCTATCGCTCGTTCAAAATTTTGTTTATCTTGCCAGCAAATTTTTATGGTTTTAAAAATAGCAGTCATGTCAGCAGAAGACAGTCTTTTGAAAATTGGGCTTTTTTCGAACTCGATATACTTGTTAAAAGCGTCTTCTATTTCCTTATCTGATAATTCGTGATTGCTTACCTCGACAAATGCCTTATAAAATTCGATACAATGCATTTTTATTTCATTTTGACACATAATATATTTCCCCTAAAATGGAATAGAAAATCTATTTAGCTGATTAAAAAGTCCAAATTGCATCCCTTTATTTTCCAAACAAGCAAAGGTTCTTGACCGTTTTGATAAATATTTTCAATGGAGTGGAAATATAACTTATATCCCAAAATCACTCATTCCTGTCGTTAGGTATTACACACATGAACAGCTGCTTTACTTTCGGTCTCTACGGCAAATTTAGATTACAACGGAAAATTGTCCGACAGCAGGGCCTTTAGGCTACTACAGTCTACCTATTAGGTTTTTAAACGACTCCCTGTTTTTCTTTCTGGTAGCAAGCTCGCTGATTAGATATTTAGTGCAAGCTTGAATAGCTTTAGCTCTCTCTAGACATTCCCCGTCATCGTAGCTGTGAACGCCCTCGCTAAGAACTTTATACAATCTACCTAAGGGATTCAGTCCAGAAGGAATTAGATAGTTTGGCAATGCATGATTGGCGATTATTATCTTGTTGCTCATTGGTGATTCAGCTCTAAGCTCGGCCAATTTTGCTAAAACTGGGCTTTCACTTTCAGAAACTTTAACATCTTCCTTAATTAGGCTAAGCAACTCATTTATGTTTCTTTCGATAATTCGTAAGCGATCTTAAATCAGCACTTTACGCAGTTTTTGGCACATTCCAAGGTAATAATGCTTCTAATTTTTCAACTGTCGTGGCATCGGCAATATTATCTAGCACATATTTGATGTAACTTGATGGCTCAACACCGTTAGCTTTGGCCGTTTCAATGAGCGAGTAACAGGTCGCACTGGCGTTTGCACCTCGCGATGAATCTGCGAACAACCAATTTCGTCGGCCTACAGCGAACGGTCGAATGGCATTTTCCGCTAGGGCATTACTGATATTGACGTAGCCGTAGTCGCAATAAGCAACAAGCGTATCCCACTGATTAAGCATATAGAATATGGCTTTGTAGGTCAGTGAATCTTTCAGTACCTTGGGCAGATTACGCTCAAGCCACGGTTTAAATTCGTGCAGAATAGGCACAGCTAAGGTTTGCCGTGCACGGTATTTTTCGTCACTGCTCAAGTCAGCAATTTTCCTTTCAATGGCGTATAGCTTTCGGATATAGCCAATCGCAACATCGGCTTTAGAGGGCGCGCCTTTTTTACTGTTTTTATGGCTGGGCGTGCCCGCTCGACTGGCTTCAATAAATTTACGTCGCGCATGGTCCATACAGCCAATACGGGGTAATTGACGCTCGCGACAGACTTTGGCGTAACCCGCATAGCCGTCCACTTGCAAGACACCGTTAAATCCATCGAGTAGACGTGCAGGAACCTGACCGGCGCGTGAAGGGTCATAGTCAAACAGCACTGTCGGTTTATCCGGTGGGCCGCCTCGGGTCACCCACATCCATTTGTCACTTTGACGACTTTTACCGGCTTCGTCTAAGACTTGAATACGTGTTTCATCGGCTTGAATATAGTTGCCCTGATTTTGTTGTTCGCGGGCCAGTTTGATTAAGGGGTGAAACACCTCGTCGAGTCGGATAACCCAATTGGCCATGGTATTACGACCAATCTCATGGCCTAAACGGGCGAGCATGTTATTGAGGCGATAGAGGGGTAACCCGTCAGCGTATTTTGAGGTAATGATGTACGCCAATAGTGAAGTGGTCGCGATACATTTACCTAAGGGATGTGTAGGACGGGCAGCCGCCACCATGTGTTCATCCTGCTGTGTGTCGAATACCGCCTTTTCTTGCCATATCTCAACCACATTGAGTTGCGCAGGGATATATTCTAATTCTTCTTTCACTTTGCTGAAGAAGGTTTTACTTGCACCGGCTTTTTCTTCGTCGCTCAATAACCATTCACGACGTATACGGTTTAGCGTCGCCGAGAAACCACGATTGCGGGTCTTCTTTTTGTTTGTTGTGGTGTGTGCAGGCGTGTGTGTTTCTTCCGGCACCTGTTCGCGTAAATCATCAATGGCGGCTTCAAGCTCAGCTTCATCAAACAGGTTAATTTGGTGGGGGTGTTTTTCACTGCTTGCGCCAAAGCGTTGGATTTTGGCTAAACGCAGTAATTCATCGGTGAGTGCTTTGTATTTGTCACGCTGAGCAATAGCGTCGTTACGTTCTACTATGGCGTTGTTACGTTGAGCAAGCGCGGTATCACGCTCATTAACCGCGCTATCGCGCTCACTAAGCGCACTGTCACGCTGTTGGCAGGCATCAGCAAGCAACCCCTCTTTTTGGGCTAGCACAGCCAACAATTCAGCGGCAGTTAAACCACTGTAATCAACTGTTTTATCTTGCTTTTTGCCTGTCTTTTTCATGGCGAGATTATACCAAATCTCACCCTAAAACGCGCTAATTTATTGCCTCATAATGCAACTTTTTATGCCCTTTAAGCAGGCTAATATCATACCCATCCAACAGCCAATTCATTTGTTCCCCCGTCAATAACAGCAAGTCATCGTCTGGCCTAGGCCATTTGAATTTTTCTTCTGCCAAGGCTTTGTAATACAGCACAAAACCGTTATCTTCCCACATCAGACATTTGATTTTATTACGCTGACGGTTAGAAAACACATAAAGCGCGCCGGTAAAGGGATTATGCCCTAACTCTTGCTCTACCAAGACCGCCAACCCATGTGCTTGTTTGCGAAAATCAATCGGGTCACGGTAGAGGTAAATCTGTGGCAGTGCCAGTGCGGGTCGTAAATAACGCGCCTTCATAACTGTTTCAATAATTGCGTGACCGTATCAATATTACTGAGGGTCACATCACGAATGACCAGTCCATTCGGTAACTGCAATTGCAACGGCACTTCACTGGTATTAGCACGGTGAGCTACTTGCACCGGCACCAATTGGTGGGTCTTAACCCGACACGCTTTATCACCACTCTCGCTGTCCCTCAACTTTTGCTGCCAATATTGAAACTGATGGTACACTAACCCGTGCTCTCGGCAGAATGCAGCCCCCGATAAATGACTCGACTGCCATGCCTCAACCACGCTTTGCCAGTTTTGTTCGCGTTCATTCATTGTCTTTTTCCTGTGTAGTTAACATCAGGAATAAGTGTTACGCGTTTGATGCAAAGAAAATAGAGGTCGATTTAGTGACGCTTACGATAATTCTTCTCATATAAGCAAAAGCAGCTATTCCATAGCCATTAGAAATGCATACAACAGCTTTTTCGTAGCACTCAGAGTCATTATCAAAGAAATCTTGTAGAAATGGGTCTCTCTCCAGCTTTTTCCTAGGGCGTTCACCATATTTTTGAATCTTTATTGTTTCGTCAGTAACAATTTGCTCGACTAAATATTCATGCTGATTTCCGCGGCAAGAAGCACAAGAGAATTGAAAATATGACGTACCAGTTGAAAGTGCTTTAAGTTCCGTACCAATAAGTCCACCTCTTGACCTCATGTCTTGAAAGGGTCTTACTTGATTGCACGTCTGACAAAACGAATCGATTTCCTCGATCCAGAGACTACTCCTATTTATGTTGGGCTTTTTGAACTCATTCCATGAATATAGGGGGGCAGTTTCAAGAAATTTTTTAATGCATTTATCTGAAATAATTTCCATTTAATTTTTATGCCTAACAGATTATAACTGGGACTTCATAGTAACATCCGTTTGCCATGAAAAACCATGAATGGGTTTTCAGAAGAAATAGAATTAAATGTCCGCTTGACGAAGATAGTGATCGTTCAACAATGGTT
Organism: Marisediminitalea oceani; assembly: GCF_003731635.1. Taxonomy (GTDB): domain Bacteria; phylum Pseudomonadota; class Gammaproteobacteria; order Enterobacterales; family Alteromonadaceae; genus Alteromonas; species Alteromonas oceani. Next base: position 145,217 of record NZ_RCUA01000032.1, on the reverse strand, counting down.
CTCTCACCGCCAGCTAGACAAAGAGTGGACTTTTAAGCCCTGCTCAAACAGTTTAGGCCCACCATGCATGGGCTTGTTATAACCAGTGGTTAAACTCCCAATTTATATGGTTGGCTACCCCCTCAGGTCCCGGAAATACCGAAATATCATTTACTCCTAGCAAATTGAGCTTTGAGATTATTTTCTGTCTGTAATCAGAAATACCTATTACCGATATTTTGATTCCAGATCTCTCATCATCTGCTAAGTTGCAAAAACCAAGATCGCCCTTATAGTTAGCGTGTACGGTGAACCAGCCGCTTTGTGCGATAATTCTTGAATTGTTGAGGCTCGGCTTTAAAACTCTCGTTTTTTCTATATCAAATGGTGACTTACAAAGTGTATTTTCATCAACTATCGATTCATTAGTTTCTAAAATGAATAAAAAGCCTTTTTCAGATTTTTCATAATGAGTACGTTTTAATGCAAACCACGTTGCAACTAGCGGGTTTGTAGTCCAATCTAACAACCTAGTTGCCAAGCCGAAATGTTGACCGTACACCAAAGTATCCCATTCGTTCATATTTGAGATGTGTTCCGATTGAGCTAGCTGACGCCGGAACTCTCTCATCAATTGAATTTCTATCTCTTGGGTAATTGATTGAGGATTCTTTCTGGCTACTTTCGGTATCAATGGATACCCAGCTTTTTGCCCTCTAAACAAACGGATTTTAGCTGAGCTATCGGACGCAATTTCAATCTGTCGAAGTATCATTTCGAATTCACTAGCACAAGGGTATGAATCAAAAAGCCTGTGTGTTTCCATTTCCCACTCTCTATTTATGTCAATGCGATGAATGAATACAATTCGTCAAAGAATTAAGATGTGCGCAATACCTGTTTTTTGAAGTATTACAGCTTACTACTGATACTCCATAGTAACTCGTTTCCCTTGAAAAACCATATTCTGTGTTTTCATCGGCAAGGCAAAACGTCTGCTATACTTACGGAGCCGCCGATGACGGGCATTAATAGACAAACAGCGGAAGGTCAGGCTTTTACCATGGATTTCTTCATTTGTGCATATTCCGGCCTGATCTGAACAGCGATTCCGGAAACACTTGAACACCTATTCTGGAATCATTTGAACACTGATTCCGGATTTATTTAGTACACTTTTGTGCTGATTTCCGGAATCGGTGTTCAAGTACACCGGAATCATTTCAACGCATTGAAATCACTATTATTTTGATAACTTAACCACTGGCTTTTCGTTGGCGAGTGAGGGTTAGGTTTGAAAAGGATTACAATGCGTAAAATCAGAGAGGTTTTAAGGCTGCATTTCTCCGCGGGATTGAGTATCCGCGAGATCCACCGCAGCACCAAAGTCAGTGTTGGCAGCATCCAAACACTGCTCAACAAAGCCAGGGGGATGAACTTGTCCTGGCCACTGCCGGATGAACTGGATGATGCGCAGTTAGCTCGCCGCTTTTACCCGCAAGCCGATACCCGCCATGCCAAACGATTCCAGGAGCCAGACTGGGCAGACTTGCGTAAGCAACTAAGCCGCAAGGGCGTGACCAAACTGCTGTTGTGGGAAGAATACACCCAGCAATACCCCAATCGCTGTTACAGTTACTCCCAGTTCTGTGACCGTTATCTGCATTGGTTGAAGAAACAGCGCCGCTCCATGCGCCAGCATCACCGGGCGGGTGACGTGTTGTTCGTGGACTATGCGGGACAAACCATGCCTGTGGTCAATCCGCTAACAGGCGAAATCCGTTATGCACAAATCTTCGTCGCGGCCATGGGCGCAAGCAGTTATTACTACGCCGAAGCCACCTGGACGCAAGGCTTACAAGACTGGCTGGGCAGCCATGTGCGGGCCTTCGACTATCTCGGTGGTGTACCCACCATGGTGGTGCCGGATAACTTAAAAAGTGCCGTCACCAAAGCTTGTAAAAGCGACCCGGATATCAATCCCGCTTATCAGCAACTGGCAGCTCATTATGATACGGCGATTGTGCCCGCCAGACCTTATAAACCCAAAGATAAAGCTAAGGCCGAAGTGGGTGTACAAATCATCGAACGGTGGATATTAGCCCGGCTTCGCCATCACACCTTCTTCTCACTACATGAGCTGAACCAGTGCATCCGCGCCTTGCTGACAGAGGTGAATAATAAGCCCTTTAAGCAAATGGCTGGCACGCGTCAGCAGTGGTTCGATGAACTGGACAAGCCTGCCTTAAAACCACTGCCGCGCTATGCCTATGAATACACCGACATCCGCAATGCTAAGGTGAACATCGATTACCATGTGCAGTATGAGAATCATCTGTACTCGGTGCCGCATCAACTGGTGGGTGAGAAAGTGGAGCTTCACGCCAAGCCACGCCTGGTAGAAATCTACTTCCAGGGCAAACGCGTGGCCAGCCATCCCCGCACTGACCGTTACGGCTTTACCACCACACCGCAACACATGCCCGCACAACACCAGCATTACCACAAAGTGAGCGAAGGCAGCCTGATGAACTGGGCGAAGGACATCGGGGGTGACGTGCTTCTCTGGGTGAAAGCACAGCTTCAGCGTAAACCACATCCCCAGCAGGCGTTCCGCGTCTGCCTGGGCGCATTGCGATTAGCCAGTCAGTATCCACCGCAACGGCTCAATGCCGCCTGTAAATTGGCTAATCAGCATCAGCTCTATCGCTTGCAACAGCTAAAAGACATCTTAAACAGCAATCAGGACAAGCTCATCAGCGAATCCAGCCAGGACACCCTGACACTCCCTCAACACCACGAGAATATCCGTGGCCCACAGAGCTTCCACTAAGGAGAAAACCCATGCTAAGTACCACACTCTCACAGCTGCACCAACTTAAACTCAGTGGCATGGCTAAAGCACTGAGTCAGCAACTGGAACAACCGGGCCAGTATCAGGACTTATGCTTCGCCGAACGCCTGCAACTGCTGACCGACCAGGAAATCCATGAACGGGATAACCGTAAACAACAGCGCCTGCTGAAACAGGCGCAACTGAAACTCGCGGCCAACGCCCATGATATCGACTACCAGCATCCACGCGGTCTGCAAAAAAGTGTCATGACTGGGCTACTGCAATGCGACTGGCTACAACGGCAGCAAAACCTGTTACTCACCGGGCCGTGTGGCACCGGGAAGACCTATATCGCCTGTGCACTCGCTAACACCGCCTGCCTGAAAGGCTACACGGTGAAATACTACCGGGTAAGTCGTCTGCTCATGGAACTCACCCAGGCCAAAGCCGATGGTACATACAGCAAGAAGCTTAAAAGCCTGGCTAAACTCAACCTGCTCATCCTGGATGACTGGGGACTGGAGCCGCTAAAAGCGGCGCAGCGCAACGACCTGATGGAGATCATGGATGATCGCCACGGCAGCAGCTCAACTATCCTCATCAGCCAGTTACCCACTGACCAGTGGTATCAATCCATCGGTGATAACACGCTGGCTGACGCCATCCTCGACCGCCTGATGCACAACGCTCACCGGATAAAGCTAAAAGGGGAATCAATGAGAAAAACACTGGCAACCGTTGACGCCACTTGAACACTTAAGGTAAAAATCGACTAGCCAACGATGCGTTGATCTGAAGTGTTCAAATAAAACCGGAATGGCCGTTCAAGTAAATCGGAATACGCAATTTGGTCAAAAGCAACCTTCTACTTCTAATCATTATGGGTAATCGAATGGTCTGGGCTTTTGAGGTTTATAGGCTTTTAAAGACGATTGTACTATCTTTGTGGGATCAAGCTTGGGAAGTAAGTCACCTACAGTATTTTTAACTTTATTAACAAACTCAAGGTCAGCATCTGGATTAATTATTATTCTCTCGATTAAGATATTCAAATCTACCTCAGGTTTAACTCCCTGTTTATAGTCCTTGATTAGTTCTTCAGAAGGAAAATAATCAAACGGAACTGTTGTATCAATTAAATCATTAACCATTCCATGGTCTTCAAAGAAAATACGTAACTCTCTTTCATCAGCGTACGCTCTTTCTTTGGTCAATACACGCCCAAATCGTCCTGAGGTTATAGGAAGTTTAAAACCTTCATTTTCATAATCAATATAATTGACAACACCAGCATGCAACTTGAAGTTCTTATCTGCACCAAAGCTTTTCTTAAGGGCCGAATAGTTGGTGACAATCGCTAAACTATTTGAAACTTTCCCATAAATAGACCACATAGCGTTGTTTTCATGCTCACTTATATGCCAGCAATTTATATATAGATTACTTGGTCGATGGTATTCTAGTTCTTCTTGCAATGAGTAGTTAGAATCAGCTATCTGTGCTTGAGTAAGGCTCTTCATTTTCGGTTCTAATGATGTGTTTTGGCCACCAAATACATGCTTTCCATTTCCATAAGACACTGGAGCCCAATTTACGGCATGAAGGTGAGATTTTAGTGCGATAAACTCGGAGTCAGGAATTCGTCCTTCCATAGGATCTGTTGCTTGCAATATATCCATCCTGCACATCCAAATACACGAAGATGTTATCAAGTCTAAGAACTTACTGAAATCCATGTAGCGCCAGAGCATAGATTCGTCTGGAAGCATATCTCCGACGTCTTCAATAACATATCCACTCTCTATTTCAGCATTGCTTTCTCGCACTTCAACACCTTGTTCGTTAGCTACCTTCAAACAATAATTAAATAGGACAGCATTACTTTTTAGTACATTGAAATTAGTAATTTCACCGTTAGCGGCTTCAATACTGATATTAAAATACTCAATTGCACCAGAAACACACCTTTGATTTTTTACTAAATGTACTTTTTGGAGTTTTCCTCTCGAAAGGTAACCAACAAGTTTTTCGAAATCCATTTATAACCCTAAGTCGTCAGTCATATCATCGACTGTTTATGTCGTTATCCCACTATAACAACTATCTATTTCGATTAGGAAGATAGATTAAAGCGCTGGTTAAAGCTAAGGTCCGGTTCACGTACAAATAAGTCGTACGAGGGCAATCGGCCTGATGTCCGCTCCAGACCACTCTCAACCTCTAAAGTGACTATTTATGACTCAATTGAGTGAATGTAAATCGTCTCGGCATGAAACAAAAAAGCCATAATAATCAATATGATTACGGGGTTTTATTTCTTGATTTTTTTATCTCTGGCCCTATATTTATATAATGAGTGTATACGTGGTAGGTAGAAGTTCTGTAGAGCCGATGCCAGTCTCTGAGGTGGTCGGTAGCTACTAAAAAATCGCCGGAATGAAATTGCAATTCACTTGGGAGTAATCTTCAATGAGTTTTAAAATTGGTTATCTTTTTAAGCCCACACATCATGATATACATTATGTGAAAAAGGGTGCCTCGCTCGATTTGCGTAGAAGATATGAAAAAAATTTCAGTAGAGATATAGATGACGCCAAAGTGATAGAAGAGGAAGAAAAAGCAATGAAAGTTATTGTTGATTTGGTAGCTAGATTCAAGCCTACCAATGACTATAACCCAACGCCTGTTTTGGTCTATCCCGGAACCAATACTTATAAGATGTTCACTTTTGGGCAGTGGTCTGAACCGGTATTTAAGGTATCTTGATTCATACTCGATCTGACAGCTTCGTGCCTGCATGAAAATTGTACGTGATTTAAAAAGGTGAGAGAGGTAAAGGGGAACATAGTTAAAAAGAATACATTTGGTAGACCTAAAGAACTTAATGAATTGAAGCTAAAGACCACCACGTCACTATTATAAGCTCTCGAATAAATGCTAACAAATGTTGTGAAGTAATCTAGTATCGAGACTTAGATACTCTATATTAATCTTTGCAGCTAAAAGGTAATGAAACTAAATGAAAAACTTACATCCTGAAGATCAATACTTGGATATGCTGAAACTCATACTTGAGAGTGGAAGTGAGAGAGTAGACCGAACTGGGGTAGGCACGAAAGCTATATTTGGACACACTATGCGATTCGACCTTTCGAAAGGCTTTCCTGTCTTTACAACAAAGAGGGTGTATTGGAAAACAGCGTTTAAAGAGATGTTATGGATGCTGTCGGGAGGCTCAAATATTCGTGAGTTAGTTCAGCAAAATGTACATATCTGGAGTGATTGGCCATATAAAAAGTTTATAGAAGCTCAGCCTGGTGATAGTGCTGATCGGTCGATATCGATGAAGGAGTTTGAACAGCGTGTGCTAGACAGCCAGGAGTTTGCAGATAAGTGGGGAGACCTTGGTCCAGTATATGGTAAGCAGTGGCGAAAGTGGCGAACTGAGGACGGTAAGGAGATAGACCAAGTTTCACAAGTCGTTGATATGCTAAGAAATAACCCTTATTCAAGACGGATTCTCTTTGATGGCTGGAATGTGGGTGAGTTGGACAAGATGGCACTCCCCCCCTGTCACAAGCATTATCAGTTTTTTGTCGAACCTAATACCAATAAATTATCTGGAGCATTAGTGCAAAGATCCGCTGATGGATTTTTGGGGCAGCCCTTTAACGTCGCGAATTTGGCTTTCTTAACAAGCTTGCTTGCTCAACAGACAGGGTATGATGTGGGCGAGATAGTATGGTTTGGTATGGATGTTCACATTTATATGAATCATATCAAACAGGTGGATGAACAGTTGCAACGAAAGCCAAAAACATTTCCTACATTGAAGATTAAACGCAAACCAGCTTCTTTGTTCGATTACACTATCGACGACTTCGAGTTGGTCGGTTACGACCCGCATCCTGCAATCGCTGCTCCTGTAGCGGTTTAAGTTCTAATGGCGGGGTTCGAGACGTACGATACACCCAATAAGTTAAGGGGACTGTTAACAAGTTTGCTTGAAAAGCGAGCTTTGCCTATCCACAAGGGAAAAATTGCTAGAAAGATAATAGAAAAGGAATTTGGATTTCAACACAATTCACTTTCAAATTATAACAAACTCAAAAAATATGAATGGGTAAAAGGTACAATTGATAGCTTTGAATCTGAACTGCTTGAGAATGAGGGGGAAATCGCCGGAATAAATTTAGAGTTTGGCACTCCAAAACGACTAAATCAGCTATTAGATTCACTACGGCAATCGCCCCGAAAAATACCGCTCAATCCACAAGGGGATAAAGCGGGACGCATATCACTTCGAGCATTTGCAAAAAAATTCAACTTGCCGGAATCAGCGCTCTTAAGAAGTACAGAGAGTTGGCTGTGGATGAGAAAGATGGTAAAGGAGTTTGATGATGAGCTTTATGATAAAGGAATCATAGGCACACGGTGGGGAAAAGAAGTGCCAGCCATCAGGCAATACTTAGAATCTTTGAAACATCAGCGTAAACTCCCAGTGAATGAACTCGGTAAATTAAATCGAATGGCCGTGATGAGCCACTTTGGTTTACCTAAGAATCAAAGTACATCCATTGCAGAACAAAGAGCCCCTAAGTTAAAAAAACTATTCAATGAGTATGATTGTATTATTCAATCTGAAAACTATTCACAGTATTCAGGCGATGTATATCTAGAAGATTTGAAACTCCTCCTTGATTGTAATGATGAGAGACTTGTTCTCGATTCATCTTCCCGGGTGATCAGCATTAAATGGTTGGCGGATAAGTTAAATATAGGAGTCGGCAAGATTAGATCGAGCCTAGTCCTGATGTCACAGATTGAGCAAAGGACTCGTGAACTTCACCTCTCACAAAAAAAGGGTAAGACGAAAAAATCCTTTAATGTTTTTGGGGCTCCTCATATAAATTTGGGTGCTACGCCCTTTTCGGTAAAACATAAAAGGGTTTATTCATTTCAATCATTAGTAAATCTTTATGGACTATGTTTTGCCGAAAAAATAGGAACAGCGTTTATTGCAATTTCCAATAGTTGTGCAACTAGCAGTGCAAAGAACAAATATCTAAATATCAAACGTTTTTTTGAATGGCTGGCGGATTCGAGCAATATAGAAAGTGAGGTGTTTGAATTACTGAAGAGTGATAAGAAAATTTCGCAGCAACTTTTTGGGGAAGTTTGTATGCGTTACAGGGCATCTATTCTTCAAGAAAATCCAAAGGGTAATCCAAACTTAAAAATTATTTCGGAATTCGGTAGCGCGAGAGTTCTACCTAAGTACATTTTTTTAACCAAAGGAAGAACTAGCCGTAATGATCGAAATCATAAAGCTTCACTGGCTGAAGCAACTGTTAAAAAGAAAGACAAAGATCTAATAGAAAAAGTCCTCTTTGATGCAGCTAAATACAGAGACATTGAGATTCGCGCTGGCAATGATACTCAAGCTTTTTTAAACACGCTATTGCTTGAAAAAGCGACAACTCCTGATTTGCCTGAAGATCTAACCGAAGCTATCCACGAAATTACGCAATCCCGGTTACTTGAGATTCGCGTAGTGGCAAGCAGAATGTTTCGGGAGTGGAAGGATATCTTCGAGCAGGGCCCTGAGTTAATAAGAGCTGCGAATGTTGATACCAAAGAGTTTGCAAAAAAGTTAGCGCAGAGAGCGAGTAACTTGAGGAGCTGGAAGGACTATTTATCGAATGTGTTGCCACAAAACAATAAAGATAAAACACTAAGTAACCTTCTCGCGATCATAAGTTCGGAGTATTCTTGTACGCCACCTAATGAAGCAACTACCGGATACCAAATGTGGAACAAGAAGTACTCGTTGGTAGGTGGAATACAGCATGTTGCAGCACATCTAATTCCGACCAGAGAAGCCATTAGCGCAGCCCTTACGCTTTATCTGTGTGAGAGTGGTGCGAATGTTTCTGTAGCTCTAACTTTGACAAGGGATTGTGTAAAAGCCTCTAATGTTGAATATCATAAGAAAGTTGTGGGTCATAAAGAACGTTCAAAAGGAAAAGCTATTTATGATGACCTAGCCGTTAAAGCATCCGACGATGAACTCATCAGTGCTGTTAGCGCCCTTGAGTACTTAGCCAAAATTTTAAACTCCGTAAATGCGGCTGTGGACTCAGATACTACATCGTTAGCCATGTATTTTCACAGTGGCAAGTTACAACTTCTTAAAGAGTCTGCATTTCGAGCTGATTTTAAAGCGATTTGTGATACCTCAAGCTACTTAGAAAAATTCAACTTAGTGCCGTCCATGTTGCGCCCAACAGTGCTGCTTGACATCCAACTACAGGATCCCACTAACTTAGGTGTTGCTCAATTAATGGCACAGCACGAGCAAGGTTCAACAACGGAAGGCTACACAAGTAAACTCCCACATAGAATCAAAATGGAAAACCAGATCTTGGACTACCAAAAAACGCTCGAGTTTGTGATGACATCAGGTGAAGACAACCCGCATACAAAGCTTAATATGAGTGAAAAAGAATGGGATTCAAGACGAAAAAGTGCGCAAAGAACTGGTTTCGGCGTTTATTGCAGCGATCGAATTATAATAGATTCGTCAGGAAAAACATCAAAATGTAATGAGGTTGAACATTGCGTTCAATGTAAACACAACGATAGCAAAAAAAGGATGTGGGTAAGTGCAGACCCGGAATCAATTTCAGACATGATAATATGGCGTACATCTCTTGAACAACATGAAGAGGCATTTTTAAGCAAAAATTCTGATAGGTGGGAAGACGTTTGGGTGGCATGGCAAGCATTTTATTTTGTTGTTTTGGAACAAAAAATGACTAGAGGGAAACTGAGTTCAATTAAAAGAGCAGCTATGGAGATTGCTAACCAAAAGATGAGTGACGATAACTTCAATTTACCGGAACCTTGGTAATGAGTGAATTGGCATTAGTAGATATTTTCATTAACGGCTGTCGTGATTCACAGTACGCTCATGACCAGAAAAAGTGGCCCTGGTTAGCCAATATTACTTTCGAACACAATCTCATTGAGATCATCGATGTTCAAGGAGAAAATCGACAGACCAAAAAAGTTAATCTAGATTGCACATTGCTTGATGGGAGCAAGTTAACAGACATCAAGAACCGGGAACTTTATCAGTTAGTTATCGAATACTTAGAGGTGTTTAGGTTACAAAACCCCGTAATTGGTGCAGGAGTACATGCACTCAGGCTTAAATCTTTTCTAATATTCATATGCTGGCTTAGTCAATATAAAATCCGTTCACTTTCTAACGTCAAGCGATGGCACGTTGAAGAGTTCTCTAAAAAGATTGCTTTCGGTAGTGAGCTGGCATTAGGAATTCCTGAAAAAGTATTTTCGTATCTGAAATCAGCAGTAAACTCAGATGCCGGATTACCCTTTAACAAAGGTAAAAGAGTAAGTAGAAGGAGCGTCTATGAAATGGCTGGGGTAGCAGCACTTCCAACGCAACCCGCGCACTATTCTGGACAGATTATAAGTTGGTTTGAAACTCAAATAGCAAATAATTTTAATGGAAGAGACCTTCAGAGTATGTCGTATGAAGACGTCTTAGAAGAGATGGATTTCAACCCTAGCGTTGTAACTTCGCAAGATGTTCATAGAAAGCTCGTACCATTAGAAGAAATCTGGTCTTGGCAGCATTACTTCACCTGTAAGAATTTTGCCGAAGCGCCATTTTTAACAAGCAGCTCCAAGGTAGCGAGTCACCTCGGCACAATAGCGAATAGAACGAAAACAATCCCACCAAAGCTAGCATTCTCAATGATGAGTGAAAGCGCCAAATGGGTTCTAAATTACGGCGATGAAATAATAAGTTTGAATGACAGCAACGCTGACTCAAAGACTGCTAGCCAGCGTCTTTTGAGTAAAGGACTAAACGTCAAAATGCGTGATGGAGTTTGCAAATTTCGCGACGAATTCACATTGGAAAATATCATACGCCAATTAGCAGCTGCGTGCTTTACGGTTATTGCTTCACTTACAGCAAGACGAAAAGAAGAAATTTTCGATTTAGGCTATAAATGTATAGATGAAGGCCGAGGTGATAATGCCTATTGGTTGACGATTTACATAGAAAAAACACTGCAACGATATGATTTATGCCCCGTTCCTTTGTTGGTAAAAAAAGCGGTTGATTTACTGGAAAAATTGAGTGAATCAGCAAGGTTTCAATCGGGGAATGATTCAATCTGGCAATATAGAGCGACATCCGGCGAAATCGTTCAGCTTAACGATAAAGTAGTAAAAAACGCCTTGAATGATTTTTACTTATACCATCTCCCTGATGGCAATGAGAAAGAGTGGAATTTTTCATTCCATCAATATCGCAGGATTTTCGCGTTACTGTATTTCTACCGATTTGAAGGGGCTTATATTGGAGCCTTGTCACATCACTTGCGTCACTTCAATATTGAAATGACCAAGCGTTATATAACCGACGAAAAGTTCTTAAAAGAAATGCGCGATATTGGCGAGACATGGACTGCTGCTTTCATAAGAGATGCTATTAATGGAAAGCGTAAAATGGGGGGCAAAAGCGGAGGTAAGATTAAGAAAAAGTTCGAAGCTTGGTCAAAGCATTTCAACAAAAAAGTGGACGTTTACGAGCGAGAAATGATCGTCGAAAAAATGGTGCGATACTTACGACGAGTGGGCGCTGAGTTTAAACAGCAAGTATGGGGCACAATATGCGTCTGTCCCAAGAAAACTGCACTGGCAAAACTTTCAGGATGCGCGAACCAAGATGGAATACCAGAACTATCCAAAGGCACAATAGAAAGATGTGGAGGATGCCCTTTTAGTATCCATACCGACCGATTTCCAAACGCGGTTGCTGATGAAATCCAAACTAGAACCAAATCAGCTAATAGCGCACCAAAGGATTCTGTGTTAGCAGAGGTTCAAGCGTTAAAAATTGTTTCACTCCAAGATTTTTTAAACAAATCTGAATCGATTTCTCCCTTCGAGCTGGAGACTCCTTGTGAGTAATGCAGAAAAGGCACAAAGACTCACAGAGCAGATTAACAAAAGATACGAGCTGCTTAAGGCTATTAAAGCAGGAAGCACTTCAGATATCGAACTTCCCAAAAGTTTAAATAAACTTCGTGAATGGGATAATCAGAAGCTTGGCATCGAACGAATTGGTAGTCCAAGTTCCTTTACAACGAATCATAAACTTCATGGCAACACAATAAAGAGAATAGACTCCCTTTTGAAAGAGTTGCTTAAGCCGAGAAAGCCTAGAAGAAAGACAACCAAGACAGAGTTAAAAAGAGTCAACAATAACCTCGATGCTGCTCTTCAAAATGCTGCCAATAAATATGTCCAATATGCAAGTGAGATAGAACGACTCAAAGTAGAAACTGCTTTACTTAAAAGCAAAGAGCAAGGGCTGGAGGAAGAGATCGCAGAATTAAAGTCTGCGCTCAACGTTGCACGCGAAGAGAATTTGGCGCTGCGCAAAAAGTTAATTCAATATGAAAGTAAGCCTAGGTCAAAAGTGACAAGGCTCGATTTTGGTATGGGTGACTTAAATGCGGACTGATAATCAGGTAAAGAGGGGCAGTTACGAAGCTGGTCTCGATAAACTGCTAAGAGAGGCTTTCAATAATGACACTGTTGAATTAATGAATGGCCGTATAAGTAGGGAATGGATACGTGAACAGATTGGTTGCAGTCAAAACTGGCCAAATCAGAATAAACATGCCAAGACAGTCATTGCAGAATACGAGAAAGTGCTACGTGATAAAGGCATAAAACCACGTCGCCAGCCGACTCATGGAGTAAAAAGCAAGGATTTGAAATTGTTGATGCAACGTGTATCGAAATTAGAACAGCGTAACGCCCAACTGCTGGAAGAAAACAGCCAGTACAGAAACAAACTATTAGAATTAGGTTGGTTGGAGTCTGATGATGAACAAGCCGTTCAAGGACGCCTGCCTTGGTAAGTATTGTAAAGAATGTTGTCGTAAACCGAATTAGATATAAGAGCAACAACGGTTGCGTCTTCAGTGCATATGTCCTTAGTAACGACGGTGAAAAGACTGATGAAGAATTAAATGTATTGTTGACGGGCAAGATTGCAGACTCAGATTTTCGCCTCTATGAAGGGCAGCGATTCAAGGTTCAAGGACGTGAGCATGGTGAGTTCATTAATAAGTACACCGGCGAAGTAGAAAATCAAATTAAAGCTACATCAATCGTTGAAATGCAGCCCAAAGGTAAGAACTTTATTTCTTACATTGCTTTCAATGAAGTTTTTGTAAACGTTGGAATCAAATGCGCTACAGCTCTTTATAAGGCTTTTTCAACAGATATATATGATGTCCTCGAAAGTAAGGATTTAGACGCTCTAACTAGCGTACAGGGCGTTTCAGAACATAAGGCGTTTACCTTAATCCAAGGTTGGCATGCGGAAAAGCAAGGAAAGTTAGTTGAATGGCTTGATGTTTACGGGTTACCCGTTTGGTTAGGCCGGAAATTGACCGCCTTTTACAAAAACGATGCCGTACAAAAAATAGAATCCGACCCTTACCGCTTAATCGCTTTTATGATCTCTTGGAAGAAAATAGACAAAATCTCAAGAAACCAGTTCAACATTGCGGCAGATGATCCCAGACGTCTGCATGCAGCGGTCGCGGAGGTACTATTTACGGCATATACACGCGATGGCAATACAGCCTTGAATGCAAGCTCACTGCTCAGCGGCGTTGAAAAGCTGATAGGCTCTAAGCTTGCACCCAAAGCCTTATCGCACAGCTACTCTAATGGTGCTTTCCTTAGGCTCCACAACGATCTGTATCAAAGCCGGGGAGCATCACTACAGGAAACCTTTATTGCTGAAGACGTTACAAAGCGCTGTTTAAAAAAGGAAGAACTGAAAACACCGTTAATAGAAGACTTATTTATCCAATGGCAGGATAACAACTATACGCTAACTGATGAACAAATTCAGGCTGTTCTGTCTGCGTTATCTAAACCACTTACAATCATTACAGGTGGCGCTGGCGTTGGCAAAACGAGCGTGCTCGAAGTGCTGCATTATTTTTTAAAAAAAACAAACGGTAGTGCAATCCAAATGGCATTGGCAGGCAGAGCAGCCAGGCGAATGCATGAGGCAACTGGCTGTGAATCATTTACTATAGCGGGCTTCATGCACAAACTTAATTCACGCCAAGTTGAGAGTGCGACACATATCATCATTGATGAATGTTCAATGGTTGATCTGTATTCAATGACAAGAGTGTTGAAGCGTATAAAAGCAAGTCAAAAAGTTGTGCTAGTGGGAGACGCTGCTCAGTTACCACCTGTTGGGGCAGGCAAGGTATTCCATACTTTGGTTGATGAGCCTAGTGTTTCCGTTAAGCATCTAACAAAAGTTTGGCGACAAGACGAAACAACAGGAATACCCTTGATATCACAGGCTTTCAGACAAGGCAAATGGCGTAATATCCCTGCCTATCAAGGACTAGGTAACGGTGTTTCGCTCTACCCTTCTAGCAAAGAGACAATCCTGCACGACATAGAATTGATTTTTGGCGAGCTAGGTGGAAACGACAAAAATGCTGATACTAAGATCATTTGCCCAACGACTAGAGACGAAGGGTGGGGATCACAAGGTATAAACAGGCGGTTATCAGACCTATATACAGGTAATAAAGAACAGGTTTTTATTAGTGTTGGAAAGAGTATCCCAAAACCAACCGGATTTAAACTTGGAGATATCGTCATCTCAACGGCTAACAACTGGAAAAAAGATATCATGAATGGTTCGTTGGGGCGAATCGAACGGATAGTAAGTGCGGAAGAAATTCAAGAAGCCATTGATAAAAACATGCCGGCTCCAGTTATGTCAGTGATTTTTGATACCGGTGAAGTATTACTGGATGAGGATGACATAATTAACCTGCAATGGGGCTACGCCATTACATGCCACAAAGCGCAAGGCTCTCAATTTCGCAGAGTAATAATACCCGTTGTTACCAAAACTATGCTCGATAGAACGTGGATATATACAGCGCTCACAAGAGGGGTAAAGCAAGTTGTATTGGTGGGTGAACAACTATTAATAAAACAAGCTATCGAATCCTCTCCATTTATTTGTAAACGTACGCAAGGACTTGACTTTTATCTTAATAAACTTAAGGGATATTTTTCATGATATTTTTTAGGACAACCGATGAAGATTGCCTTCTCCAGGGAACGTTCAAAAAGAAGCCTCAAAGCGGCATACCAGTCTTTTTCAACGAGCAAGGGGTTATTGAAGCAGTCACTAACTTCTTAATATACAAGGCACTTAACTCAAAAGATGCAAGAAGTTCAGTGAATACTTATGCTGAACAAATACAGACATTTTTACGATTTTTCGACGCAAGGGTAAATGATTTTAATTGGTGTGACACTACTGATGATCATTTGACAGATTTTAGAGATGAATATCTCGATGAGCAAGGGAAAGCGAGGACTTATGTATACAATATACTTCGCATAATATTTGAATTTTTAGTGTGGGCAGAGAGAAACAAAGTAGTACGAGGTCATGTCGCTATTTACAACGACGATAGAAATTATTCAGTCTCAGCTAAAAAGTCAGAAAAAGGAAACTGGGTGTGGCCCCACATGCATTCGGTGTCCTCTAAAACACAACCTACTCCAACGAACGACGAAATTGAGGTTTTACATGCAAAAGCCTTCGAATCATCCGAGATTACTGGCTTTAGAGATTCTTTGATTTTGACATTGTTCGAGCGTTCAGCTAGACGAATGGAGGCCTTGCAAATCAAATTGTCAGATATTCCTGACTGGGATGAAATAGGTGAACATAAAGACAATGACATGCTTATCTATATTGAAGTCACTGGGAAAGGTAGTAAAAAACGAGATTTAGAATTCCTACCTGAAACAATAGAAACAATAAGGGACTACATTGAAGGTGACCGGGCAAAAGTAGTTTCTGCGGCCAAAAAAAGGGCAAGAAAACGGGGAGTTTCCTATCAAGAACCTCAAGAAGTACTAATTGATCATGTGAAAGGGACTGAGTTGAACGAAGATTACATATCTAGAAGAATATCAGGACTTATGAAAACCGCACGCATTAAAGGTACAGGGCATAGAGTGCGAGCAAAGGGCTTAACCGATATCGTGGGGTCTTATGATGGCTTTGATGCAAAGGGGCAACCACTAGCGGCTCAAGATGTTCTAATTCGCGCTGCGGAAAAAGCTGGTCACTCAAATATTACCTCTTTGAGGCCCTATCTAGCTTTGTCGCGAAGTGAAGGATTAGCAGCAAAGATGAACAATATAGAGTTGATTCGTAATTTGGAAATTCGCATTCATAATAAACAAAAACAGTTGGAAAGATTAGATAAAGCTGAGGCCCTGTTCTACGCAATATCGAACGATGTGAACGTAGAAGAAGAGATACTAAGATTCATGGAAAATTACATTGATTATGATACACAGTCCAGAATATGAATTGAGACTATATTGAGACGATTTTAACCTATATAACCCTTAATATTCATTAACAGAGGCTCAAAAACAGTGAATTCTATAACTGTATTTCTGTTTACATTGGCGTTAACCCAAGCAAAATATTAATATAGAAATCAGACTTATATTGATTAGGTATTTGAATGCTATATTTTGACTCTGCCGGTTCATTTCCGCTTTTAGATGCCGCCAAAAAAGCGCTAATCGACGAGCTTTCAAATAGCGCAAACCCATCATCAGATCATGAATGCGGCTTGCAGGCAGCACAAAAGGTTGAAAATGTTAGGGAAGAAATTGCAGATACCATCGGGGCTTACCCAAGCGAGATAATTTTTACCAGCGGTGCTACCGAGTCTAATAACCTTGCTTTGAAAAGCATCCTTAATGTAAATCAACAGAAACGACACATTATCACCAGCAAAACTGAGCACAAATGTATTTTAAGCATTTGTAGCTATCTGGAACAACAAGGTTTCCAAGTTACCTATTTAAGCCCAAACAAGGACGGTATTATTGAGCAAGAAGCAGTGCGGAACACCATAACAGACAACACTGCTCTGGTTTCGATAATGCACGTTAATAATGAACTTGGAACAATTAACCCCATTCGCGAGATAGGAAAAATTTGTTTTGATTATAACGTTCCTTTCCATACCGACGCAGCCCAAAGTTTTGGAAAGTTAGACATAGACGTCGATGACTTAAATATTGATTTTATGTCAATCTCTGCTCATAAAATTGGAGGCCCTAAAGGCATCGGTGCTATTTACGTTAGAGAAGCTAGAAACAAAAATATTGTTCCTGTTATCCATGGCGCTGGACAAGAAATGGGTTTAAGAGGTGGAACTCTGCCGTCACCTCTCATTGTATCGTTTGGAAAAGCTCTTAGTACCTTCCCAACTCTATACACAAAACATAATTTCCTTTCTTTGAAAAAGTGTCTGAGAGAAGAGCTTATTCGACAGGAGATTCCCTTCATAGAGAACGGGGCTGATACTCTACCTCATATTTTGTCATTAACGTTCCCAACAATTGATATTACTACGTTTATTCAAAGAACTAGCGATTTATTTTGTATTGCACAGGGTTCTGCATGTTCTTCGAAAGAGGTAGAACCATCACATGTCCTTAGAAGTATATCTCTAAACAGAGACTTAGCACAAAGAACTATTAGACTAAGCTTAGACTTTGAGTCAACCCCTAGTTCACTCATGAAATTTGCAGAAGAACTGGGGCGTTGAGGCATCAATTACACATTACCTGTACTACCAATTAAGAATGACCACGTCAGCCATCCCACCGGATGCTTCTATTTATAACAAGTAACACAAGCACCACCACCTTCAGCTTGGTCATAAATTTCGTCCATAACGTCAACGTCAGAAAAGTAGATGATTTTTTGTAGTGGGTTTCTTGCTCTTTGTCTTTCTTGCTTTTTCACAAAACGATCATAACGCTTTTTATGGTTTTCCAAGATCTTTTGCTTTCGTTCTTCATCTTCAAGAACTGAAAGAGGCGTCCCCTTACCTAACCAATAAAACGTACCGTCTGGTCTTTCGTCTTCAGCAGCTTTCTCGTATTGTTTGGCTTCTTCATATGCATCAGGATAAATTTCCATTAATCGAAGCCATTCAATTTTTTGTTGATAAAAGCAAAATGTACAACCACTTCGAGATCGCCAGCCATAATAGCCAGGTTTACCTTGATCCATCGCACTCACTACCTTTGCAAGTGTAGATACATCGATATTCGAGCCATAATATGGATGATTAGGGTTTGACTTTATAAGTTTTAATCTTTGCTCAAAATGTCCAAAGAGAAGCTCTTCTGGCAACATTTGCTCTATGCCATTGCAGCCTAACTTTACTTCCCTGAAAGCTTTAACTTCTTCATCATCGCTATACAAATCAGCTTGTTGCAAGATATTGAGTATATCCTGACGATTTAAACCATCTTCTCTGAAAGGCATTTTGATGGTTATAAACTCTTCCGTTACATTGTTTGTTAAGAAACCATCACGTTCGGGTTCGTCGGCACGAATACCAACATAAGAAATTATTTCGGTAAAACCTTCCTCTTCTATTTTCTTCTTAACCCATTGCTCAAAAGGCACTAATTTCATTTGAATAGTGCACCAACGAGCTTGAGGGGAAGGTAAATAATTCTTATGCTGTTCTAAATGATAGTCGAAGTCTTTCTTCTTTCGGTTAGATGTAAAGACTTCTTCATACGGGTCAATGATTTCCTTTCCCAGGTAACCTCTCAATTTATCGATAAAAATGTTTACTTCTGGTAGTTCTTTACCTGTATCAGTGAAGTAATAATGAATATCGAGATCTGGATAGTTGTCCCTCATATACATGGCTAGCGCAGCACTATCCTTTCCACCAGATAGACCTAAAACATGTAACGTTTTGTTAGAATCCAAGGCTTTAAATCTCCTTAATTTAGCTCGTCCAATAACGCCACTAACAATGCACGCTTCTTATTCACATCCAACCCATCAAGTGACTTAGTGATAGAGGACACCTGGCTCTGAAATTCTCGCTTTATTAACAAAGAGTCCATATCTTTAAATTCTGCACGATGCGCAGCCAATTTGAATTTTTCAACTAATTCAGGTAGTTCAGATGAAGCACGATTGATTGCAAGGTCATCCCAATTTCTTTCCGATTTAGATGAAAGCAATGAAATAATGTTTGATACCCAGCTATTATCTCCATCTCTACGCTCACTCAATCGCTGCGAAAATGATTTCAGTTTATGATCGTGAGTAAAGCTAATTACAGCTTCGCAAACATCTGAGGAAATCAACTTTTCTCCAAATGCCTTTCTAATCGTCATCTCAAAATTGGATATCATCTCTTGGTGAGCGTTCCGCAGTGAGAGTAATAAATCTTCTACTTGTAATATAGTGATATTGTCCAATGCCGTCTCAAAAATCGATGGTATTGCTTTGAACAGATAATCATGTGGATCCGAGGCTTTTCTTGTGATTTCTATGAATTTACGCCCTTTTGCTGGCACATTTTTAGTCGCAACTGTCCAACTAGACAGCTTCGAGAAGAATGTAACAAAACCTTCTGCAATTCTTAGGGGAGTAACTTCTTTTGCGTACCCAAATTCATTGCCTGTCACTAAATCAAGAGCCTCCGCCAACTTGTTTAGATACGCTGTTTTTCCTTGGTCTATTTGAATAGCTTGTACAGCGACGCTTTGAGGCTTCTGAAAAAGCTTCAAGGCAAACTCGTCATCAGGTTGAGTTATGAAAATCACTTCCCCTGTAGACTCATTTTTATCGTAAAACGCATAGTCTTTCATATGCTGTAGCACGAAGGCCATGAGCCAAACTGTACGAATCCCTTTCGTTAAACCATAAGGTGGAGCTGCCCAGTAGGCGTCTATTTCAGATAACCAAACCGGTGATTGAGCTTTCAATACTAACTGCTCGTGAGTGTTATGGAATAATTGATCTACGAGTTCATTTTCATCTCTAATAAACTCAACAAATCCCCACTCTGCGTTTTTTTCCTGGGCGTGTATTCCAAAGTTTTTCAAACACGAAAAATATAGTCCTTTTTCAGCAGGGAAAGTATCTTCAGGCAGCCCTAATAGCTCTTGATCGTAGTTCTCCGCCATCGCCAGCACTAACTTTTTAATTGCTGCGTTAGCACTACCAGAAGGCTTGTTACGGTTAACTAGTTCGTTAATGATAACTGGAGATTGAGGGTAAATTTCGTCTGCAAATTTAGAAACAAGTGAATTTAGATTCTTGTCATTGTATGACTTACCACAATACAACCACTCTGCTTTATTAAAGATTACTTCTAACTCACTTTCCAAAGCTCTATCGTTGGCTTGAAGTCTGCTCGTAATTTCTTCTTTGGCAATCTTGTCATGCGCCAAAGCTTTATTAATTTTTAAAATTTTTCTAAGAGCTATCTGCTCAATAGCGAGACTTTTTAAACTCTCTGGTGTTACATTACGACCGAGCACAATCCTTTTGTGTACATTTGAAGACCGATTTAAAGCTTGAAGTGTAGAAACAGATGTTGGAACAAAGAAGTACAAAAAGGGTTCATTATCTTTTGGGATTTCAGAAATATTGTCAACCGAACTGATATTACGCTCACTAAGCAAAGTAACATCAGCCCATCTCATCGTTCCTTTCTTATGATAGTGTGCAGTTGCTAAAACATGCTTGGTTGATTGAATCTCTGCAACCCAATCAATACCATCCTTGATAGCATCTACGGTTGATGTTACCAATTCGTTGACATCAATATCGCTTCCCTGAAATATAGCTAAAGCTTTGTATTGATCTCTATAAATTAGTACCTTCCAAGCTTCTAGATCCTTAATTGCTGCCTTGACTTTGGATTTAGTATAACCCAGTTCATTAAAATAATTTTCCAGGAATTCACGTTTGGCAAATAATTGATGTTGAAAGCCAAACATCGTAATAAGGGCTACGGTTTTAGTAATGGCCTCATGCAACTCATGGCCATCTAAAGATGCTCGGTAGATTGCATCTTTCGCTTCCAACCATATTTTACCGTCTCTACTGGCTGAGATGATGTGGTCTAAGTTAACGGTTAGATACTGCCAAAATAAGTTTGCATTATATAATCGCAACTCAGAGCTTTGAGAGTCATCTTTATAGAAGGTATTAATAAATTGATTGAAGCTTAGCTTTTCGTTAGAAGCTAAAAATCCAAACAAGCTTCGCTCGTTTTGAGAAAAAGAACGCTTAGAAATCGGTCCTAAAAGTAAGCTGACCACGGGATCTATTGGAAGTGCATTTCTTAGAGATGACAAAACATTTCGTTTTTGGACGAGGTATTTACTAACAACATCGACCAACCCTGTATATTTCTCCGCTAATTTATTTCGAGAAATGTCATCAGCAACAACCGTTTCACCAATCAGAACTAAAGACTCATCAATTGATGGTGAGTAGGCTATATCTCTATAGCGCCCTTGAACTTTCCCCCACTCCCTTTGAATATGAGAAGTCATTGAGCGAGCATATTCAGCGAAAGATTGGTGTAAGAAGCCGACTAAAACCACTTGAGTGTTACTTTTTTCTATCGTATCAGCTAATTCTTGGAAGAAATGTAAGTCTTTGTTTTCACGAGATTGGTAATCAAGCGCCTTACCCATCTCATCGAGTAAAATAAGGACTCCATCATCACTTTTAGCAGCGTTAGAAAGTGATGTATCAATTAAGTCTATATAGTCATGATCTGATTTATTTGCTGGAGCAGATGAGTTTTCAAGAGCCTGTAAAATGCTGTTTGCTAACCCTTCAGCAGGAGAATCTAGGCCACATACGTGCTTTACTATCCTCCAGCCCTTTTTTAGACCTAATTCATTTATAAAGCTGCTGCTTGGATCCGCTGCTAATAATTTTTTCTGCGCAAAATCTCGATCCTTCTTACAACCCGAAAGAAGCAATGACATGAAAAGAGCAAATGTTGACTTACCTGTTCCATAGGTGCCTGTGAGAGTAAAACACCTTTGGCTAGTATTCCTAACTTCTTTACCGAGCGTATCTAATGTACTCAACGCTGTTCCGTGAAGTACAAAATTCTCTACGAATGTCTTTGAATCTACTGCACCGTCTATTCTCGTAGAGCTTTTATAATTTTGCTTAATTCTTATCACTTCGCGCCTCTGTAATAATCATCGAGAATGAAGTGGTAGTTTTCATTTTCACTAAATTTTTTCATTAATCGCACTTGTCGCATTCCCTGGGTATCCGTTTCGACGAATAGTTCAGGATATTTTCTTACTGCATTATCTAACTGTATGCCGAGACCTCGCTCAGACAGTCTGAAGATTTTTCCGGGAGAACACTGATCTGACAGTAATGAGTCAAAACCTATTGTATCTGTTCTCTTAATGTCTTTCAGAAAGCGTAATAACGCATATGAAAATATCTCTGTAGGCAAACTAGAACGTTCTTCTAACAAAGAAGAATAAGCACCTTTACCTAAGTCTTTGATAAGACCAAGCTCAATTAATGGTGATGCAAAATGTTCTTCGCCAATATTCCCTGACTTCTTACCAGTTGAAGACGCCTTTCGTGCGTAGGATTGTAGGAAGCAATCAACATCTTTTTTGATGGTACTATCATTAACCTCTTTTCCACATAACGAATTGATATCATGTGAAATATCGTAAGTTAACTTTTCCTTTTCAAAATTCTGCATAGGAGATAAGTTGAAAAAATAGCGATATGAAGTTAGGACATCTTCGTCAAAGTTGAGAAGGAAATGAATTAGCCAAATACTGCCTGTCTTTTCGAGAAAAGGATCATTTGCAGCATCATTACTGCTTCGCGAAGTTAGTGTATCTGACGGCAAAAATAGATACTTACCTATTTCAGTTAAGCTCTGAGAGGCGTCATTTTTTTGCGTCTTTATCACCGAGCACGCTTCACTCCAGTAGCGAATTGCGTTCACCATGTTTTTACCAACACCTAGCTCAACGATTGCGTCTTGTACATCTTCGTTATTTGAGGTGCTTAGTTTTGTTTTTTTATTCAATAAGTTGACTGATTTATAAAGCCAGCCATATCTTAAAGGGAATGTCTCGTGTCCTGAGAACTTAGGTTCCATACCATCTTGCCTACTGGAGAATTTGTCCAAGGGAAGATTGTAACTATACAGATATAGCAAGCAAGCAGAAAATTCATGAACTGTGAAAAAGTTGGAATATGGTTCTTTACCGGCTACCTCTCGCTTAGCAATAAACGCACATATCCTAACTAGGCTTTACGAGGAATTTAAATCACTGTAAAACTTTAGTCTAATAGCTTATTTTTTGCACCTCTAAGTGATTTTATTTCAATATAATCATTATGTTATGAAATTCTAGAATGTTTCGAGATTAGTTTTTCTGAGCAACTAATACGCTAAGTATACCTTTAAGTTGTAAGGTATAGATGTGGGAGATAACTCAAAAAACAACAACATTAATGTTTTTCATATTGCGCCATCAACATTGTAATAGTAAGGTCGATTGTTATCTATGGAGGATGTGGGTATAAAAGGATTGAATGAAGTAAACAACTATCCAGGTTTCAAATCATTACATCTAAAACACGTTTACCGTACTGGTGATGATGATATTTATCTCGACTTTTATAAAAAAGTTTTAAGTAAAGCTGTTAATTATGACAGGGCTGTTGGCTATTTCTCTTCGTCAATCTTAGCTGCAAATCTTAAAGGATTGAGTTCTCTAATTAGTTCAAATGGTAAAATGCGACTAATAATCGGTCATCCACTTGAGCGAGATGAATTCGAGGCCATTCGTAATGTCATAAACTATCCCCTAGAACTGTCTCAAAAATACACCAATACCCTTCTCGATTGGATTAAACAAGACAAAGATGTAACAACTAAAAGGCTAGACTTACTAGCCATATTAATTGCGTCTGGTCGTTTAGAGATAAAGTTTGCTTTCCGAAGAGCAGGGATGTATCACGAAAAAATTGGGATTGTGCATGATAAAAATAATGACATTGTTGTATTTCAAGGTTCCGCAAATGAAACGCCCTCAGGAATGTTTGAGCATCTCAACGCGGAATCTATTAGTGTTTATAAAAGCTGGGAAACCGAGTTATATGATGCGTATGGTGTAAGTTATTATGAAGGCTTCCGTAAATTGTGGGCTGGAGAGCAAAAAAATACCTATATAGTAGATATTAATTCAGAGTTTTATGAAAAAGTGGCGGATTATGTCGAGAATTCTTCATTATTGCAGAGCTTTACGTTGAATGATTTCTCTGATTTTGAAGAGCAAATTTTACAGTACGAGTCTCAACAAGCAAATCTAACGACTAAGACAACACCGTACATACCAGAATATTTGAATGGACATAAATTTAATATTAAGGAACACCAAAGAGCAGCTCTCAATAAATGGAGAGCGAACAATTATAGAGGCATATTGAAGCTAGCTACTGGCTCTGGAAAAACAATCACTTCCATATACGGCGCAGTAAAGGTTTATGAAACTCTAAAAAAGCAAAACAGAAGCCTCTGTCTAATAATCGCTGTTCCATATATCGAACTTGCTAATCAATGGGTGGAAAACTTATTAGATTTTGGGATTACAAGTCACAAATGTTTCAACAATAAAAGCAGTTGGCTGCCAAATATTGAGGACGCCGTAACAGCGTTTAATATGGGTTTAAAAGACTTTTTATGTGTCGTTGTTGTTAACCGAACTTTAGTATCAAGCAATTTCCAAAAAATAATCTCTAACATAAATCAGAAAAGTCTAATGTTCGTCGGGGACGAATGTCACAATCATGGCTCGTCAAACATGCGGACTCTACTTCCCGACGCAGATTTTCGAATGGGATTGTCTGCAACACCGTTTAGAAGTGATGATGATGAAATAGAGTCAATGTTTCCGAACACATCAAAAGAAAATCTCTTGAATTATTATGGAGAAGTAGTCGCAGAGTATGGTTTAGGTGATGCGATCAATGACGAGATTTTAACTCCTTATGATTACCATCTAGTACCTGTATATCTAAATGCAGAGGAACAAGAAAAATTTGAAGATTTATCCGAGAAGATTACTTCAATAATAACGAAATCTGGTGGTAACCTGAAAAAAGAAGACAAGGATAAGCTAACAATCTACTGTGGACAAAGAAGTCGTCTCCTTGGGTCCGCATCAGATAAGTTACATAAACTAGATTCATTGGTAGCTCAAATTCCTTCGGGACAAAGAAAGTTGACGCTTTTTTATGCAGGAGAAGGTAAACCATTCCAACATGACGATAACGACGATGAAGAAGATTTTAAAGTCATCGATCATGTATCAAAAGTGCTATTTAAGAATGGGTGGAAGACATCCCAATTTACAAGCTCTATCAATAATGTGGAAAGAAAGAAACTCATGGATGCGTTTAAGGATGAGGCTATAGATGCACTGGTTGCTATGAAAGTTCTCGACGAAGGGATTGATGTTCCAGCTTGCCAAACAGCTGTAATTCTCTCTAGCACAAGAAATCCAAGACAATATGTGCAAAGGAGAGGCAGAGTCTTAAGAAAGTTTCCGAAAAAAAGTAAGGCGATCATTTACGACTTCATAGTTTTGCCAAACTCCGATTTTAGCCAACCTGCATCAAAAAAATTAATTTCTGCCGAAATGGAGAGGATAGGTGATTTTCTTCTTCTAGCCGACAACAAGCTGGAAGTTGAAAATCAATTAGAAAACCTAGGATTGTATTATGACATCTAAATCAGAATTAGAAAAAATGTTTAAAGAAGCAGCGAAGGATTATGATGAAACTACGCCTTTGAAGGAGCTTACGTCTTCGATAATAAATATAGAGCGAAAATATGTATATGGTGAAGCGAGTTCAAATAATCGCCTGAAGCTAATAAGAGAGTTGATTGAAGACGCTAGAAAAAAAGGTGATATATGTTAATTGAAAAAATCATCATCAATAACTTTAGGCAGTTTTACGGTGAGCAAACACTTTATTTTTCAACCGACGAAAATAAAAATGTCACTCTTATTCATGCTGAAAATGGTGTCGGAAAAACCGCTTTGTTAAATGCGATTCTTTGGTGCTTTTTCAAATCTTTTACTCCCAACTTCAAAGACCCAACAGTTTTGTTGAATAACTCTGCGAAAGATGAAGGGATAAAGAACTATAAGGTCGAGATCGAATTCGAAGAAGAAGGAAAGAAATACTCAGTACAAAGATCTTATAGCACTGTTAGCCAAGACACTTTCAGGATATACATTGTTGAAGACGGAAACTTTAAGGAAATATCAAACCCAGATACTTTTATAAACTCCATTATCCCGAAAGACATGGCAAGCTATTTCTTTTTTCAAGGTGAAGGTGTCGGATCATTTACTAGCAAACATGGTGGTAAGCAAATAAAAGAGGCTATACAAAAAATACTCGGTTTTACAGTTGCTAAACATGCCTTGGAAGATATTAAAAAAGTTAAAAGTGAGTACAGTAGGTCTTTACAGCGAGCAGATAAAGATGGGGAAATTGCAACTATTCAAAAAAGCATTGATGACTTGCAGTCAACTCTTACTGAAGATAAAAAGAGACTTGAGAGTAAAAAGGAATCAGTAGAGCGTTATGATAGTGAGATAAAAAAAATTGATTCGCAGCTCGCGAATTCAAATAGCGAAGTTATAAAAGCTAAAAATCGAGAACGAGCTAGTGCAGAAAAGGATCTTAAAGAAGCGAAATCTAACTTACTACGATTTGAAAATAACCGAGCTTCACTAATAAAAAGATATGCTGCATACATATTTGCCTATGATATATCAATTGAAGCTTTAGATTTCATAGCTCAAGACGAATTTCAAACTACTATACCATCACCATACAATGAAACCTTAGTCCGAAAGATACTTAAAGAAACCCAATGCATTTGTGGTGCTGATATTTCCGTAGGTAGTGAAGCATATAATAGGATTCATGACTTACTCAAAACTGCTTCGGATCCAGACCAGGAGCGCAGAGTTATTGGTGCTCAGGGAATATTGAAAGATCTAAATAGGAAGTCGTCTGAAGCTAAAGAAGAATTTGAGTTTAACCTTAAAAACATCGCTATTTGTAGAGAAAATGTCAGTAAGTTTGAGGAAAGACTTAAAAATATTTCTGTTGAAATTCAAGGTACAAGAGACATAGCTGACATTCGAGAATTAGAGAACAGAAGAAGCCAATACCAATTGAGATTAAATGAAGAGTATAGGTCAATAGGTAATATCGAAAGAAAAGTGAAAGAAAATTCGCTTCTATTAGATCGAAAAAGAAGTGAAATTTTGAGATTACAATCTAGTTCAACTGAGGTGAATAAGTATCGAGAACTAGAAAAAATAGCACAAAGTGTAGAAAACACAATAGAATCCACTCTTAATTCCACACAGCAAAATGTGGAACTAAGAATAATGGAAAAAGTAAATTTATTTTTATCGAAATTCGTAAGGCAAGATTATAAGGCTAAAATGAATCCTAATAGTTTCGATATTAGATTGTACGATAGAAATGATGTTCAAGTAGCAGAAAGTGATGGTCAAGCATTACTGTTAAGTCTAACCTTTATATCTTCTTTAATTGAATTAGCCAGAGAAAGAAAAAATGCATCTGGTCAAATTCTTACTCCAGGTGCTATTGCTCCCTTTATCATAGACGCACCGTTTGGTGTTCTTGATAATAAGTACAAAGGGAATGTTGCTAAAGCGATCCCATCTTCTGTTGGTCAAGTTGTATTTTTCCTGTCTTCTAGTCATTGGGAAGGCACTGTAGAGGAAAATATAAGAGGTCGTGTTGGATTGGAATATAACTTAGTCGCAGAAGTACAAGCTGAACAAGAGAATAAGTCAGAAGACTTCATATCAATCTTGGGTAAAAGTTATCCCACAGTTAGATATCAATGCGCTGTTGATCGCACTTTAATCGAAAAGGTTGGTTCATATGTTTAAAGAACAAAAGAATTGGCGTGATATACAAGTTTATCGAGATAGAAAGCATGAGCCTTTGGTAGAGAAGCTGACACAAGGTGATCATGTTATTTTTAACCATAACAAAGATCTAATGGTATTTGCTGCAATGGTTGGTTATTCGAATAATAAATTTGAGGCAGTTGGTTCAGACAAAATTCAAATAACTCTAGGCACTTACTTTAATACTCAACAAGATACCTTTATATACTTATTGGCATTATTGAAGAAGCAAGACGCTGCATGTTTAAAACTCGAGAATTTAAATGATGCGGTTAAAGTATTCGAGGGATACTGTAATTCTGGCTTATCTATTATCAGTAGCTGGATGGATGAAAACCCTGGAGATCCGACAGGTATCGAAACATTAGAAAAGAAAATCATTGAAAAAGCACTTAAAAATGAACTAAAGAAAAGTGAGAAGCTAGATAACGAAAACTTGGACGTGGATTTTTAAAATGGATAAATTACGTGAATTGTTTGACTTTTTTGACAGTAATTCAGATGGCTATATATCGAAGAAAGAATTAATAGAGTTAGCTGATGTTCTACTAAACGAAAGGGGTTTGGGTAAAAGCTCCCGAATCCTTAGGGAGTTCGATTTCAATCAAGACAATAAAATTGACTTTGAGGAGTTCACCGCTTTCGCGCGAGTTCATTTAATTGATTGAGCACCCACGCATGATTGTAGTACTAGCAATTAGTAACTAATGCTAGTACTACAACTAATTTATCTTTCAACTTCAACATAACAGGATTTATCATTTAGACGGTTGATATTACTTGAATTGATATAATCAAAAAAATCAATATCTTGCTCTGCCATTTTGATCTTCACCCTTTCCTTCAATTTCGGAAATTCCTCTTTTTCGAAGTTTTCATATCCAAGCAAAGTAACTTTACCAGATGTAATATGAAGCTTAACCAATTGGATGTCTTCTAGATCTCCATATAGCTGTAATGCCGCACCTACATAAACTCTCAGAAGAAGAGGCAATGCATCGATATAAGTTTTATGAACTGTTAGTGAATGCGGTTTTCCGCTTTCATGCTCTAGTTTACTAGCAGGTAAGGATTCATTTGCAAAAATACATTCCGCTTCAATCTTATCTACATCTGCAATTTCAAATAGCAATTCAGTCGCTAGCGATTTAGCGGTTTTATAATCGCCAAAAAAAGCCTTTACATCACGTTTCACTTCTTCAGGCTGTTTAGTATAAGGTTTATGTTTGTCGAACAGACTCATCGAGAAATATAGGAGTAAATCCTCTTTTTTCATCAACTCTGCTGTTTTAAATTCTTCTTCAGAATAGAAATCTAAAGCCAGTTTAAAAGCTTTCTTGTGTGAACCTACAAGCTTTCTTACATCATCTGAATTCGAAAACTCATCGTTTGCAGGACACCTACCTAACACTAGACATTTAAGCCAAAATGCTTTGAATAACTCTTCGTTTTGCGCGAAAACAATTCTTAATTTTTCAGCATCAGTTGGTAACTGCGGGGAGGTCTTTTGTTGCCATTCATAAGTTCGCTGATATCGGTGCTTTTGGTATGTCTGCTCTAGCTCTTTGTCCTTGAATATAGCGAATATACCTGGCGCTAACGCAACCGCGTTATCTCCAATGACTGACTCAAGAAACCCTTTTATTTCACTTTGCGTGTAATACTTTTGAAAAGTGTTTCTTGAAGTTATTACACCGTCTTTATACGCAGTAAACTGTGAAATATAGCTTTCACTTGCTAACATGACAGATACTACAAGCATCTTTTGGGTAAATTCCCATGCTTGGAGAACAACATCAATTCTCTCATCTCTGTCTTCTATGACGTTTATAACGAAGCCTAGGTTCACAATATCACTTACGACTTTTTCAGACTCAGGGTAGAAGTTTGGGTCATATCCAACGGCATCAATACCATGAGCTTGGAGCTCAGTTAAGTCATCGCCTCTTCCACAGCCAAAATCAAATATCGAGTAGTCGCCATTCAGGAACCCATTTTTAGCTAACAACTTCATCGGAGCGGAAAGCTCATGTCTGACAATTGCTGTTTTATGCCTATCAACGACTTTATCGTCAGTCGTAGTACTCCCATTTCCTGATGATTTAGCTATACGGCCATTAATTAAGGTAAACCCTTTTTTCTCAATTAAATTTTTCCATGTTTCCTTAAAGCCAATGATCCGCGTATTTTCATATAAGCCAACATCTTCGCCTTCTTTGGTAATCTCACAAAAAAGGCCATACATCCCATGCGACTCTGGTACAAAAAGCTCTTTACGGTGAAGTATTGGTGGGTTCTCACTGTCCTTATAGGAAATTACTTTATGTTCAAGTTTTTTTAAGTCGACAGTTACAGCCTGTTCTAAAGCAGGATAGGAATCTTCATAAAAATCAGGGTAGTATAACAAAGACAGCTTGAATTCCTTCCTGGAAAATTTAGCAACATTCCATGAAGACACTTTCAGTGCATTCGCTACGATTTGGGTAAACTTACTCAAGGCGCCAGGAATCTCATCAAATGCATCAACATGGAGGTAGATTGCATCAGGTAATTTTTTTCCTAATTTTATGTCTTTTAATAATTTTTTAAATTTTTCATGATCCATGGATACGCCTCGGCTCCAACGTTCACTGTTCGTTAAGTCAAGCCATTCTTTTTGCTTCCTAAATACAGCACTATATGTCGAAACAAAAACAGCCTTTCAACCCGTTTTTGATTAACATGTGATCTCAGAATTTATAGTCAATGTTCAGGTTATATTATGCATATTACTTCTACAACGCCACCAAATTACCCTAACTGTACAATGATGTGTTCCTGTCACGAGATGCAATCGGATATTCAAGATTTAGGGTACCTCCAAGCTATTCTGTACACTTTCGTAAGCTCTCGGGGAATGCATTTTTAGTCCTGTTACATCGGGCATGGTTTATCTCTAATTTCGGAGACTTGAACCACCGCTCTTTCTATAGCCAACTTCCTCACAACAAAAACAACTTGTGTCTAGAGAAAAGCATGGTTGCCTTATGGATTATGTATAAAGGTTGTAGCTTTTCTGTAGATTAAGCCAGAAGCCTGATGAAATGCCAGTGACGCTCTCCAATTTTGTAGCCAAGGGGGTAGTAACAGTGGCCTCACCGTTGAGAAAGTTATTAAGATGAGATATCTTCAAATTTAGTGTCTTCGCAGCATCGGAGAGCTTAATATTATATCTATCAAGATAGTATCGTTTGAATACAACCCCGGGATGCTGAATTGGTAACCGATTACTTCGTAAAACAGGCATTTATATATCCTTTTTATTTCGCTTTGAACCGCCACTATTCACCAGAAAACTCACCAGTGCGGAACATTGATGCTCCCAAACCTTCGACTCAGATAACAGCTAAGAGCCAACACGCTGTAAACTACGAGTTTACAATGCCTTATTCTCTATTATGTGTATACGTGCGCACTTGGTAGGGCAGTAAGTCTTGTACTTGCCGGTGAATGTCTTCCCTAAGTCTCCACCTTAGTGCTAGCCCGTCACCGGAAAACTGTTTGACGTTTAGAATCGATCCAATGGGTAATAACTCGATATGACTTGAAGCCTCCCGAATCAGCTCATTAATCGTAGGGGTTATCGAGAGTCTTACATCACGGGTCACACAGTGAAAGGTCATTAATTTTTCTAAAACATACCCGGCTCTTGCTATCTCATTAATCCGGGTCAATTGAGTTATGTCCGGTATGAAGTCTTCGTACCAAATTGCTAAAGCAACGATAATAAGTGGCTCTGAAGATATATCTGAAAGTCGATTTTGTACTACTTCATTAAATGCTTGTTGAGCCTCACTTGTAGATTTGACCATAATGCTAACCATTATTTTAAAACGTCATTATGTGCTTCATATCGAGCGATAGAACAACTCAGCGCATCAATCAGCAGTAAATTACTGTCATAATCGTTTAGCAGGATTTCCATCGTCCTCAATGCCTTCGCATGCTCCTCTTCACTACCTATTTTGCTTAGTATTGGATATTTTCGGGACAAATTTCGACCCTCATCTCGGAGTTGGAGCAACTTGTTACTGGATTCCTGCATATATTCGGCTTCGAGAGGATCTGTAGTTAATATGTTGAATATATTATCTATTTCGAGGTTAGCTTCGATTTCAGGCTGTTCGCTTTGCTCTTTTATCGTTTGAGTAAATTCAGAACCACTTAATGCATCTTCCAGAACTTCGGTCGATTCATCTGCTCGATGTGATTGCGGAAACTTGTATTTACTGAGTAGTTCCTCTAGCTTGTATTTATTTGTGTTGAGAGAGCGCTTTCTGCACCATTCGATTGCGATTTTATCAAACGTTTTCGCAGGTATAGTCACTTCCATCGTAAATTGTGATGCCAATTTATCGTTAATGAATTTCTGCGTAATCGTCGTGTCAGCGGAGTGGGTTAATTGAATTACCGCCGGATTAGGGTTAACCTCATAATTGTCCCAATCATAGATACAATCCTGATAAGTTCCAACACCGTCTGCTGGCTCTGAAACCCATTCTTTTGTGCTCATAAGTGTAAGGTCCCTGTAGAGTTTGTATTGATGACTGACGAAATATAACTATTGTACATTGTATCTAGTCATAGAAATCCATTTTGACTACGACCCAGGTTCAGGGTATTGCTTTGTAAATATAAGTTTTCTAAAACGGCCGCTTCCTGGGTATAGGCTGAATGCTCGCCCTGTGACTTCCAGTTGTCCCTCGCGATAAAGCTGGTTGATTTTTGTTCTATACAGTGGCGAAAAATTGTCGATAGGTGAACTATCAGAGTTCCCCATTCCCGCGTAGTAGCCTAAATGGAAAGAACCATCATCCAAGGACATTAGTAATGAAGGTGAATGGATCTCCTCACTGGTCCAATGCTTTAAATTGTCCATTATTTCGTCAAAAGCATTATCTGTCATATTTTTATCCAATTATTAGTTCTGACATTGACTAAAGAATCGAAGTGTTACTTCCCGTTTTATCATTATGCCTGGAAATTAATATGCTGTGGTTTTACTGAAAATTACCAAGATTTCGTTCTTCCGCCCACTCAAGCAAAGCGTTAATTCCACGCCCCTGGTAGCGCCTCACGATTTCTGACGGCGTTAAATGTGAAAATGCTTCGAGCTGCTCATTCATGAACCAATTCCAGCACTCATTATCAGAAGTAAACCAAAGCCGCGCGGAATTTAAAAAGGTGTCAATTTCGCATAGCCTATTTAAGGCTTGCGCCCGATTTGCAGGATTATCGTTATCTAGTTCAGTAATCTCAAATGACAAACCTATAGAACGCAAAAAAGTAATCGTTCTTATTGAATAGGTCTGAGCCAATACATCTAAATTTTCGACAATCTTTTCGGGAGTGAAATTTATCTCGGAGCATTTAAACATGAGTACAGTAACCTAAAGCTAGTGTAGTGCTAATTACCAAACTTAGTTTTGGGTAACAGGCGATAAAAATTATCCTGAATTGGAATACCAGGCAAAATAAATCCATCTTCGTTATATAGGTATTATCCAATAAAGAGGGCCGAAAAAAAATACATCAAAATGATTCACACACCACAATCAAAATTTAAAAATAAAACACTTAAATTCATAACTTTAAGGTTTTTAGCTTACCGCGAATTCAACTCCGAAGTGCACCACTCGCTAAATTAGGCAGCCTTGCGTAATTCATTGAATACCGCGACAGGTTGCCTGAAGCCAAGGCACTTCCTCGGTCTGGCATTTAATGCCCGTTCAATCTCAGCAATCTGCCTGTTCGTTACTGTCCGTAAATCGGTGCCTTTACGTATGTATTGGCGAAGCAAACCGTTAAAGTTTTCATTCAGTCCGCGTTCCCAGGATGAATATGGGTTTGCGAAGTAAATATCCGTTTTAAGTTTCTCTGCGACCAGCTCGTGGTCACAGAATTCACTGCCGTTGTCCGCCGTGATAGATCGCACATGACTGCGATATTTCCACAACATGCCTACCATGGCACGGGCCACATCGGCTGCGCTTTTCGCAGGCACTTTGCGTATCAGATACAGCTTACTTTTACGCTCTACCAAGCTAACAATCGCGCCCGTTCCTTGCTTGCCCAAAACCGTGTCAGCTTCCCAGTCACCGAACCGCTCCTTCTTGTTCACGATAGCGGGACGATGTTCTATGCCAACGCGATTCGGGATAATCACACGCTTCGCGCGGTTACCTTTACGGTATCTTCGGTGACTCTGGCACAGTAGTTTATACAACTTGCCGCCGCGTAACTTGTCCCGCTGGACATAACCATAAATCCATTCGTGACTGACGGGATGACCGATGATTTTACCTACACCAGCAATCTGCTCAGGGCTCCACTTTTCGTTAAGCCCGAACTCAACAAAGGTAATCGTCAGTTCAAATATCCTGTACTTTGCGGCCTGACAACGTCGTTTTATTGTCTTCGCCTGAGCGACTTCCGGCAGGTAATGGCTATCCCGAATTCGATTGCGATTTACTTCCCGACTAATAGTGCTATGACTCACTCTCAGACGTTTTCCAATCTCCCGATAACTGAAACCCTCGCGCAAGTAGGCCTCAATCTGGTATCGTTGTCCCTCGATCAACTGCTTGTAACTCATGGTAACTACTCATGTTTGTTTGGCGACTACAGAGTACCACCAACAGGCAGTTGATCTCTCCTCACCGTTTAACCATGAGTGGTGCACTTATTATCTGAATTCGGGACACCTGAATATCCTATTTGTTATCTTCGAAATAACGCTCATAGTTTTCAATGTAAACCGAGTTTATATAGTCCATGGTAAAGATTGGGGCTGAAATGTTTGGAGAGATATTCTGTTGAAAAATGCGATACAGACCATTTTTACCTTCTGCAACGTATGCCTGACAACAATAATTATAGTACGGCGCTACAAATAACAATTCACCTGTTTCAATTCGGTTGTGATTTTCCATTAATTGGAGAACACCATCGCGATACTCTTTATGTTCCAGAAGATTAGATAACATTGCTTGAGCGCCAACCTTCAAAAGCTCTCTAACATGTCCACTGTCAATATCATTCGTTAGTTCTTTCATTTCAATTGGTTGCTGATTATAAGGTTTATCGAAAGTCTATATCGTAGCAGATTACTTCCTACTTATCCCTATTTTGGAGACAAATGAAAAGGGCAACATAATGATTTGATGAACAAAACAATCAATAATCAACGGTACGTGTCATTAATAAAATGGCTGGTAGACGCCAGAAAAGAGCAAGGGCTGACGGTTCGCCAGTTCGCTGAACGCATTGATGAATCACATCAATTCGTCAACAAAGTTGAAACATTTCAACGTAAGCTAAATGTATATGAGTATGTGCAATATTGCGAGGCGCTTGGTTTAGAGCCAACTGAAGGACTCAGTTTTTTGAGAAAGAACTAGCGTCTAGTCCTTTTCTATAGAAATGGTTTCAGCTTTTACAATTTAACACTTCCACCTTTTATATTACTATGCTGCTTAGACTAAGAAGAAAGAGTTAAGTTATTGTGATTAATAATGTGTGCGAAGCGTTTGTTGATGTAACCCCCATTGTCACAAAACCGTTTAATATTGCCAGCTATGCCTTGCTTACTCTGATGGTTGCGCAAGTATGCGACCTCGAACCCGGTGAATTTATCCATACTCTGGGCGATGCCCATTTGTACCTTAACCATCTTGAGCAAACGGAGCTGCAGTTAAGTCGCGAGCCTTTTGCGCGCCCGACCATGCGGCTCAATCCAGAGGTGAAGGATATCTTTGGTTTCAGTATTGACGATTTCACTTTAGAAAATTATCAGTCGCATCCACACATTAAAGCGCCGGTGGCCATTTAAGGTGGGTTATGAGTAAAACCAATGTACTGATTTGCGACGATTCGGCCTTCGCCAGAAAGCAGATGGCCCGGGCCATTCCCGATGGCTGGGACGTGCTGCTGCATTTTGCCAAAGACGGTCAGGAAGCGCTGGAGATGATCCGCGCCGGAAAAGGCGATGTGATGTTCCTCGACCTGAATATGCCGGTGATGGATGGTTATGCCACCATGGAAGTCATCCGTCGGGAAGATCTACCTTGTCTGGTGATTACTGTATCCGGGGATGTGCAGCCTGAAGCGCGCACCCGTATGCTGGCCATGGGCGCATTAGATTTTATTCGTAAACCCATCGACAACCAAAAGCTTATTACTTTACTCAAGCAGTACGGCATTTACACCGGCGACGCCCGTTCAGAACAGCGAAAGCAACAAACCAGTCTGGCCGGCAGCAGCGACAGCGAAAAGCTGGATGCTTACCGGGAACTGGTTAATGTGGCCATGGGCCGCGCTGGTGAAAACCTCGCGCGCCAGTTGGGAGAGTTTATCGACTTACCCATTCCCAATGTGAACATCATTGAGAACAACGAGCTGCATATGGCTTTTGCTGAGGTGAATCGTAATGACAGTGTTTCGGCAGTGTCCAAAGGGTTTGTAAGTGCCGGTATCAACGGCGAGGCGCTGGTGATTTTCAACGATACTGACTTTGAAAATATCATTACGCTATTAAATTATGACCAGTTGTCGGCCGCGCCAGCGCAGCTTGAAGCGCTGATGGATATTTCTAATATTCTCATTGGTGCCTGCCTTAACGCCCTGTCTGATCAGCTTAACGTTACCTTTAGCCACTCGTCACCGATTATTCTGGGGCGCAACCGTGAGCTGGAAAGTTTGTTGGCGAATACCAAACAACGCTGGAATCGTATTATGGCGGTGGAAATTGGTTACGGCATTAAACAGCGCGGCATTCATTTTGAGTTGCTGTTGCTGTTCCCGGATACCTCCATGGAGCGTATTTATTCACGACTGGTAGATATTGAGGACTAATGCCGTGAACACTGATGTAATGGAAGAACTTAGCCGCCAGCATTGGTTACATGACTTACTGAGCTCACTCGAAGTGGGTATCGTGGTGCTCGACCGCGACTTTAAGGTGGAAGTGTGGAACCAGTTTATGGAAAACCACAGTAACCTGCGGCCCAGCCAAATTGTTGGTAAGTCGCTTTTCCAGCACTTTCCGGAGATTGAGCAGGACTGGTTGATGCTAAAAGCAGAGCCTGTGTTTAACCTCAAATCCCCGGTGTTTCTGATTTGGGAGCAGCGCCCTTACTTGTTTAAGTTTGGCTGTAACCGGCCCATTACCTCCGAACTGGACGTCATGTATCAAAACGTGACCCTGTTTCCTCTGTCATCGCTCACCGGTAAGGTTGAGCGCATGTGTATGCTGGTGTATGACGTAACAGACCAGGCCAGCAGCCGGCTGAATATTGAAGGCCTGAATAATCAGCTTACCGAAATGAGCCGTGTGGACGGACTCACCCAGTTGTATAACCGCCGCTACTGGCAGGAACGGTTTCAGAGTCTGTATCGGCTGGCAAAACGCCGTGAATCGGCCAATACCGCTGTGATGCTTGATATTGACCACTTTAAGTCGGTTAACGATAACTATGGCCATCAGGCCGGCGATAAAGTGATTCAGACCCTCGCGCAAATCATTAAGAAGCAGACCCGGGAAACCGACCTGGCCGGTCGTTATGGTGGTGAGGAATTTGCCATTATCTTAGCCGATGCCAGTGGCGATGGGGCGATGCAGGTGGCGGAGCGGATCCGCAAGGCGGCTGAGGCAACTGAAGTCACCCATGATGGCCAGTCTATCAGGTTTACCGTAAGTCTGGGTCTGGCGGAATTCTCCTCTGCCTTTGCTAATGAGATGCAATGGCTGGATATTGCCGACCAGGCGCTCTATGAAGCCAAGGAAAACGGCCGTAATCAGGCTATTCTGCGGGCCAAATAATTTGCCCTCAACTATCCGGCAGAGTTGCCTTTTTCAATCGCCGTAATGTTATGCCTCAGCCGGTACAGAATGACCAGGCTGGGGATAACCATCAGGGCGGTGAGAACAAAAAACAGCGCCCAGTTACCGCCCATTGCATCCACCAGAATACCGCTTGCCGATGCCAGTAAGGTGCGGCTGGCGACACTCAAAGACGCCATCAGGGCATACTGTGTGGCCGAAAACGCCCGGTTACATAACAAGGATATAAAGGCTACCATGGCTACGGTGCTCCATGCTGAAGTAAAGCCATCCAGCACAATGGTGACCACAAACCAGCCCTTATGCGGGCCAATTTCCGCCATCCAGGCGAACATCAGGTTACTGGCCGCCATGGCAATGCCAGCAATAAACAGACCGCGGAAAATACCGTAGCGGATATTCACCAGTCCGCCGATAATGGAGAACACAATGGTGACCCACCAGTTGAGCAATTTTGAATAAGTGCCAATATCACTGTTGCTGAAACCTATCTCTTTGTAAAACACAATGCTCATCCGGCCAAGAAACGCTTCGCCAATTTTAAACAAAAATACAAACAGCAGGATCTGCAGTGCGAGTTTTACCCCGTTGCGGCTGAAAAATTCCCGGAACGGCTCGACCAGGCTGACTAACAACCAGCTTGAGATCTTACCGAAAAGACTGTCGCCAGCACTAAGTAATGCCTGGTAGCGCTCAGTGGCGGCATCCAGCATAGCTTGTCGGTTTACGTCTGGCTCTTTAGCCACCACCAACGTAGCCATCAGGCATAACGTCATAATCGCAGCCAACAATAAATAAATATGTTGCCATTCCCAGCCGGGCAAATCGGCCACCAAAAACGGTATCGCGCCGAGCCCGCCGTAGCCTGTCCACCATCCGGCTGTTGCCAACGAGGAAGCTGCCGACATGGCGTCAGTCTCGTGTTGAGCGATGGTGTCTATTCTGAAGGCATCAATGGCAATATCCTGAGTGGCCGAACTTAATGCGATAATAAAACCACACAGGGCAATCTGATACAGCGAGCTTTGGGCATCTAGGGTCGACATCCACACACAGCAACCAATGATCAGCAACTGCATTTGCCCT
Organism: Marisediminitalea oceani; assembly: GCF_003731635.1. Taxonomy (GTDB): domain Bacteria; phylum Pseudomonadota; class Gammaproteobacteria; order Enterobacterales; family Alteromonadaceae; genus Alteromonas; species Alteromonas oceani. The sequence goes on along the minus strand of NZ_RCUA01000032.1, from coordinate 106,419 downwards.
ATCCAGCCACGGCGTTGACCAAGCGCCAGCGGTTTAATACGATCGAGTAACGGCGCCCATAAAAAGTTAAAGGAATAAACGGCAAAAATAGCGCCAAACAATCCAATGGCTGAGCGTGACAAGGATTCATCTTTAAGCCAGGCGGAGAGCACTGAGCCGATCATGACCCAGGGAAAACCACTGGCAATGCCAAAAACAAATATACTGAATAAGCGCTTGTCGCGGAAAATGGCCAGAGATGTGCGCACTAAGAAAGACTCTTTTTAACTATTGTTATGCGCTTATTGGATCACGTATAGCCTGTGGCTGCAAGTAATACCAATCCGCATAGTAGCTCGCCCTCAGGGAATTGCCCAAAGGGAGTGGCCAAAACGGCTTACCTCTGTGTTGCGTCCTCTGGACATAGAATGACTATGCCGCAGAGAACGCGTCGTGATCTAAGTCGTTTTCGTCTAGCCCTCAGGGATCACTCTGAGAGAGTAAACTACTATGCGGATTGGTATACCAGTCTGGCTAAAGAAAAGGCGAGCGCTACCGCTCGCGTTAGGGACGGATACCGATGCAATCCATGGGGTACACCGACTCGCCTTTAAGGTAAGCCACGCAATGGGTTAATTCTTCGCGTAAGATTTCGTCGTCGGTAAGCTGATCTTCGCGCCAGTAGTGTATTTGGTGCAATAAGTGCCAAAAGACGCGTTCTTTGTGAGTGCTCGGTTCCAGATCGTCGCTGCGATAGAGAGACCACTCCTCTAGAGTGTCCCAGAAAAAATAATTGAGTTCCTGATAATTCAGGGTGCCCTGCCAGAAAGCGCGCAAATAAAAACACAGCTGACGGGATTTTTCCTCAATGAATTGACTGATACTCACGCTGGCAATCCGCTAAAAAAACCTAAACGAAGTATAGCCCAAAATTCTGAAGTCACCGGTAGAATTGCAAAAATGCGACGAGTTGCAGTACACCCCCGTATGTCTTGGCATATCTTATCTGGCGAGGGCTGTAAGAGAATTATCGGTCTTAATTATTCGTGGTTATAGAAGCGCTTTCAGTCGATTCTGAAGCCATTGAGACTTCAGTAGTTTACGTATCAAAGCGAGAAACCTGATGGTTTACTACCAGCCGAGATAACGTAACCAACTGTAAATCTCGGTGCCTAACCAGGCACTGCCCGGCCGGGGCAGTCGGTCACCCGCACCGCCATAACTTTGCTGCGCTGTAAACGTGCGTTGACGATAAAGCTGCTTTAAACTCATCGCTACGGCATTCCTGCGCTGCTCAACAGTGGCAGATTGCCATTGGCTCAGCGACGGCAAACTAATATCCAGCACCGGGTAGCTGCTTTGTGCCAGCATTTCGGCCAGCGCATTGTTTTGAGTTCTGGCCGGCCAGAAAGCGCCAACGCTCACCAGCGTATCCGGTGCACTGACCAGGCCGTTGTGGATAGCGTCGAGTAACACCGCGCTGGTCATGCCTTCGGCGGTAATAAACGTATACCCTTTAAACTGGTTGGCATGGGTGTAGGCGGCGTTAATCAAGCCGATAATTTGCAGCCGGTAAGCATCATAGTTTACCGGCGCCGTTAGCAGATTAGCCACGGGTTTATCACTGGTTACCGATGCCGGCTGGGTAGCCTCGGCCTGATTAAAGTCGGTGGGAATAAGCAAGGTGCGCCAGCCTTTTTCACCCAGGCTCTCGGCCAGTACCAATCCGGTATCCAGATTGATCGATTGTGACTGGAGGGATACCAGGATAATGGCAGTACCGCGCACCAGTGGGACGCTCGGTTGGATCTCAAGGGCCGGAATTTGCTGGTCGGCTACGGCGAGCGTCAGTAAATCCTCGTCATGAAAATAATGGGTCAGATCGTCCAGTGTCAGCGCCGTTACCGGGCGACTGTAAACCACCAGTAAAAGCAGGATACAAGCAACGCTGATGATGGCAAAGAGGCGATTCATGACTAAATTAAGCGGGTCCGGACAAACACTAATAGTAGGTTATCGGCTATGATCCGCAAACATTAAGCGCCCGGCGATACTTCTGAAAAAACATCCGGTTGGTAGTGACCAAATGGGAGGGGCGCACTGAACTGCATGCGTTTACCGCTCGTCGGGTGGGTAAATGATAATGTCTCTGCGTGCAATTGTAACCGCGGCGCGCTGGCAATCACTGAGGGTGTGCCATACAGGCGATCGCCTAAGATGGGGTGGCCCAGTTCAAGCATATGGACCCGCAACTGATGGGAGCGACCGGTTATCGGGATAAGTGCCACGAGCGCTTCGGTAGCATCCTGTTGCACTACTTTATAATGGGTGAGCGCAGGCTTGCCAGACTCAAAGTCGACTTTTTGTTTGGGCCGGTTGGGCCAGTCACAGATGAGCGGTAAATCTACCGAGCCTGACGATTGAGCGGGCACGCCGGCTATCCTGGCGAAGTAACGCTTGGCGGTCTGGCGCAGCTCAAATTGCCGCGAAAGCTGGCGATGGCTGTCTTTGTGCTGAGCCACCACCATAACCCCGGAAGTGGCCATATCCAACCGGTGTACGATCCTCGCATCAGGGTAAACCCGTTGAATACGGGTAATGAGCGAATCCCGGTGTTCCGGAGCTTTGCCCGGCACACTGAGCAGGCCGCTGGGCTTGTTAACCACAATCACATCGTCATCATGATACAACAAGCTTAAGTAGGGATTCTGTGGCGGTTGATAAACAAATTCCGGGTTGGCACTCATTCTAATTCGCTAACCTTAAGGATTGTTTACCAGTACCCGTACGGCGTCGAGCTGCACGTCACTTTCCTGCAGCACCTTGGTTAACGCTGCCATCTGAATTTCGATAAACTCGATTTCGCTGTCACGGATAGCCGGGTTCTGCTGCTGCAAATCTTTCAGGCGTTGTACTTCTCCGCCCAGGGTGGTTTGCATAGCATCCATAGCTTCGCCGAGAACGTGATTTGCCTGTTTATGGGCCAGCTCGCGGGCATGCTGTAAATGCTGTTGCAACTGCGGCGTAAGTGCCTGTACTAACTGTGTTGCTACCTTGCGGCCGAGAGGACGATGGGCAGTGGTATCAAGATCCGACGGCTGACTCTTGGCATCCAGACACAAGCGGATTGGCGTAGGCGGCAGGAAGCGCTCCAACTGCAGTGCCGCAGGCGCTTTAGCCGACAACACAAACAGGGTTTCCAGATAATACGCGCCTTTAGGCTGGCTGGTATCGGCCACAAACCCCACGCTGCTCTTACCGTAAATGTCGGTCATCACCATTTCCATGGCATGATGAATAAGCGGATGATCCCAGGTTAAAAAGTGCACGTTTTCCAGTGTGGTTGCGGTGCGACGACGGTAGGTGACCGTCATCCCCTCCGGGTCCAGACCCGGCAGGTGGCCAATCATGGACTCGCTGGGGCGCAGGATAAAACAGTCCTGGCCTTTTTCTTCCTGTTGAATGCCAATGGCATCAAACAGTCGGCCAGCAAATTTAGGTAACTCGCTGGCACTGTCCTGGGCGACGATCTGCTCCAATAGCGTATCGACCCGGCCCACACCGGCAGCGTTTAATTCCAGCAGTTTGTCGCGTCCGGCATCCAGTTTGGCTTTGAGCTCGGCGTTAAGCTGTTGGCTTTGCTCAATCAGTTCCTGCTGCAGCTCAGTGTCAAACGGAGTAAGGCAGTTCATTACCAGGGTTTCTTCTACCGTGTCGAACACTTTACCGCCGGTAGGGCAGGTTTGTTCAAAGGCATTCAGGCCTTCGTGGTACCACTTTAACAATACTGACTGAGCAGACTCTTCAATTACTGGTACGTGGATTTGGATATCCTGGGTCTGGCCAATCCGGTCGAGTCGGCCAATACGCTGTTCCAGAAGATCGGGCGTGAGCGGTAAATCAAACAGCACCAAATGATGGGCGAACTGAAAGTTACGGCCTTCACTACCAATTTCACTGCACAGCAGGATTTGCGCACCGTCTTCCGGATCGGCAAAGTAGTGGGCGGCTTTATCACGCTCCACAATACTCATGCCTTCGTGAAACACGGCCTGACGAATACCGGTACGCACACGGATCAGCTCAGCTAATTGCTGGGCGGTGGCGGCACTGGCACAGATCAACAGTACTTTTTCTGGTTTGATGTCGGGTAACAGGTTTAACAGCCATTCCACCCGTGGATCGGCATCCAGCCAGACATCAATAAGTGCCGGCTGACGCTCCGGGTACAGAGCTTCGGTTAAAGAGGTAATCTCGTCATTCTCATAAAGCTCAGGTTTAGGCAGCGGATAAGCATGCAAATGACGCGACGGAAAGCCTTCTATCGCGGCACGGCGGTTACGGAATAATAAGCGGCCGGTACCGTGGCAATCGATAAGCTGATGCAAAATGGCATCTCGGTTTTCGTTACTGCTTAAATCATCAAACTGCGCCATGATCTCAGGCGCAAGTGCGGTTAACTGAGCGGTTTGCTCGGCGCTTAATTCATCGCCTTCGATAAGCGGTGCTACCGCTTCTGCCAACTGCGTATACTGAGACTCTTCTTTTAAAAACGCCGGGTAATCATAAAAACGCGCAGGGTCCAGCAAACGCAGGCGGGCAAAGTGACTTTCGTGACCCAGTTGATCCGGCGTAGCGGTAAGCAGTAATACACCCGGTGTGGCTTCAGCCAGTTTTTCAATGGTTTGATATTCCAGTGACGGCTCATCGGCAGACCAGGCCAGGTGATGAGCTTCATCGACCACCAGTAAGTCCCAGGACGTATCCTGGATCTGCTGCTGACGTTTAGGATTGCTGGTCAGCCAGTTAAGACCACACAGGATGAGCTGGTCGTTATCAAAGGGGTTATCGCTCTCATCTTCCAGTGCCACGCAGCGGCTTTCGTCATAAATAGCAAAGGCGAGGTTAACCCGGCGCAGCATTTCAACCAGCCATTGATGCAGCAGGGTATCTGGTACCACAATTAATACCCGCGACGCACGACCGGTAAGAATTTGCTGGTGGATAATAAGCGCTGCCTCAATGGTTTTACCCAGGCCAACCTCATCAGCCAGCAGTACCCGTGGGGCATAGCGACGACCCACTTCAGAAGCGATGTGCAACTGGTGAGGAATCAGCTCGATACGAGCGCCCACCAGACCTATGGTGTCGGACTTAGCGTGAGCATGTTCATTGGTTAGTGAGCCATGGCGCAAGTCAAACCACTTAGGGTGGTCGAACTGGTAGTTAAATAACCGTTTCTCAGGCTGATTTAAACGAATATGGTGATCGAGGTTGGGTTCGGCCAGCGTGGTAGCCTGTTTGGTATCTTCGCGTACACCATGATAAATCAGCACACCCTGTTGCTCGGTGATCGACTCAACACACAAACTCCAGCCTTCCTGCGATTTCACCATTTCACCTTCGGTAAACGTGAGGCGCGTGAGTGGCGCATCGGCTTTGGTGTAAATGCGGCTTTCTTCGGTGGCTGGATACAACACCTCTATGGAACGGAAATCCACGCGAATAATCGCGCCCAGGCCCAGTTCTGTTTCGGTGTTACTCAGCCAGCGCTGACCAATGGCAAATTGTGTGTCGGTACTCATATTAAACTACTCCGCGATAACCGGGGGGCGTATTGTACTGATCCCCGCCTTAGCTGTCTTGCTCAATATAGCAATCAGCTGCAATCTTGTCGTACCTGATGAACAGGCAACCAGGTGATAAAAATTAATTTGCCTAAAAATGCCAAAAAAAAGTGAATAGTTTTAAAAACTGGATTATGGTGGAGTTGATGGTCGATGTGATGCGGAGTGTCAGTCGGCTTGTAACTCCGTGTACATCGGCTCGTAATAGCACGTCGACAATAAGACGAGCTTGGTCATGTTCATTGGAGTAACGGATGCCAAGAAAAAGCAATGCAGACACCAGAATATATGTCCTAGATACCAATATCCTGCTACACGAACCCCTCGCGTTCCTCTCTTTTAAAGAAAATGATGTTGTGGTGCCCATGACGGTACTGGAAGAGCTGGATTATATAAAAGACAGCAAGAAAGACGTTGCCCGTGATGCCAGGGTCTGTATTCGCGCCATGGAAGATTTATTGCGTGATGCGACGCCCGAAGACATGCTGGCTGGCGTGCCATTAAGTGGATTCGGCGCTGGTGATAACCGACCGACCGGGACGTTATCGATTTATGCTGATTTAAATATGACCGAGTCACAGCAGATTTTTGCCAGTGACGAAAATGACAACCGTATCATTAATGTTGCATTGCATTTGCAAACGATGTTCGCTTCGCAGGAAGTGGTGCTGGTCACCAAAGACATTAATATGCGCCTCAAAGCCAAAGGGGCCGGGCTTGCTCATGTTGAGGATTACCGTACCGATCAGCTGATTTCAGACATTAAATATCTGACCCGAGGCTACCACCAGTTTGAGGGGGACTTTTGGGAGCGCGTAAAATCGGTAGACAGTCGCTCAGAAGGGCGAGACACCATTCACACCGTACCGCGCTCGTTATTACCCGAAGCATACATTAACGAGTTTTTACTCGACGAAAGTAATCAGTTTGCTGGCCTGGTGGAATCCATGGACAGCGACCAGATGGAAATTCTCGATCTCGGTTATGAGCGTCTGATGTCGCGCCATGCGTGGGGAATTAACCCGAAAAATATTGGCCAGGCAATGGCTCTGCATTCCTTACTCGACCCGCATATCGATCTGGTGATCCTTACCGGCCCGGCAGGTAGTGGTAAAACGCTGCTGGCATTAGCCGCTGCACTGGAGATGGTGGTAGAGCGGAACATGTACGATAAGATTATCGTTACCCGTAATACCCCGGAAATCGCTGAATCCATCGGCTTTTTACCTGGTACCGAAGAAGAGAAAATGGCGCCCTGGCTGGCGGCGATTACCGACTCCCTGGAAGTGCTGCATAAACACGACGAAAACACCAAAGGCTCCATGAGTTACATTATGGAGAAAGCCAATATTCAGTTTAAGTCGGTTAACTTTATGCGCGGGCGGAGTATCCAGAACTCCATTGTGATCCTGGACGAGTCGCAAAACCTCACAGCATCGCAGCTTAAAACAATCATTACCCGTTGTGGTGAAGGCACCAAGCTGATTTGTAGCGGTAACCTGGCGCAGATAGACAGTAACTATTTAAGCGCTGTGACCTCGGGCTTAACCTACCTGGTGGAGAAGTTTAAAGACTTCTCGGGCAGCGCCACCATTAACCTTGATGGTGTGGTGCGTTCGCGTCTGGCAGATTTTGCCGAGCATCACCTGTAAGCTCAATACTGCTATCCCGGTCTCGCTCTGCGAGGGCCGGGACAGGCGGAGTAACGGAAATAATTATCGTCCGTCAGTAGCGCTGAATTATGCAACTCACCAACAAATTGTCAGTGAAATTCAGCAAGGCAAGCAGTCACTGCAACTCTTAGTTAAGCAATCTCTGTAACTGCTTATAAGTGGCGTCATTGGGATAGTACTCACCCAATGCTTTTACTGCGGTTTTCAAAGCGGTTACATCTCTCAGCTGGTAAGCATATTTTGCCCGGGTGACTAATATATCGTAATTGCCTGGCCAGCGAGTGTCAGCTTCGGTCAGAACAGTTATGGCGTCCTTTCGATAATTGAGTTGCCATAACGCTACTGCATTCACAAAGGCATATCTTGGTATGGCTTCAGTTGAGTTTGCTGCCTTAGTGAGATGGGGAAGCGCTTGCTGGTAGGCCTTGTCGCGAATTTTCTGTAGTCCGTATGAGAACTGTACCGCAGCCATATCACTGCCATATCGCAGGGCGAGCTCCAACTGCCTACGGGCTTTATCTTCGTTACCAAAACTGCGTAGAAAGTCCGAATAACTCAGTAAGGAGGGGATATGCTGAGGATCTATTCGCAATGCCAGTTCATAGAGCTTTATTGCATCGGGAATTTGCTGTTGGAGCGAGGCAATCCTAGCTAAACCTAGGTTTGCGCCAGGGTGATCCTGGCTATCACGCAATATTTGTTGGTACTCCTCCAGCAACGCGGTCAGTTGAGGTGCCCTTGAAAACCATTGGGGTCTTAGCGATAAAAGCGTACTGGCTACTTCCGCTCGCACCGATATGATCGGGTCCTGACTTAATTTAAGTAAGAGTTGATACTGACTGGCTTCGGGTAAACTCGCGGCTGCACGCGCAGCACTTTGTCTGATAATGGGATCGTCGTCATCAGTCATGCGGGAAACCTTTTCGAGCATGCGTTGGGGCGCAATAACAACCATTTTCTCGACCAGCGCGGCCTCTTCCAGTGAGGGAAGTTTATCTTCGTTCAACAGGTTACTGGCGGCATTCACTGCGGTGACATCCAGAGCTGATAAGCGCTGGTTTAAGGCTGCCCACTCGCCAAGGGTGTCTGGAGACGCGCCCTGTCGTTTTGGCCAGGCTTTAAGAGCGTTTGTCAACCATCCTTCGGATGCATCTCCATGGCAGGTTTTACAGGGCGAGCTGCTATTCGGGTGTTTAGGGCTGGGGCGGTGGAATCGGTGGTCGCGACGCGCATCAACGCCCATATAGACACGTTCTGGCATATGGCAATCAAGGCAATCAGCTCCTTCATGTCCATTAGTATGTTCAGGTGCTGCAAAAACGGTTGGTGCATGGCAGGTACTGCATAGCTGGGCGCCGGGTAAAAGTGTTTTACCAGTGTGAGGATCATGACAATTTGTGCAGGTTACTCCGGCTTCAGCCATTTTACTTTGTAGAAATGACCCCAAAACAAACACCTCTTCACGAATTTGTCCGTCACTAAAATACAGTGGCTCATCCAGTCCTTCCAATTGAAATTGCTGGTGATAGGGCTCAGTGCCGGAGAGCTCCTTTAGCTCAGACCGGCGGCTATGACAAGCTCCGCAGGTGTCCAGTGCCAGTGAAGGACCTTGCGGCGACTGCTGCGGGCGAGCGATAGGATCGCCATCATTAAAATGAAAGACAAGTTTTTCACCCAGGTCTTTTAAGCCGGTCTTATCAGAAGAATAGGTTTTGTCAGTAATACTCTGTATATGCTCCTGACCTGGGCCATGGCAACTTTCACAGGCAACGTTTACGTCTGTCCAGGTGGAATGATACTGATTGGTTTCGCTGTTAAATTGTTTTTCAAAATCGGTAGTATGACAGGCGGCACAGCGGCTGTTCCAATTTTGATAATACCCGGTCCAGAAAAAGGGATGCTCAGGATCCGTTACACTTTCATCTTGCAGTTGATACCACCTTTGCCCGCCTTCCGATCGGGGGCGGGTATCCCAGGCAACGTCAAACGCCTGTAAACGGCCTGGCTCGGTTTCCAGTAAATATTGTTGTAGCGGGCGGTAACCGAAGACATAGCGAACAGGGTAAGTCTGTTGCTTGCCCTGTTGGTTGAAAGTTTCGATAAAATATTGCCCGTCTTGCACAAAGAACCGCGAAGTGCGTTTGCCAAAGGTGTACTTAGTACCTGAGAAATCCCCCAGCACCACGTTTTCATCAGCACGCTGCATGCTTTGATAATGATCGGAGCTCAGCCATGCATCGCCCTGGGCTTTATGACAAGCAATACAGGCCTCAGCGCCTGCATAATTTTCGCTGGCATAGACAGAAGAATGACCGCTCACAAAAGAGAGGGCGATTGCCAGAACGAGCCAGCAAATTAGCGGTTTAATAGCAGACTCCGGGAGCTTACTCTGGACACAAACGGGAGGTCTTTATTACATTTATCAAACTGATTTTCAACTGGTTTGATACTGGCTGCATGCGCTATTTTAAGGTAGTAATCTTTGCTCCGACGTTCGGGTGAACTCAAGAGTAACCGTTTTCACGTTTGGTAAGATCCCTGTTTTTAATCGGGATTAAATCACCAGCCTACTGTTGCCTGGCTAACGCAGGCGGAATAACTTCAAGTGTGTACTGTTGAGAGGCGATTTCCTGCTTGGTGGATTTGCTGACTTCACCGAGCTTCATCTGCGCCGGACCGGTTGGGTCAAGCAGAATAAACGGCATGCCGTCTATCATCATTGTGGTGTCTTTTGTGAGTGGTGTCATGGCGATAGCCAGTAAAGCATGGTTGCGTAACAGCACGAGTCGCATAGAGTTATTCGGCAGAAAAGCTCTTATTAAAGACGCAGTGAGTACTGACTTACTATCGCAATCACCAAGATTCTGATTAAGCACCGCCAGCGGCGGTGAAAAACCTGAGCCGTTGCTGGAAACCCGGTTAGTCAGCTCATCGTAGGGGATGGTCTGTGCCCAGCTAAGCAGCAAATTAAGGTAAGAGCGCGCATTGGATTGCTCATCAACAATATCATACAGCGACTGGGCTAACGGGATCAGCGGCAGGGTGCTTTCTTCAATGTAGCGAATATGGTTGGGTTTAATGGCTTCCTGTAACAGCGGCGTTTTATACTGCTGAAAATAACGCTCGGTCAGGTAGTTATCTAAGGCGGTTTCCTGAGTTTCCTTTAATTCAGTGGTCAGCTCGTCCAGGCGTTTTTCATTTTTACCGCTTAGACTAAACTCAAGTGAATCATGCCGGTTAATCAGTTTAAAACGAGCCTCCCGGGGATCAATATCCCGCGCAGCTTTGAGCAACTCTATCTCGACTGCCCTGAGTGCCAGTTGAGGATTATAGTTAACCTGCTGAACTGGTAACTGCCGGCTGCTGTCGTCGGGCAATAAAAATGAAATTTTACGGGGTTTGCTATCGTGATCGAGCCAGGCAAAGGTGTACTGGGTTCCTTCTGCTGTGGCTGAACGGCGATATGCGGTTTGCTCTGCCAGAGCAACATTGAGCAAGCTGTAAAGCAGGGAGAAGCAACCAATAAAGCTGAGATATTTCATTGCGCGCAATTTAGCAGAGTCATTCTTTAAGTGTAGCGCAATTTTTCAGCTTATGAGCAGCCTAAGCAGGCTGGCCCGGCTCAAACCAGTTGAGTTGTTTATGCAGGCTAACTACGCCACCCACGATGATAAGTGCTGGAGGTGCTATTTCACCCAGTTGCGGATGGTCAGGCATATCGGCCAGTGTTCCGGTGAGCACCTTTTGCTGGTGGGTTGTTGCCGATTGCACCAACGCGATAGGTGTTGAGGCGGCTAAGCCATGTTTGATCAGCTGTTCACAGATAATCGGCAAGCCGGTTAAGCCCATATAAAACACTGCGGTCTGATTTGGCTGCGCCAGCGAAGGCCAGTTTAAATCGATGGTGTTATTCTTTAGATGGCCGGTGGCAAATACCACAGACTGCGCGTGATCGCGGTGCGTAAGTGGAATTCCTGCGTAACTGCCTGCACCGGCAGCAGCGGTAATTCCTGGTACCACCTGGAAGGAAATGCCTTCTTCTATCAGGCGTTGGATCTCTTCGCCACCACGACCAAAGATAAAGGGATCGCCGCCTTTAAGACGTACAACCCGGTTACCTTCTTTAGCATATTTCACTAATAGCTGATTGATATCGTCCTGAGGAACGGTATGAATGCTTTTGGCTTTGCCTACGTATACCTTTTCGGCGTCGCGACGCACCAGTTCCAGGATTTGCGGCGATACCAGGCGGTCGTAGACCACCACATCGGCCTTTTGCATCAGGCGTAATGCGCGAAAGGTCAGCAAATCCGGATCGCCCGGGCCGGCACCAACTAAATAAACCTGACCTTCGGTTTGTTTGTTTTCAGCGGCAGCCGCGAGAGCCGCCTCAAACTTTTGCTCGGCTTTTTCGTTATTTCCTTGGGTGACTTCTTCGGCGATGTCACCGTCGAGCACCGACTCCCAGAAATAACGGCGGGCAGTGACCGATGCCAGTGATGATTTGACCTTATTTCTGAAACGTTCAGAAAAAGCGCCCAGCTTGCTGATATTGGCAGGTATCAACGATTCCAGCTTCTGGCGCATATAACGCAGCAGAACCGGCGCATGACCGCCACTGCTCATGGCAATGACAATAGGGGAGCGATCAATAATTGAGGGGGTAATAAACCCGCACAAAGGCGTGTTATCAACAACGTTTACCAGTAAACCACGAGCCGTGGCTTCGGCATGGATTTCAGCATTTAACGCTTCGTCGCTGGTGGCAACAAACACCACTCTGACATGGTCGAGATCTGAGGTTTCAAAGGGACGTTGATGAAGGGAAACCTGTGCCGAGCTGGCCAGATGCCTGACCGTGCCACAGATTTCAGGTGCTACCACTGTTACCTGAGCTTCGCTTTTCAGTAATAGTTCGAGCTTGCGAGCAGCCACTTCACCCGCCCCCACTATCAGGCAGGGCAGGTTCTGTGTATCAATAAATAACGGGAAGTAGCGCATATCAAACTCTCAGTGTTTCCAATTGCAGCTAGTGTGCCCCGTTTTTTATATTGTTCAAACGAATAAAAAAGAATTTTTTAGACGTTAACGTTATTTACCGCGAGGTTTGCCTCTGCCTGCCCCAGGACCTTTACCTTTGCCTTTTGCTGGTGGTTTATCAGACCATTCGCGAAGGGCCAGACGCTGGCCTGCAACGCGGGTGCCCTGTAAGGTTTGGCGGGTGTCTGCCGGCATTCCTTCCGGTAAATCTACGGTACTGAAATTATCATATATTTCGATAGCGCCAATGTGTTTGCTGTCGATATTGGCTTCGTTAGCAATGGCGCCTACGATATTACCGGGCTTAACACCATGAACATGTCCCACCTCGATGCGGAAGCGTTGCTTACCTTCATCCGGGCGACGACTATCGCGAGGAGACTTGCGGCGGGCATCGCGGCCTTTGCCACCATCACGGTCGCGGCGGTTATTACTGTCGAAATCACGGTCACGACGGGGCTTGCTGTGCAGGTCCGGGCGGTCTGATTCTTTCAGCAGTAACGGCTCGTCACCCTGGGCGATTTTTACCAGTGCGGCCAGCAGTACTTCCGGGCTGGCTTCAATCTCTTCGCGCAGCATATCCACGATTGGCATCAGGTTTTCAATGCTGTCGTCCTTGGTTGCCTCGGAGATGCTTTGTTTAAAGTTGCTCAGGCGCGTTTCGTTTAGCTCAGTGATCGACGGAATCGGCATAGCTTCGATGGTCTGGCGGGTCGCCCGTTCAATCGATTGCAGCATGCGCTTTTCGCGGTGAGAGATAAACAGAATAGCATCACCGGTTCTTCCGGCACGGCCGGTACGACCGATACGGTGTACATAACTTTCTGTGTCGTACGGTACGTCAAAGTTAATAACGTGGCTAACACGTTCAACGTCAAGGCCACGGGCTACCACGTCGGTGGCAACAAGAATATCAATCTTGCCTTGCTTCAGACGATCAACTGTACGCTCCCGGGCATTCTGCGGGATATCGCCGTTCAACGGCTCTACATCATATCCACGTGCGGCCAGTTTTTCTGATAATTCCAGTGTTGCGGTTTTGGTGCGCACAAAGATGATGACCCCGTCAAAGGGCTCAACTTCCATAATACGCGTCAGTGCTTCCAGCTTGTGGTGGCCGGCAACCTGGCAGTAACGCTGGCGAATAGTGCTGGCGGTACTTACCTTGGAGGCGATTTTGACATGCTTGGGATCTTTTAAATAACGCTCGGTTATTTTTTTGATCGGTCCTGGCATTGTTGCTGAGAACAACGCCGTCTGACGCTCTGCCGGAGCATGGCTTAAAATAAGTTCAACGTCGTCGATAAAGCCCATGCGGAGCATTTCATCGGCTTCGTCTAACACCAAAAATTTCAGCTGGTCGAGTTTAAGCGTGCCGCGTTTAATGTGATCGATAACCCGACCCGGGGTACCTACAACAACCTGCACGCCGCGCTTTAACTGGCGGATCTGGTTATCGTATGACTGACCACCGTAAACCGGTAGTACGCGGATTTTTTTAGAAAAACTGGCATACGCCTGAAAGGCTTCAGCCACCTGAATTGCCAGTTCGCGGGTTGGTGCAAGTACCAGCAGTTGCGGGTAGTTGCCTTCGATGTCCAGATTAGCCAGCATTGGCAGTGCGAATGCTGCAGTTTTACCTGTACCGGTTTGCGCCTGACCCAACAGATCGTGTCCGTCCAGTAATAACGGAATACTTTCCGCCTGAATTGGCGACGGTTTCTCGTAGCCAACTTTCTCTAGGGCTTGTAAGATAGGCTGCGGAAGATTAAGGTCTGTGAAGGTCAGTTCGACATTTGTGGTCATTAAATTACGGATCCTGAATAACTCGGATGGGGCATAGCAGAAAAGCCAGCTGATTATTAAAACACTATTATAGGCCAATAGTAGTGCGGATACCACGTCTGATTGGTATTAGTCGCTGCAACAATACGGAAAGTCTGAGAATCATTTGCAAGGTAAGCTTTATGAAAAGAAAGTCATTTAATCGTAACGCGGTGTTAGCTGCTGTAATGCTGGGGATTTCCAGCCTGTCACTGACCGGCTGCGGTCAGAAAACCAGTGAAGAACATGTGCTCGCAGCACGCCAGTTTGTTGAGGCGAAGGATAACCAGTCGGCCATTATTGAATATAAGAGTGCCATTCAGAAAGATCCTGAGGATCCCAACGCGCGTTTCGAACTTGGCCAGCTCTATTTGCAACAAAAAGACTTCGCAGCCGCAGAAAAGGAACTCAACCGGGCGCTGGATCTGGGCTATGAAGTGAGCGAAGTGCTGCCCCTTATCACCCGGGCCTACCAGGAAACCAATTCAGAAGTCGCCCTGTCAGAAATTAATCACAACGTGGACGGTCTGACGCCGGTAAAGCGGGCCGAGGTAACCTACTACAAGCTGGAAGCGCTGCTGCGACTGGAAAAGACCAAAGAAGCCCGGGTCCTGCTTGACGACATTGCAAAAATAGATACATCCAGTGTGTATAAAGGGCTATCGCTGGCGCTCGGTAAGGTACTCGACGATGATTATGAAGGCGCCTTACAAGCCATCAATACCCTGCATCAACAGGCGCCGCTTAACAAAGACGTGTTAATGCAGCAAGCGCGGCTGAATATGTATTTACGCAATCTGGATGCCGCCGTTACCGCTTACGATGCTTACCTGGACGTAGCGCCGGATGACACCGAAACCAAATTTATTCTCACCGCTATCCTGATGGATGCCAAGCGTTTCGAAGACGCGGCCCCGTTAGTGGATGATCTGCTGGAGCAAAGCGCTACCAATCCTTTGCTTAACCAGTTTAAAGGCGTGATTGAAGCCCGTGAGGGCAATTTCAGCGTGGCCCTTAAGCACCTGGAAGCCGCGATCCAGAATGGTCGTAATGATCCGCTGGCCCGCTTGCTAGCCGGTTTTAGTGCTTATCAGTTAGAAGACTACGCGGCTACCACCCGACATCTGTCGATGATTGCCTCTGATTTACCGCCGTCTCATGCGGCACTGCGGATGCTGGCAAACAGCTTGCTGCAACAGGGCAAAAATGAAGAAGCTACTGATATCCTGGCCAGAGTCGATGGTGAAGCCGAAAATGACGCTATGCTGTTTTCCAAAGCCGGGTATCAGTTACTGCAAAGCGGTAACGTGGTCGACGCTAAGGCGATGATTGAAAAGTCAGTGCCTATTGCCACTTCAGCAGAAGATTTAACCCGTATCGGCGTATTACAGCTGTCGATTAACGATGCCGAAGGCCTGGTTAATCTGGAAGCAGCGGTAGAGCGGGCTCCAGAACTCACCATGGGCCAGCAAACGCTGGCAAATGCCTACATTGCTACCCGTCAGTTCGATAAAGCGCTGGAAGTGGCAGAAAACTGGCAAAAAACCGAACCGCAAAATGCTCAGCCCTGGCTGGTAAAAGGGCAGGTGTATATTGCTCAGCAAAACTACGAAGCTGCTGAAGCCGCTATTGCCAAAGCTGAGGCGTTAGACAGCAATAACCTGAAAGCCAAAATCCAGCGGGTCTCGCTGGCTATGGTGCAGGAACAGCCACAGCAGGCGCTGGAGGCTATTAATCAGGCGCTCACTATCGACGCAACCGATCAGGCATCGCTGGCGCTCCTTTACATTGTGCAAAAGCAAATGGGCAAAGCCAATGAAGCGGTGAATACTATTCAGGAAATAGTTGCCCGTAACCCTGACAATGATGTACCTAAAGTGTTACTGGCCAGAGTCTACCTGGCCGAAAAACGGGTTGCTGATGGCATTGAACTTATCGGGCAGGTACAGCTTGATGATGACACGCCTGATTTATTCTGGGATACCAAAGGCCGCTTATTATTAGCAGGCTCACAAGTAAACGAAGCAAAAGCGCATTACGAGGCCTGGCTGAGTGAACAGCCAAATCATAAAACGGCTGTGCTGGGCATGGCCATGATCCTTGATTTGCAAAGTCGCTTTCAAAATGGTGTGGAGCTAACCGCCGGCTTTTTAGAAAAGCGCCCGGACCGTCAAATCGAGATAGTCAAAGCGCATTTTCACGCCATGTTGCGGCAAATTCCGCAAACCGAAGCCATCCTTGACCAACTGACGGAGCAAGAAAAGCAGTTGCCTTACGTTAAAGGGATAAGAGCACGGTTGCAGCTTTATCGGGATAATCCAACAGCAGCCATTCCCAATGCGCTGGCTGCTTACGAGGCCATTCCAAATACCCGCAATCTGCTGTTAGCCATGGCTGCCCACGAAATGGCTGACCAGCCAGATAAGGCTTTTGCACTGGTTACGGCATTCAGAGAAAACAACCCTGACAATACCCAGGCAATGTTGCTGTACGCAGAGCGCCTCATTCAGCGGGATCGCAGCGAGGCTATCAACGTGTATCGTCAGCTTGCCGAAAAACAACCGGAAAATGCCATCGCACTCAATAACCTGGCCTACCTTGAACATCAGGAAGGCATGCTGGATGCTGCCGAAGAGCATGCCAGACAAGCGCTCGAGATAGTACCTCAGGCGCCGGAGATTGCCGACACCCTTGCCCAGGTATTAATTGATAAAGGCGAAACCGAAGACGCGAAAGCAATCTACGACAGCGTAATGTCAGAACAGGTGCGCAGTGATGAAATTTACCTCAACTACATTGAACTGTTACTGAAGATGGACTTAACACCGCTGGCAAAACGGCGTCTGGCCGACCGCATTTTCGAAGCAGCAGATTCCAAAGCCCGGGTAGCCGAGCTGGAACAGCAATATAACCTGTAAGCTTTATTGTGGTGATACAAGCGTCGCCTTGTATCACCACCTAACCACTGGCTGCTCAGCTTTGCAGCCAACTATCGCCGGGATCCGGCAGAATGCCCTGACAACACTCAACCTGCTCCTGTTTTTGTGCCATGATGATAAGTGACACGACAATAAAAAAAAGAGAGCACTAATGACACTCATCAAATCACTACTCACCCTGACGGTGGGAATTACACTGCTGGCATCGCCGTATGGCCATGCTGAAGATTACAGTCGCGCCATTGAGCCCGACAGTACCGTAGTAACCGAACATAAAACGACTATTAACGGTGACAGGGTAAACTACACTGCCACTACCGGAACCCAACCGGTATGGAACGACGAAGGTGATGCCGTGGCCGCCCTGCATTACACCTATTACAAGCGCAGTGATGTTAAAGACGACAGCACCCGCCCGCTGGTCATAAGCTTTAATGGCGGACCAGGCTCAGCCTCGGTGTGGATGCACATTGCCTATACCGGGCCGGTGATCCTGAACATTGATGACGAGGGCTACCCGCTGCAGCCTTACGGCGTGAAAAAGAACCCTTATTCCATTCTTGATGTGGCAGACATTGTGTACGTTAACCCGGTTAACACAGGCTACAGCCGCGTGCTGAAAAACGAAGAGGGGGAGTTACCTTCTAAAGACGCCCAAAAAGAGATGTTCTTTGGCGTGAATGCCGACGTTAAGTACCTGGCAGAATGGTTAAATACCTTTGTTACCCGCAATAACCGCTGGCGTTCACCTAAATATCTGATTGGCGAAAGTTACGGCACCACCCGGGTTTCCGGCCTGGCGCTGGCATTACAAAACAGCCAGTGGATGTATCTGAACGGCGTGGTACTGGTATCGCCAACAGATTTAGGTATTAAGCGTGACGGCCCGGTAGACGTGGCAAACCGGTTACCCTATTTTGCTGCTACTGCCTGGCACCACAAATTGCTGGCGCCTGAATACCAGAATATGGCGCTGGAAGAATTTCTGCCGCAGGTTGAAGCCTTTGCGCTGAATAAACTGTTGCCAGCGGTCGCCCGGGGCGGTTTTATCGGTGAAACAGAAAAACAAGCGATTATTGCGCAGGTGGCTGCCTATTCGGGACTATCAGAGAAAGCCGTAGAGCAAAACAATCTGGATGTGAGTCCCTGGTATTACTGGAAAGAGTTGCTTCGTGGAGAAGGTAAAACTGTTGGCCGCCTCGATAGCCGCTATCTGGGAATTGATGGCAAAGACAGCGGCAGTCGCCCTGATTACAATGCCGAACTCACTTCATGGCTGCACTCGTTTACGCCAGCATTGAACTACTATTTACGTGAAGTACTGAATTATAAAACGGATGTGAAGTACAACATGTTTGGTCCGGTTCATCCGTGGGATCGCAGCAACGATAAAACTGGTGAAAACCTGCGCCTGGCCATGGCGGCTAACCCTTATCTGCATGTGATGATCCAGTCGGGTTATTATGATGGCGCGACCAACTACTTCGACGCCAAATATACGCTATGGCAGCTTGATGCCAGTGGTAAAATGAAGGATCGCCTGAGTTTTAAAGGATACCGCAGCGGCCATATGATGTATTTACGCCACGAGGACTTGGAGTCGGCTAACAACGATATCCGTGACTTCATCAAAACCTCACTGCCCGGCAAAAATGAAGCAGCTAAATATCCACGATAAGTGGGTTTAACACTTTGCCATTAAACCGGCCTTGAACCGGTATCAATGACTCCGTCAACCCGACATTAATTTTTCCGTCATCCCGGAAAGCACGCAGTGCTTATCCGGGATCTCCTGAAAAGGCTGGCTTAGCCTAATAACACGCGATTATTCTTTTCGCTGCATGTCATCAATTTTCTGTTCGAGCCGTTTTAAGTGAGCAGCGATATCATTGATAGTTGGTTCATCTTTGTGGGCTTCACGGTAAGCCTTGGCGTTTTCTTCCTCCATCACATTGACCACAATACCAATCACCATATTTAAAAACGCGAAAGCGGTGAAAAAGATAAAGCTCAGGTAGAAGAACCAGCTTAACGGATAGACTTCCATGGTTTCGTACATTACGTCTGTCCAGTCTTCAAAGGTCATTACCCTGAACAGGGTGAGCAGTGAAATGGTAATGTCGCCCCATAGTTTAGGATTGATGTCTTCAAATAGCGTACTGCCGATAGCCGCGTAAATATAAAAGATGATAAACATCAGCAGCATCACATAGCCAAGCTGTGGTAAGGCTTTCATCAGGGAAACCAGAAGTATTCTTAGCTCCGGAATGATAGATATCATCCGCAGCACCCTGAATACTCGTACCAGTCGCGCTATCAGCGCAGTATCGCTGTTTTCCAGCGGCAATAAACTCACTAATACAATCAGCGTATCAAACCAGTTCCAGAAGCTTTTAAAGAAATCGATCTTGTTTTTCTCACCCAAAAAACGAATGGTGATTTCAATTAAAAAGAACGCGCTAATCAGCCAGTCGAGTACATTGGTGACCTGGTTAACCGTGCTCGGCATGTCGTAGGTTTTTGCCCCAACCAGTAACGCCGAAAATAAAATGACTGCAATAACAAAAAGTTCGAACACTTTATTGGTTCGAACCTGTTCAAATTTGTGCTGGAGATGAGATGCCTTCATGGTCAGTTAGTTTCGTTTGAGAATCGTGAAATAAGACTATATGATTGTGAAATATCAATTTTTCAGGCCGTATCATGGACGACAGCAGTGAAAGTTTGCAAGCTAAATTAGCGCAACTGGCAGAACAATTAAATAACCATGCGCCGAGTGTCGAAGAGACCCTTCAAATAAAGGCGTCTATGGAAGAAATCCTCCAGCGCCTCGAAGCCTTGCAAGTCACATCCAGGCCGTGATAAGCCATTTTTCCAATAAAAAACGCGCCGCAAGGGCGCGTTTTTTGAGTCTTGCCAAAGTTAATTACTCGCTGTCCACAGGCGCATCTTTCAGGCCCTGACTAATCAGCTCAAGATCACTGGCGGTCAGATTACCAGCCGCTTGTTTCAGCGTAACCATAGCCTGGATAAAGTCATAACGCGAACCAGACAAGTTAGCGCGCGCGTTGAAAAGGTTACGGGTGCTGTTAAGTACGTCTACAATGGTACGCGTACCCACATCAAAACCCGCTTCTGTCGCTTTCAACGCACTTTCAGCAGACAGCACTGCCTGTTCCAGAGCCCGAATCGTAGAGATAGCAGCTTTTACATCATTATACGAACTGCGAACCGACTGTATAGCCTGACGGTGGGCGAGTTCTAAATCTTCACCGGCACTGATAAACAATGCACGGGCGCGATCCGTTTGCGCCGATACCTGACCGCCCTGATAAATAGGCACAGAAACATTTACACCAATGCTCTGACTATCCTGAAACGGCGTTTCGTTGGTGAAGAACGGTGATGAAATTTCGGTTTTCGAGCTACCATAAGAGGCTGATAAGCCCAGCGTAGGGTAGTGACCAGCTGTAGCAATGTCGATTTCCATCTTCGCTACGTCCATGGCCAGACGCTGCGCCAGCAGGGTCAGGTTAGACTCTTCGGCGATGTCCAGCCATTCAGTAACGGCCTGTGGCGATGGCGAAGAGGCGGCGAAACGTTGGGTATCCAGCACGTCCAGACGGTCGTGATACTTACCGGTAATCACGCGCAGCGCTTCACGAGCCAGCTCGATGCGGTTTTCTGCAACAATTTCCTGAGCAACCGTATTATCGTAATTGGCCTGAGCTTCGTGAACATCCGTGATGGCAGTCAAGCCAACTTCAAAACGCTGTTTGGTTTGTTCTAACTGGCGTTCGATGGCACGTTTCTCTGCCTGCACAAAGTCCAGGTTATCCTGTGCGCGCAGTACGTCCAGATAAGCAGTTACCGTGCGTACAATTAGTTGTTGTACCGCGGCAGCGTAGGTAGCGTCGCTTTGCTCGGCAGATAATTCAGCCTGGTCCAGACCTAACCAGCGAGAGTGGTCGTATAACGACATATTGAGGTCAATGCCCCAGCTGGTAGAGTCACGGTCAACTTCTACGTCGACAATTTCGAAGGTCGGGTTGCCGTTTTCATCTTCACGTTGAATGTTCTGGGTTGATTCACTGGTAGACGTGGAATAGCCCAGTGAGCCTGAAATTTGTGGTAACAGCGCGGCACGGCTGATTGGAATAGCCTGATAAGCAGCGTCGCGTTGTGCTTTTGCACGATTAACAACCGGATCGTTGGCCATGGCTTGTTGATAAACGTCCAATAAGCTATCTGCTAATACCGGTGTGGTCATTCCCAGACCAAGCATTAGCGATAAAAGTGTTTTTTTCATGTTTGTGCCTTCAATCTCAACTGTGTTTACTAACTAAATGGGTGATATGGGTAGCAAAATTACGCTAGTATGGTTAACGGGTATGCCTTTGCCCGAACCATGCACCCAAATGACGATCTCACTTCTATTACATTGGTGTACTTTAAAAAAATCACATAATAAAAGACACAACTAAGTCGTAACAGAGCTTGCGTAAGTGTAACAGAATATGTGTCTTCTATGTCTGAGTGCGCTTATACAAAAATTATATATACACTCATGATCGTAAATACTCAATCGCGTATATTAACTGGTTTAACTAATAAATGAGAATGCAATGACAGCGAAAATTCAACGTTTCAACTCAGAAGACGTCAAAATCGCGGCAATTGAACCCTTGTACGAAGGTTTCTTCACGATGGTTCGCTACGACTTTTCGCACAAGAAATACGACGGCAGCTGGACCGGCAACATCAGCCGGGAAATCTTCGAGCGTGGCCACGCGGTTGCCGTGCTGCCATACGATCCGGTTCGTCAGGAGTTTGTGTTGATTGAGCAAATTCGGATTGGCGCGTTGCCCACCACCAATTCTCCGTGGCTGATTGAAATAATCGCCGGCATTATTGATGAGGGGGAAAGTCAGGAATCAGTCTGTCACCGCGAAGCGCAGGAAGAAGCGGGGATTGCTCTCACTCACCTTACCAAGGCCTTGAGTTACCTGGCGAGCCCGGGTGGCACCACCGAAAGGTTGCATGTGTACGTGGCCTGTACCGATGCGGCTAATGCCTCCGGTGTGCACGGACTGGAGTATGAGTCAGAGGATATTTTAGTCCACCGGGTGGCAGAAGACACAGCCCGTGAATGGCTTGAATCAGGTAAAATAGACAACGCTGCAAGCATAATTGCGTTACAATGGTTCTTTATGAACAAACACACTTTGTTAGAGCAGTGGCAGTCCGGTGACCAGTAACAAGCGTAAATATGTACCTAATTTACCCACCTTGCAGGCAATCTGCGAGCGTAATTATGTGCATCTGTTAAACATGTTACCCGACTGCGATACCGAGGATCTTACCTACCGGTTTACGGCCGGACTGGGCTTGTCTTACCGTATTCAGATCATTGAATCGGCTCGCTACACCAGTACCATTTTGGTAGAGCAGGTAAATGTATCCACACCCGGTTATCTTAAGCCATCCATGACAGTAAGGCTGTATCATGATGCGCGAATGGCAGAGGTGACCTCCAGTCAGAATGCCGGTGCACTGGCGCCTTCCTACGAATACCCCAACGCCAAAATGCGTCTTCGCAACGAAAAGCACATGGTTAATTTGTTTTTAACTGAGTGGCTGAATTTTTGTTTGAATCACAACGCACAACCTATTGCCTCAACCTGAATGAAGCTGATCCAGATATCTGACTGTCATTTATTTGAATCACCCGAATTATCCGCCTACGGTGATATTAATCCCGCTCAATCTCTAAGTACTGTGCTGGTTGCCGCCGTTGAGCAACAACCGGATGGTCTGTTATTTACCGGTGATATCTCCGGCGACGATAGCAGGGCCAGTTATCAGTTATTTCTGAGTCTGTTGAACCAGTGGGGCGGGGAGATACCATGGCGGGTGATCCCCGGCAATCACGACAATAACCCCTATTTTGAGCAGACGCTTAAAGCCAACTGGTTACGCGCTGATACGCCCTGGATACTCAAAGGTAAATACATTCATGGCCTGGATACGCGCCTTGAGGGAACTCTCGGCGTGATTGATGAAAAGCAACTGGCCAGCGTTGCGGCGAACATAGCCCGGGCGCCTGATGCAGGGCATCTGCTGGCAATTCATCATCATCCGGTTGCTACGGGCAGCTGGATGGATAATCATGCGCTGAAAAATACCGAAGCGCTTGCCCGCTGGCTTGCAAAGCAACCGATAAAAGCCGTATTACATGGTCACATTCACGCCGAAACTCAGGCTCAGCTCAGCAATACTCCGATACTTGGTGTGCCGTCTTCGTGCTGGCAGTGGCAACTTTCAGCCGAGTTTGGCCTGGCCAGCGAAAGACCTGGGTTTCGGGTAATTGAATGGGCAGAAAATGGTACTTTTACTTCCCGCATACACCGGATAACGCAATAAAACAGGAGTCGTAATGGCGTCGATACTTTACCTACATGGATTCTTAAGCTCCCCAAGCTCGTTAAAAGCCAACCAAACCCGGGCGTACCTGCTACAACATTTTCCTGACACAACCTTTATCTGCCCGGAATTATCCAATAGCCCTGCCGAACTTGAAGCGCAATTGCAGGCGCTGCTAAAAGCGCATCCGGATTTACTCACCGGAGGCCTTAAGGTGATAGGCAGTTCCATGGGCGGCTATCTGGCAACCTGGCTCACCGAGCAATACGGTGGCAGAGCGGTACTTATCAATCCGGCGGTAACCCCCTTTGAATTGCTTAAAGACTATCTGGGCGAACACGAAAACCCTTACACGAATAAACGTTTCGTTCTTAGCGAAGATGATATCGGCCATATCCGCGGATTTTATCAGCCGCAGTTGAGTCATCCCGAGCGCTATAAGGTGCTGCTGCAAACCGGCGATGAAACCCTTGATTACCGTCAGGCAGTACAGCATTACGCCGGCGCTGATGTGTATATAGAGGAAGGCGGCGATCACAGTTTTGTGAATTACGAAGCGCACCTTGAGGGAATAATGGCTTTCCTGAATTCGGCCGAGGCAACACAACGTTAGGTCAAATTGCGCTTCTACCAGACCCCTGATAACATCAGTTAAAAGGTTGTTCTGGTGGCGTCTGCTTGCAACGCTACCATTGCAACACGTGTGCAGCTCAAACGAAGAATAATCACAACAATGTCGAATCAATATAATTCAGATGCAATTGAGGTCCTAAATGGTCTGGAGCCGGTTAAACGGCGTCCGGGAATGTACACAGACACGACCCGCCCGAATCACCTTGGTCAGGAAGTGATCGACAACAGTGTGGATGAAGCGCTGGCGGGGCACGCCTCTAATATCAAAGTGGTACTGCATGAAGACCAGTCCCTGGAAGTGGTGGATGACGGTCGTGGTATGCCGGTGGATATCCACCCGGAAGAAAAGATCTCCGGGGTTGAGCTGATCATGACCAAGCTCCATGCCGGTGGTAAGTTTTCTAATAAAAACTACGAGTACTCCGGTGGTTTGCACGGTGTGGGGATCTCGGTGGTTAACGCGCTGTCTAACCGGGTGGAAGTTACCATCCGTCGCGACAGTCAGGTTTACTTTATCGCCTTCGCCGATGGCGACAGAGCCGAAGACCTCAACATTATCGA
This sequence comes from Marisediminitalea oceani, assembly GCF_003731635.1. Classification (GTDB taxonomy): domain Bacteria; phylum Pseudomonadota; class Gammaproteobacteria; order Enterobacterales; family Alteromonadaceae; genus Alteromonas; species Alteromonas oceani. The sequence continues at coordinate 81,720 of NZ_RCUA01000032.1, read as the reverse complement.
TACCTGCGGCCGGCGCAATACCGGCACCAGCGTGCGCTTCTGGCCTGATCCGCAATATTTTGATTCGGCAAAATTCTCCGTAGCAAAACTTTGTCATAACCTGCGCGCCAAGGCAGTGCTATGCCCAGGCCTGCGGATCAAGTTTGAAGACAAGATCGGCAAGGAAACTCACGAGTGGCACTATGAAGACGGTTTACAGGATTACCTGATAAGCGCCGTTAAAGATTACATTACCGTGCCCGACGATGTGCCTTTCACCGGCAGTTTCAGTGGTAACGGCGAGGCGGCTGACTGGGCCGTAATGTGGTTACCGGAAGGTGGCGAGCTGACTACCGAAAGTTATGTAAACCTCATTCCTACTGCACAGGGCGGCACACACGTAAATGGCTTGCGCCAGGGCTTGCTTGAATCTATGCGTGAGTTTTGTGAATTCCGCAGTTTACTGCCACGCGGGGTTAAATTAACGCCCGACGATATCTGGGATCGCTGTGCATATATTCTTTCCACCAAAATGCACGATCCGCAGTTTGCCGGCCAGACCAAAGAGCGCCTGTCATCGCGTCAGGCTTCTGCGTTTGTTTCTGGTGTGGTGAAAGATTCATTCAGCCTGTGGCTGAACCAGCACACCGACATCGCCGAAGCGCTGGCCGAAATGTGTATCAACAACGCGCAGCGTCGTTTACGTCAGAACAAAAAGGTAGCCCGTAAAAAGGTTACCCAAGGCCCGGCGTTGCCAGGTAAATTAACCGACTGTGGCTCACAGGATATTACACAGTCTGAATTGTTTCTGGTGGAAGGGGATTCCGCTGGCGGTTCAGCCAAGCAGGCTCGCGATCGTGAATTCCAGGCCATCATGCCGCTGCGCGGTAAGATCCTTAACAGCTGGGAAGTGGACTCCGGGCAAATACTCGGCTCACAGGAAATTCATGACATTTCAGTGGCGCTGGGAATTGATCCCGACTCCGAAGATTTAACCGGCTTGCGTTACGGTAAAATTTGTATTCTGGCCGATGCCGACTCAGATGGTCTGCATATCGCTACCTTGTTATGTGCGTTATTTGTGCGTCACTTTCGTGCGCTGGTTAATGCCGGTCATGTGTATGTTGCCATGCCGCCACTGTTCAGAATCGATGTGGGTAAAGAAGTGTTCTATGCGCTTGATGAAGCCGAAAAACAAGGGATCCTCGACCGTATCGAAGCCGATAAAAAGCGCGGTAAGGTAAATGTACAGCGATTTAAAGGTCTGGGTGAAATGAACCCTATGCAACTGCGCGAAACCACCATGGATCCTAATACCCGTCGTTTAGTGCAGTTAACCGCCGACGATAACGACGAAATGCTCGAAATGATGGACATGTTGCTGGCCAAGAAACGCAGCGGCGATCGTAAAACCTGGCTGGAAAGCAAAGGTAATCTGGCCGAGGTAGTGTAATGGCAAACCCGGGAGCACCGCTGCAGGCAATTTTATTCGACCATGACGGTACGCTGATAAACTCAGAGGCGGTTCATTTTAAATTATGGCAGCAAACCCTCACGCCTTATGGTGTGGAGTTAACCGACGCTTATTATAACGAGACGATGGCTGGTGTGCCCACCTCGCAAAATGGCGTGGATGTGGTGCGGGATTTCAATTTATCAGCTGAGCCTGCGGAGTTAGCCAATACGAAAACCCGGCTGACAGAAGAGCATCTGCATAAAGCTCCTTTCCCGTTAATGCCCGGCGCACTGGAGACCATGACGCTCTGTCATGAGCAGGGGCTACGTATTGCCATTGTAACTGGCGGCAGCAAGTATTCGGTTCAACGCACCCTGGAATGTTACGGCTTTGCCGACTGGGTGGAATGCGTAGTAGCGGTAGAGGACGTGGAGCACAGTAAACCCGCTCCCGACTGTTACTTAATGGCGCTGGAACAAATGGGCCTGACAGCAGAGCAGGCGATGGCGGTGGAAGATACCGAACACGGTCTGGCTGCCGCAGCAGCGGCCGGGCTGCGTTGTGTGGCGATCCCCACGGAACAATCCCTGGGCCATGACTTTTCTGCCGCGGCCGCGGTATATCAAAGTTTGTCTGCGTGGACTAACGAGCAATTTAGCTAACTAACCAATCCGGTGTTGATAGGATATCCAAAAACATGTTCGGCCGATTTCTGTTTATTATTGTACTGCTGTTTGTTGCAGCGCTAACCCTGCTTGCCGTGCTGGTGGTAGACGGTTCGCCAAAGGTCAGTCGCGTATCCTCGCAGCAGGTCGATAATGCCGAAACAGTACATGCCTTACTTCGCCAGTTAAAAAACAGCCTTGAAGATCGCCATTCACAGCAGCGCGTAGAAGTGTCAGAAGCACAGTTTGAAAGCCTGATGGGATTTGCCCAGCGCGCTTTGCCCGGCTTTAACGGGGCTGTAGAGGTAGAGGAGCAACAAACCCAAATTGCTGCCAGTATTGCGTTGCCGGCGCCGGCTGATGACTTTTACATTAACCTTTCTGCCCAGGTGTTTCCGGGGGAGGGGGTTAATATCGATCACGTAAGGATTGGTAATCTGGTGGTACCGGGAGATACTGCCTTATCCAGCGCGGTATGGCTGGTGGACCGTTTTACCAGTAGTGATGTAGCCAGTACTGCTGCAAATCAGATCACCCAAATCACTATGTCTGATGAACTGCTGGTACTGGACATGCGGCCGTTGGATGAATTACTCCAGCAAATCGATGTTGCCCGGGAAAACATCAGTACCGGTGTGGACGAACTCGGCGAATTAACTACCGATTATCTGGCTTACATTAATGGCTCGCCTTTAGGGCGGTCACCGTCGCCGCAGTCTGTTGCTAATTACCTTAACCTGATGCTCAGCCGGGCCGCTTCACTGAGTGCAGAGGGCGATCCGGTAATGCATAATCAGGCTGCGCTGCTGGCTTTAGCCATCTTTCTGGGCGATCACAGAATCAGCGGACTGGCCGGGGCAACTCAGCCAGAAGGGGATTCGCCGGTTGAGTCTAAAGCGCCGGCTGTGCTGGCCCAGCGTAACGATCTGGCGCGTCACTTTACCATTTCTGCAGCCTTGCAAATTCTTTCTCAACAAAATATGACCCTCGCCATTGGCGAGTTCAAGGAACTCATGGACCGGGCCATGGGTGGCAGTGGCTACAGTTTTGTTGATTTAGCGGCGGATATGTCGGGAATGGCATTTGCCCGTATCGCCACTCAGCCAGACAGCGCGGTGCGGCTCCAGGAACTGGCGCAGGAGGGCCTTCGTGAACGGGATATTCTGCCCTACATCGGTGGCTTACCGGAAGGACTAAGCAAGCAGGAGTTTCGGCACCGCTACAGCGAGGTAGACAGCCCGGCATACCGAAAACAGGTTGCTGAGATTCAACAGCGTATTGATAACCTGCCGCTGTACCAGTAATCGCGGCAGCCTTTACTTTTGTTACTTCTTCACGCTGCTGGCAAATTGCTGCAGGGTGCTTAATGCCAGTTCTATCTTCTTCACTAACGGCACCAGTGCCTGTTTAGCGTCTTCATCGCTAAGTTGCTTGAGGGCCTGCCAGTCGGCGGCGATCTCTTCCACATAGGGGCCAAAGCGTTTTGACCGGGTGGTAAAACCGCTGTCGTCGGCAAAGATGGCAGCAAACTTGCCCTGTTGCTGGTGCTGCAACTGATCAAGGATCTGATCGGCATCCACCGCTTTGCGATAAAGTGTTTGTAGCGTTTCCTGTAATTGCTGGTGAACAGAATCCAAAGAGCGCTCCTTAAGTAAAACAGAAAAAAGACTAAAGAATGGTTAAGGTCTGCCGATATAGCAGTGAGGTGGGCAATTCTGCCCACTTTTTAACGTTGCTACAAGCAAATAAGGAAACTGGTATGGATATTCAAGGTGCAGGTGCCTCTGGAACGTCCGGTGCGTCGCTTGAGTTGGCTTCTCTCAAACTGGCTAAGGGTCAGCAAGAGCAGGAAGGAAAGGCGACGCTTCAGCTGCTGGAATCAGCCGCTGACGTACCAAAACCTACATCCGCCAACCCGGCTATCGGTGCCAACATCGATACGTTCGCGTAACTCGGACTGAACCTGTGGGTTCAGTCTTGCGGATAAAGACGTAAGTCAACCGGCGTTTTGCCAGGCTGGCCACCAATTTCGGTAACGAGCTTGGGAACCATAAAGCCTGGCAATCGCTTTATCACTCCGGCCATTATTTCTCTGGCTTGTTCTACATCAATATCAAAATGCGCTGCACCCTGTACCTTATCCAACAGATGCAGGTAATAAGGCATAATGCCCGCAGCAAACACCTTTTCGTTTAACTGTGCCTGTGTATCGGCGGTGTCGTTTACTCCTTTTAGCAATACTGCCTGATTAAGCACTGTGACGCCCGCCTGACGCATAGGCGCAAGTTTTTCGGTGAGTTCAGCCGACACCTCATTGGCGTGGTTGATATGCAATACCAGTACACGTTGCACGGGGAGCCCGGCAAACCAGCGATAAAAAGAAGCGTCGAGCCTTGAGGGCATTACCACCGGCAGGCGAGTGTGGATACGCAGTCTTTTTACATGGGGAATGGCAGCAATTTTTTCGGCCAGAGCAGCGAGCTTGCTGTCTTTCGCCATTAACGGATCGCCACCGGAGAGAATCACTTCGTCGATGGCCGGATCCGCGGCAATATAGGCGATGTTATTTTCCAGTTCAGCGTTACTCAGTGAGTTGTCGGCGTAAGGGAAGTGCCGGCGAAAGCAATAGCGGCAATTTACCGCGCAGCCGCCTTTTACAATCAACAGTACACGGCTGTGGTATTTATGTAACAGGCCGGGATTCGCGGTATCATGCTCTGCAAGCGGATCCTGACTGTAACCCGGCGCGGGGAGAAATTCCTGATTGCTGGGCAACACTTGCAATAATAAGGGATCCTGCCAGTTGCCTTTTTCCATTAATGAGGCAAAAAAGCGCGGCACCCGCATCGGAAACAAGCGACGGGCTTCGGCATGAGAGCCAAAGTCAGTGGGGTCCAGATTCAGGTAACTGAGCAGTGAAAATGGATCAGTAAAACCACTGGCTAACTCTTTTTGCCAGTTTTGCTCTACAGTTATGCTATTTTTTTGTATTATTTGCGCCACTAAAACTAAAACCTACAGTGTTTATTGAGGAATTATGGCTAATTTCAGCACTAACGAGTTCAAAGCGGGCCTGAAAATCATGCTCGACGGCGAACCTTGCAACATTCTTGAAAACGAATACGTTAAGCCGGGTAAAGGCCAGGCATTTAACCGGGTTAAAATTCGTAAACTGATTTCTGGCAAAGTGCTGGAAAAAACCTTTCGCTCCGGTGAATCAGTAGAAGGCGCAGACGTAATGGATACGGAACTGGCCTATCTGTATACCGACGGCGAATTCTACCACTTTATGAATAATGAAACATTCGAACAAATCGCTGCCGACGAAAAAGCCGTGGGTGAGAATGTTAAGTGGTTGGTAGAAAACGATGTTTGTACCATTACTTTATGGAACGGCGCTCCGATCACTGTGAGCCCGCCAAACTTTGTGGAACTGGAAATTACCGAAACCGACCCGGGCCTGAAAGGCGATACTGCCGGTACCGGCGGTAAACCAGCAACATTAAGCACCGGTGCTGTGGTTCGCGTACCGCTGTTTGTACAAACCGGCGAAGTTATCAGGGTTGATACCCGTACCGGCGAATACGTTTCCCGCGTACAAAAATAACCCCCCTTCACTGCGTACCTTCCAACCGGGCAGGTACGCAGACTAACCAGCGTACCCTATGACAACTCCAGATAACTGGCGGCCCACCGCCTCATTACAAGCACTGCGCGAGCGAGCCCAACTTTACACTGCCATTCGCCAGTTTTTCGCCGAACGTGATGTGCTGGAAGTCGACACGCCGGTGTTATCTCACGGTACTGTTACCGATGTTTTTATTGATGGCTTTTCAACTAACTTCGCGTACAGCGACAGTGGCCACAATGAAACGTTGTATTTACAGACATCACCCGAATTCGCCTTAAAACGCTTACTGGCCAGCTACCAGACATCCGTTTATCAGCTGTCAAAAGTGTTCCGCCATGAGGGCTTCGGACGCTTACATAACCCCGAATTCACCATGCTTGAATGGTATCGGGTGGGGCTTGATCACCATGATTTGATGGATGAAATAAGCGATCTGCTTAATGCGCTTATTGGTGCGCAGCAAACCGAACGCATGACCTATCAGCAGGCATTTCAAAAACACCTGAATCTAGACCCTCTGAGCGATAGTACCCAGCGAATTGCTCAAGTCTTTAACGATTGCAATATCGATCTTAGCGATGAGTATCCCATCGACCACGATGGCATGCTGCAGTTGCTGTTCAGCTATGAAATTGAGCCAAGAATTGGCCAGCAATATCCGTGTTTTATTTATGATTACCCGGCCTCACAGTCGTCGCTGGCAAAAATTAACCGCGACGATCCGCGGGTAGCCGATCGCTTTGAGCTGTATTTTAAAGGTACCGAGCTGGCGAATGGTTTTCATGAATTGCAGGATGCCGCCGAGCAGCGCAAACGGTTTGAGCACGATAACGGTTTGCGTCGCACTTTCCGGTTTGAGGAAAAACCCCTCGACGAACGCTTTCTGGCGTCGTTAGAGGCAGGTTTACCCGATTGTGCAGGCGTGGCCATGGGCATCGATCGTATTTTAATGCTTAAACACGGCTACACCCACATCGAACAGGTACTGGCGTTTCCGGTTAATCGCGCCTGACAAATGTAAACGGGATTGCTTAAAAAGGATTTAACGTATAACCCTGTTGTTGCAACAGTGCGTGAGCGCTCATTGCAGATAGCGCCATTTCTACGCCGGGCAAAAAAGCCTCACTGGCATAGCCATGAGCCGCGGCAGACTGGCCGCATACGATAACGCGTACCTGATTTGCCATTAGTGCATTTAACAACGCAATATTGGCATTGTTGGCGCCCTGCTTTTGTTGATAGGCTGGGGCAGCGAGTAAATCCAGTGTGGCACTGCCATGAACCACTAACGCCAACTCAATATTTTCTGCCGGAACACCGCTCGCCACGTGCATATTAATAAATCGGGCAAGACTATCGAACTGTCGGTTTACTTTACCGGGTTCTGCCCCCTTCGCCACATCAAAAGCCACTTTAAACTCAGTGTTAGCGTTAAATTCGACGCCTTCAACCTGCACCTTTTTGCCATAATCCTGAAACACCGGCCCTGCGCTAAATTCAGCGGCAGAACTTACGCCGGTAACCAGGGTACAAGTTAAAATAAGACCCGAAATACACCACGTAACTGACTGACGAATGCCCATGTTTCCTCCCGAAATAAAAACTCATTGATGAGATATTGTTGTTTTCACCATATCGGAATAGCGCTAACGGATACAGCATTTAATCGTTCACGTTGTGTGATGATCATCATAATACTCAGCTATAAACTCTCAATTATTAATTTAATGGGAGATAAGTTGAAAGTAAGTGCTTACCTATAAAATCGCCGCATCGTCTTCCTTACGACAATATGAATAATTTCATCGGTAACTGGTGCTTGACGAAAACGTCAGGGGAGAGGTAATGTTATATTGTAACATCAACGCATATCGACACATTCAAGGTCAATCACATAATGAAAAAAATAACCGCAATTAATGCTGCAGTGTTTATGGCATTAACTGCCCAGGTTGCTGCGGCGACTACCATTAAGGGCAAAGTGACTAACGAAGCCGGTAAGGTTGTCGTAGGCGCTGAAGTGCGTATAGAAGGCTCCAAACAGGTTACTTTTACCGATGCTCAGGGTAACTATGAATTTACCGGCGTGCAGGTGCCTCATGTACATCTGCATGTGTATTCGCCGGATTATGTCCATGGTGATAACGACCTTGGTGATATCAGTAGTGATCAGGTGGCAGACTTTGTACTGACGCCCGTATCCATTGAAAACATTGTAGTCACCGCCAGTGTGCTGGGCTCTTCTGTGCTTGAGTCGGTCACGCCGGTATCGGTAATTGATGAATATAAGCTGCGAAAAATTCAGGCCGAAACCCTGGGTGAGACGTTAAAAAACACGCCCGGAGTGCACAGTACTTACTTCGGCCCTGTTGCCAGTAGCCCGGTGATCCGCGGTAACGATGGTCCACGGGTTAAAATCGTGCAGAATGGTTTGGATGTTTCTGACGTATCGCGTATTGGCCCGGACCATAACGTAGCGGCTAACAGCACCAGTGCAACCCAGGTTGAAGTACTGCGCGGCCCGGCTACCCTGCAATACGGCAGCGGTGCTATCGGCGGCGTGGTAAACGTGGTGGATAACCGTATACCCAGTGAAGTCCCCGTCGGCATCGAAGGCGATGTGGAGGCCAACTACGCCACGGTTAACGACGGCAAATTCGGCCGTTTTAATCTGACCGGTGGCCAAAACAATATCGCTTTTCATGTAGATGGCTTTAAACGTAAAACCGACAACGCCGATATTCCGGGTTACGCGTCGGTAACGCCCGATGACGATGAGCAACCGGGCATCCTGGAAAGCAGTGCCATGGATACCACCAATATAACGGCGGGTCTTTCTCTGGTTGATGAAGAAGGGTACTTTGGTTTCTCGGTAGAAAAGCTCGACAATTTTTATGGCGTGCCGGGTCACAGTCATGCTCATGAAGAAGAGCATGAAGGTGAAACCGAAGAAGAACATGCTGAGCATGCAGGTGAGGAAGGCACTAACCTGGATGTAGACATGACCCGTTATCAGGCGGCCGGTGAGTGGTACTCGCCATTTAAAGGTATCAGCTCACTGAAATTTGGCGCAGCCTACACAGATTACGAGCACGTTGAGATAGAAGATGGTCAGGTTGGAACTCGCTTTACCAATCAGGGCAGCGATATTCGACTGGCTGCTACCCATGCAGACATTGATGCCTGGCACGGCGTGTTTGGCTTGCAATATCATAACAGTGACTATACCGCAGAAGGTGAGGAAGCCTACACACCACCTACCGAAACCGAAAGCATGGCAGTGTTTTTAGTAGAGCAGAAGAAGTTTGGCTCAGTGATCCTCGAGCTTGGCGGACGCCTGGAGCGCACCATATATAACGCGGATACGGTAGACTTCGAACTCGAAGTCGCACAACACGAAGAAGAGCATCATGACGAGGAAGGTCATGAGGAAGACCACCATGAAGACGAACACGAAGAACATGAGCTGGTGTTCGATTTTGATGAATATGCGTTTACCAGTAGCTCTTTGTCAGCAGGTTTAAACTGGGAATATACACCCGGTTACTCGGTAGCACTGACTTTATCGCGCAACGAACGTGCACCGAGTATGCAAGAGCTATTCTCGGCCGGCCAGCATCTGGCAACACAAACCTTTGAGGTTGGCCTGATTTACGACATGGATGAAGATGGCGAAGTGTCTGAAAACCTGCGCAGCGTAAAAGAAGAGGTGAGTAATAACATCGATCTGACGTTCCGCAAATTTAGCGGCGACAGCGGTTACACCCTCTCGTTCTTCTACAATCAGGCTGATGACTATATTTATCAGAGTGCCACCGATCTCACTGCGCTGGCCCATGGCCACGAGGAAGAAGAGGAAGAAGCTCATGATGAGCATGAAGAACACGCTGAAGAAGGCACACCGGTGTACTACTTCAATCAGGATGATGCCACCATCTACGGTGTGGAAGCGGAAGGCATTGTTGATCTCAACGTCAACTGGCGTGTGAGCCTGTTTGGTGATTACATTCGCGCCAAAATCGATTCCGATAACCTGCCACGCATTCCGCCTCTGCGGTTAGGCTCTACCATCAGTTATGAAGGTGAAGCGTTAAGCTCAGAGCTATCGGTAGTGTGGTATGACGATCAGACGAAAACCACCGAATATGAAACCCCCACAGATGGTTACACCCTGGTAAATGCCTCGGTAGATTATCGCGTGTCTGATACGCAGGACTGGACGGTTTACGTTAGAGCCAACAACCTGTTTGACGAAGAAGCCCGGGTGCATACGTCATTTTTGAAAGATCAGGCGCCATTGCCCGGTCGTAATTTTACACTGGGCACGCGTTTTAGTTTTTAAGCTGAGCGTACCCGGTATATTTCACTTCATTCCCATTTTAGCGGCCTCCCGGCCGCTTTTTTTTTGCCTTTTCTGAAATATTGCGACGCCAATGTAAAGAAGTGTTAAGGAATGCAAAGCTGCGCGAGGTTGGCGAACCAACATCGGAACCGGGCGTCTGTTGAGATGATTTTTGATTATCTCAAGGAAGCAATACCTCATGTTTACCCATTCTAAAATAATAATGCGCCTGGCCATGGCAGCACTGTTAACCGTGCTGTTAACGGCTTGCGGAGGCTCAGGCAGCTCTACCAACAGCGACTACGATGAAGCATACCTCCATTTTTATAACGGCTCGCCAAATGGCGCTACCGTTTACATGCGGGAAGTGGATGGCTCAGACCTCGGCTACGCTCAGTTCGGCGATGCCAGTGCGCTTATTTCCGGTGAAAAGGGCGATTTGGAGCTCGAATTTTATCGCATCGACAGCGACGACCAGGAGGTAGTGATTGATACTATTACCGTTACTCTCAAAACCTCCTACAAAACGCTGGTGGTGCTAAGTGGTGACTTTGAAGCGCCGGTATTTGATACCTACGAATATTACCGTGAATCGCTGGAAGACCATTTTCGGCTGATGGCTACCTCAACCATGTTCGACAGCACCACCACCTTTGATTTGTATATGAGCGATTCAGGCGACCCTTTCGAAGCAGCCAATTATCTCGGGACGATAACCAGCGGTGAACTTACCGAATACACGTACTGGGACGGCGATGACGACAGCGAAGATTTTAATGAAGACGAATACACTATCTACCTCACTGAACCTGGCTCTGATGAAGTGATATTTGAAACGCCAACCCTCAGCCTTGCATATAACACAGAATACGTACTTATTACCCGGGACTTATCTGGTGCTATTCAAAACGGTATGGCACTGGATGTACTTCTGAACTCTACCACGGTGTACGAAGTGACAGACGTCGACGCCACATCGCAGTATCGCATCTACAACAGTCTGAATACCGACTCACCGGTTACCGTTACCTTTACCGGTGACGATGAAGCAGAGGCAATCAGCGTAGAACTGGCGCCTGGTGAGGCAGGGGAGTTTACCGAAGTGGAATACGGTGACTACCGAATTACCGCCAGTATCGCCGATAACAGCCTGACAACCATGAACAACAAACTGATTACGCTTAATCAGAGCGAGAGTAAGGCGATTGTGCTCTACCAGAATGGTACATCACTGGCATCACTGAGTTTTGTTGAGAGTTCGGCATCGCAGGCCTATGACAAAACCATTAATTTCGTGAATCTGGTAGATGATTATGCAGATGTCGACTTTTACATGGTAAGACATGATGAAACCATTGATACCGCCGAATACAGCACTCAGCATATTGGCTTTGCCGAGACCAACTCAGATGTGGTGCCAGCGGACTATTACGAAGTCATTGCCGTGCATGAAGACAGTAATGAGGAACAATATTTGTTATTCAGGTATCCGTTGTACGGCTTTAATGAAACCAAAAATTATTTTATTACCGTCGAGCCGGCCGAAACGAGCTCTGGCTATGAAATAAAGATCGTAAATTAAGCCAAAATAGCCTATATTACGCACCCTCGGCCGGATGTTTCATTACGCATCCGGCCAGTAAATTCCGGCATCCACGCCAATTGGAAAGATATTTTAACAGTTAAACGCACAAAACCCGCGATTAGCTAAAAATAATTCAAATTCCCGCTACACTCCCTGATTCTTTTCTGTTATTATTTCGCGCCCTTTTTAGCGGGGTATGGTTTAAAAATGGTCAATATGATCGTTTTTAGCACAATCGGAGACTCGAGAGAGTCATAATTAACAGCGGAGCATTAATCATGATCCAAATGCAAACTAACCTGGATGTTGCCGACAACAGCGGCGCTCGCAGGGTTCAGTGTATTAAGGTTCTTGGTGGCTCGCATCGCCGTTATGCAGGTATCGGTGACATCATCAAAGTTACTGTTAAGGAAGCAATTCCTCGCGGTAAAGTAAAAAAAGGTGACGTTCTGAACGCAGTGGTGGTGCGTACTAGAAAAGGCATTCGTCGTGCAGATGGTTCAACCATCCGTTTCGATAGTAATGCGGCTGTTTTGCTTAATGCAAACAAGCAACCAATTGGTACGCGTATCTTTGGACCGGTAACCCGTGAGCTGAGAAGTGATAACTTCATGAAGATCATCTCACTGGCCCCAGAGGTACTATAAGGAGTCACGATAATGGCTAATAAAATTCGTCGTGATGATGAAGTAGTCGTATTAGCGGGTAAAGATAAAGGCAAGCAAGGCAAAGTCGTGCGTGTTCTTAATTCTGATGACCGTGTAGTCGTTGAAGGTGTAAATCTTGTCAAGAAACACCAAAAGCCTAACCCTCAACTGGGTGAAGCTGGCGGTATTGTTGAGAAAGAAGCATCCATTCACGTTTCTAATGTTGCGGTAGTTAACCCGGCAACGGGTAAAGCTGATCGCGTTGGTTTCCGTACAGAAGACGGTAAGAAAGTTCGTTTCTTTAAGTCTAACGGCGAACTCGTTTAATTTATTGGAGAGTACGATGGCGAAACTGCATGATTTCTATAAAGAAACAGTAGTAGCTGAACTTGCGAAGCAGTTCGGATACAAAAGCGTCATGCAAGTCCCTCGGATTGAAAAAATCACTCTAAACATGGGTTTAGGTGAAGCAGTTGCTGACAAGAAAGTTCTTGAGCACGCGACAGCAGATATGACTGCTATCGCTGGCCAGAAGCCAATTGTTACAGTTGCACGTAAATCAGTAGCGGGTTTTAAAATCCGTGAAGGTTATCCGATTGGCTGTAAAGTAACCCTGCGCGGCGAGCGCATGTGGGAATTCTTAGAGCGCTTAATTTCGATTGCAATTCCACGTATCCGTGACTTCCGTGGTCTGAACGCTAAGTCGTTCGACGGACGTGGTAACTACAGCATGGGTGTACGCGAGCAAATTATCTTCCCTGAAATCGATTTCGATAAGGTAGATAAGGTTCGTGGTATGGATATCACCATCACTACCAGTGCTGGCACTGACGAAGAAGCGCGCGCATTACTTAGTGCGTTCAACTTCCCATTCAGAAAATAAGGTGTAGGGTTATGGCAAAAGAATCAATGAAGGCTCGTGAAGTAAAGCGTGCAAAGCTTGTTGCTAAGTATGCTGAAAAACGTGCTGCGCTTAAAGCGATTATCAGCGATGTTAACGCCTCTGAAGAAGAGCGTTGGGATGCTGTATTGAAGCTGCAACAATTACCACGTGACAGCGCCAAGTCTCGTCAGCAAAACCGCTGCCGTGTTACTGGTCGTCCACATGGTTTCCTACGTAAGTTCGGTCTGAGCCGTATCAAGCTGCGTGAAGCGGCGATGCGCGGTGAAGTCCCTGGCCTGAAAAAAGCCAGCTGGTAAGGAGTAGCTGATATGAGCATGCAAGATCCTATCGCGGATATGTTTACCCGCATCCGTAACGGCCAGATGGCACAGAAAGTTTCTGTACTTATGCCTTCTTCTAAGCAACGTGTAGCAATTGCTGGCGTTCTTAAAGCTGAAGGTTATATCACAGACTTCGCTGTATCTGGTGACGTTAAGCCTGTTTTAGAAGTTACCCTTAAGTACTTCGAAGGCAAGCAAGTAATCGACACTATTGAACGTGTAAGCCGTCCTGGTCTGCGCATCTATAAGAAAAAAGATGAGCTGCCAAAAGTAATGGGTGGTTTAGGTGTTGCTATCGTGTCAACTTCTAAAGGTGTGATGACTGACCGTGCTGCGCGTAAAGCAGGCATGGGCGGTGAGATCATCGGTTATGTAGCGTAACGGAGGAGTTGAAATGTCACGTGTAGCAAAGGCCCCTGTTGACCTCGCCTCTGGCGTAGAGATCTCAATCTCAGGTCAAGAAGTCACAATCAAAGGTAAAAACGGTACATTGACCCGCGTATTTAACGACGCAGTTGAAGTAGTACAGGAAGAGAACCAGGTTAAGGCGTTACCTCGTGAAGGTTTCCCTGATGGCTGGGCTCAGGCTGGTACTGTTCGCGCTCTGTTAAATTCAATGGTTGTTGGTGTAACGCAAGGTTTTGAGAAAAAACTGCAGCTGTTAGGTGTTGGTTACCGTGCGCAGGCACAAGGTAACAAACTGAACCTGACTCTGGGTTTCTCTCACCCTGTAGCATACGAAATGCCAGCAGGTATTACAGTTGAAACTCCGACCCAAACTGAAATCGTCGTTAAAGGCGCCGATAAGCAGGTAGTTGGTCAGGTTGCGGCGAACATTCGCGCGTACCGTCCACCAGAGCCTTACAAAGGTAAAGGTGTTCGTTATGCAGACGAACATGTACGTCGTAAAGAAGCTAAGAAAAAGTAGGTGGGTGATACGATGGATAAGAAAGCAGCACGCTTGCGTCGCGCAACTCGCGCACGCGCTAAAATTCGTGAACTGGCCGCGCATCGCCTGGTGATTAACCGTACACCTCGCCACATCTATGCTCAGTTAATCGCTCCTAGCGGTGCTGAAGTATTGGCGGCGGCTTCTACGGTTGAAAAAGATCTGGCTAAAGATCTGAAATCAACTGGCAACGCTGAAGCAGCGGCTTTAGTAGGTAAAGCAATCGCAGAACGCGCTATCGAAAAAGGCATCAAAGATGTTGCTTTCGATCGTAGCGGTTTCAAATACCACGGTCGCGTTAAAGCATTAGCTGATGCAGCTCGCGAAGCTGGCCTTCAGTTCTAGGAGTTAATAATGGCTAAACAAGAAGTTCAAACAGGTGAAATGCTTGAAAAATTGATTGCCGTTAACCGCGTATCTAAAGTGGTTAAAGGTGGTCGTATTTTCAGCTTCACTGCATTGACAGTAGTTGGTGACGGCAATGGCCGTGTTGGTTTTGGTTACGGTAAAGCACGTGAAGTGCCAGCCGCTATCCAAAAAGCGATGGAAAAAGCCCGTCGCAACATGGTTAACGTTGACCTGAACGGTCACACGCTGCAGCACCCTATTAAAGGTCGTCACTCTGGCTCTAAAGTTTACATGCAGCCTGCATCAGAAGGTACCGGTATCATCGCCGGCGGTGCAATGCGTGCAGTACTTGAAGTGGCTGGTGTGCAGAACGTACTTTCAAAATGTTACGGCTCTACAAACCCAATCAACGTTGTTCGTGCAACCGTTAACGCGCTGACCGAGATGAACTCGCCAGCCGGTATCGCTGCTAAACGTGGATTGTCTGTAGAAGAAATTTTGGGGTAATCAGACATGGCAACGATTAAAGTAAAGCAAACTAAAAGTGCGATTGGCCGTCTGCCAAAGCACAAAGCGACGCTTAAAGGTTTAGGCCTGCGTAAAATCAACCATGTTCGTGAACTCGAAGATACCCCAGCCGTTCGTGGCATGATCAACCGTGTATATTACATGGTTGAGATCGTGGAGGAGTAAGACATGCGTTTAAACACAATTTCTCCTGCCGAAGGATCAAAGACAAGCGCTAAGCGTGTCGGTCGTGGTATCGGTTCTGGTCTTGGTAAAACTGGTGGTCGTGGTCATAAAGGCCAAACCAGCCGTTCAGGCGGTTCTATCAAGCCAGGCTTCGAAGGTGGTCAGATGCCTATTCAGCGCCGTCTGCCTAAATTCGGTTTCACTTCTCGTAAGAGCTTTGTATCCGATCAGGTTACACTGACTGAAATCGCTAAGGTCGAAGGCGACACAGTAACTGTAGACACTTTAAAAGCAGCTGGTCTGGTTAAGAAAGACGTACTGTTCGTTAAAGTGCTTAAGAGCGGCGAAGTATCACGCGCTGTTACTGTTAGCGGGTTGAAGGTTACTAAAGGTGCCAAAGAGGCGATTGAAGCTGCTGGCGGTAAAGTAGAGGAATAAGCTAAATGGCGAAACCAGGATTGGATTCGGGCGCAAAAAGCGGCTTGAGTGAGCTTAAAGCAAGGTTGTTGTTCGTACTTGGTGCGATTGTAGTATTCCGGTTGGGTTCATATGTGCCTATTCCTGGTATCGATGCTGCAGTACTGTCGCAACTGTTCGAGCAACAAAAAGGTACTATCGTAGAAATGTTTAACATGTTCTCCGGTGGTGCGCTTGAGCGTGCATCAGTTCTGGCTTTGGGGATTATGCCTTACATTACTGCATCAATTATTATGCAGCTGCTCTCTGTTGTGCATCCGCCAATGGTTGAGTTGAAAAAAGAAGGTGAAGCAGGCAGACGTAAAATTAGTCAGTATACGCGTTATTTAACGCTGGTACTGGCAACGTTCCAGTCTATCGGTATTGCTACCGGCCTGCCTAACCTGATTAGTGGTTTGGTGATTAATCCTGGCTTCGGATTTTACTTTACAGCGGTAGTAAGCTTGGTCACCGGGACAATGTTCCTGATGTGGCTGGGTGAGCAAATTACCGAGCGAGGTATCGGTAACGGTATCTCTATTTTGATATTTGCTGGTATTGTTGCCGGTCTGCCAACAGCGATAGGTCAGACCGCGGAACAAGCAAGACAGGGCGACATCAATATGTTGTTGCTGCTGTTGATTGGCGCCATTGTAGTAGGCTTAACGTACCTGGTAGTGTTTGTAGAACGCGCCCAGCGTCGTATTGTGGTAAACTATGCAAAACGTCAGCAAGGCCGTAAGGTTTATGCTGCGCAGAGCACACACTTACCACTTAAAGTAAACATGGCCGGGGTTATCCCACCAATCTTTGCTTCCAGTATCATTCTGTTCCCTGGTACCATTGCGGGCTGGTTTGGACAAAATGAATCAATGGCATGGTTACAGGACGTGGCGTTATTGCTGTCGCCTGGTCAGCCGTTGTACGTGATGTTATATGCAGTAGCGATTATCTTCTTCTGCTTCTTCTATACTGCGCTGGTATTTAACCCGCGTGATACAGCAGACAACCTGAAGAAATCCGGTGCATTCATCCCAGGCATCCGCCCGGGTGAACAAACCTCACGTTATATCGATAAGGTAATGACTCGCCTGACACTTGCTGGCGCAATGTATATAACCTTTATTTGTTTAGTGCCCGAGTTCATGTTGATTGCGTGGAACGTGCCTTTCTACTTCGGTGGAACGTCACTGTTGATTATCGTAGTTGTTATCATGGACTTTATGGCACAGGTGCAGACCCATCTGATGTCCAGTCAGTATGAGTCTGTTCTGAAGAAAGCGAATCTTAAAGGCTACGGCCGCTAAGATAAGCCTACTACGGAGTGATGTAATGAAAGTTCGTGCATCAGTAAAGAAGATTTGCCGTAACTGCAAAATCATCAAGCGCAACGGTGTTGTGCGTGTGATTTGTAGCTCTGACCCTAAGCATAAGCAGCGTCAAGGCTAATCTAACGCGGTGAATGATTTGTTAAAAACTGTAAGCAGAACCTGACATCAGGTTCTGCTTTCGGCGCAGATGAATTAATCACCTTTTATTTGCAATTTGTTCGACGGGTAAGTATCCTATCGGGCTTTTTAGGCCGTCGACTATAATTAAGAGGAGTGCTGTTAATGGCCCGTATCGCTGGCATTAACATTCCTGAGCACAAGCACGCTGTGATCGCCCTTCAGGCAATCTTCGGCGTTGGTCCTACACGTGCGAAAAGCATTTGTGCAGGCGCTGGTGTTGCAGAAGATACAAAAATCAAAGAGCTTGATGAAGCTACAATCGAGAAGCTTCGTGAACAAGTGGCGTTATTCACTGTAGAAGGTGACTTACGTCGTGAAGTTTCTATGAGCATCAAACGTTTGATGGACCTGGGTTGCTTCCGTGGTATTCGCCACCGTCGTAGCTTGCCTCTACGTGGTCAGCGCACTAAAACTAATGCGCGTACCCGTAAAGGTCCTCGTAAGCCAATTAAGAAGTAAACGGGGAGTATAAGTTATGGCAAAAGCACCAGCTCGTAGCACGCGTAAGCGCGCTAAACGTCAGGTTGCAGACGGTATGGCTCATATCCATGCGTCTTTCAATAACACAATTGTGACTATCACAGATCGTTCAGGCAACGCACTTGCATGGGCAACTTCTGGTGGTTCAGGTTTCCGTGGTTCACGTAAATCTACCCCATTTGCTGCACAGGTAGCTGCTGAGCGTGCCGGCGTAGCCGCGCAAGAATACGGTCTGAAAAACCTTGAAGTTTTCGTTAAAGGTCCAGGTCCAGGCCGTGAGTCTGCGATCCGTGCCCTGAACGCTACAGGTTACAAGATCACAAACATTACCGATGTGACGCCTATTCCTCACAACGGTTGTCGTCCACCGAAAAAACGTCGCGTTTAATCGACGGACAGTTGGAGAAAGAACATGGCAAGATATTTGGGTCCAAAACTCAAGCTTAGCCGTCGTGAAGGAACTGACCTGTTCCTGAAAAGCGGCGTTCGCGCAATCGATTCTAAATGTAAAATCGAAACTGCGCCTGGTCAACATGGTGCCCGTCGTGGTCGTCTGTCTGACTACGGTGTGCAGCTGCGTGAAAAGCAAAAAGTCCGTCGTATGTACGGCATTTTAGAAAAGCAATTCCGTAACTACTACAAAGAAGCCGCTCGTCTGAAAGGCAACACCGGTGAAAACCTGTTGCAACTTCTTGAGCAGCGTCTTGATAACGTAGTTTATCGTATGGGATTTGCCAGCACTCGTGCAGAAGCACGTCAGCTGGTTAGCCACAAAGCCATTTTAGTAAATGGTAAAGTGGTAAACATTCCATCGTTTAACGTTACTGCCGAAGACGTGGTTTCTGTTCGTGAAAAAGCTAAAAAGCAAGCGCGTATCGCGGCTGCTTTGGAACTGGCTGAACAGCGTGAGAAGCCAACCTGGATTGAAGTAGACAGCAACAAAATGGAAGGTACGTTCAAGCGTGTTCCTGAAAGAACTGACTTGTCTGCCGAAATTAACGAACAGTTGATCGTCGAACTTTACTCTAAGTAAAGCTAACTAAAGAGGAAGCATTGTGGGTTCTGTGACTGAATTCCTTAAACCGAGATTAGTTGAGATCGAAAACGTTTCTCCTACTCGTGCCAAAGTAACTTTGGAACCCCTGGAGCGTGGTTTTGGCCACACTTTAGGTAACGCCTTACGTCGCATCTTACTGTCATCCATGCCTGGATGTGCGGTAACTGAAGTTGAGATCGACGGCGTCCTTCACGAGTACAGCACCAAAGAAGGTGTTCAAGAAGATGTAATCGAGATCTTGTTGAACCTTAAAGGTTTGGCGGTACGCTTAGAAGGCAAAAACGAAGCGACTCTGACTCTGGTGAAATCTGGCGCTGGCCCTGTTGTAGCTGGTGACATCCAGCATGATGGTGACGTAGAAATCGTAAACCCTGAGCACGTAGTTTGTACTTTAACCGGCGAAGCTGAAATCAGCATGCGTATTAAAGTAGAGATGGGTCGTGGTTACGTTCCAGCGTCAACTCGTCGTTCCTCTGAAGAAGATGATCGTCCAATTGGTCGTTTATTAGTAGATGCATCATACAGCCCAGTAGAGCGTATTGCTTACACCGTAGAGTCTGCGCGTGTTGAACAGCGTACCGACCTGGACAAACTGATCATTGATATGGAAACGAATGGTACTTTAGATCCTGAAGAAGCCATCCGTCGTAGCGCAACCATCCTGGCTGAACAGCTGGATGCGTTTGTTGAACTGCGTGATATCTCTGAGCCAGTGCAGAAAGAAGAGAAACCAGAGTTCGATCCTATTCTGCTGCGTCCGGTTGATGACCTGGAATTAACAGTACGTTCTGCTAACTGTCTGAAAGCAGAAGCTATCCAGTATATTGGTGACCTGGTTCAGCGTACCGAAGTTGAGTTACTTAAAACTCCTAACTTAGGTAAGAAATCGCTAACTGAGATCAAAGATGTTCTCGCTTCACGTGGACTTTCTCTGGGCATGCGCCTGGAAAACTGGCCGCCTGAGAGCATCGCTGAAAAAGATTAATCAGGTTTAAAAGAAACTGATTTTTTAGAAGGATAAAACTATGCGCCATCGTAAGAGTGGTCGTCAGTTGAATCGCAACAGCAGCCATCGTCAAGCTATGTTTAAAAACATGGCCGGTTCTTTGGTCAAGCACGAAGTGATCAAAACGACGTTACCAAAAGCGAAAGAATTACGTCGCGTAATTGAGCCTCTTATCACTCTGGCTAAGCAAGACAGCGTTGCAAACCGTCGTCTGGCAATGGCCCGCACTGGTGATAAAGAAGTAGTAGGTAAACTGTTCAACGAGCTTGGTCCTCGTTACGAAACTCGCCCAGGCGGTTATCTTCGCATTTTAAAATGCGGTTTCCGTGCTGGCGACAACGCGCCTATGGCATACGTTGAGTTAGTTGACCGCCCGGTTGTAGAAGCTGAAGAAGAAGCAGTAGAAGCAACTGAAGAGTAAGCAATTACTCGATAACGGCTAAGCTCACGCTTAACCGGTTCGATTAAAAAACCCGCCGCTGGCGGGTTTTTTGTTTCAGATTACCGGTAGCCATAGGCCATTATTGTTGAAATTTTTCCTGTTAATTCAAGATTAAAATTGGAATGAGTTTCAAGACAAACTCTATACTAAATGTTAGGATTCGTGTTTACGCAGAAACGACCGTTTCAGCTACAAGCAACTAAAAGAGTAAATCCACAAGGCATGGTAGAGTCAGCATCATTAAAGGAATTCGGGTACAATTTTTGTGGCCCGCTTCTTCATACTTATTTATCGAAAGTGCTCGCCTCACTCGATAGAGCCCCTAAACGAGTATATTGTCTCGCACGAGAGGGATATATCCTTCAAAAAGGGTTAGAAGTTATTAACCCTCAGTTGGAAACGCACTATCTATACGCATCTCGCACATTTCTATTTAGAATTATGCTTACAGATCAAGAATCGTGGCCCCTATCATTAGGTCATGGTTATGAAGGATCTATTCGCGATTTTTTTATGGCAAGATTCGGGTTTACACTGGAACAAGTAAATCAAATAATTCCTGAAGATGAGCTCGATAAAGAAATCGTTGTGCCTGCTGACATGCCAAAGCTCGAAACGTTAGTTACAAATAACTTAGAGAAAATTCATAGCATAGTGGAGCCGACTAAGAAGGCTTACTTAAAGTACTTAGCTTCAGTGAAATTGACAAAAGAAACGGCCGAACAAGCAATATTTTTAGATGTTGGTTACTCAGGAACAATTCAGAAATTACTAAGTATGCTGCTGAAAAGCGACACCAATGGCTTCTATTTCATTACTACCGATAGTAGTAAAACAGCAGCTGGCGAATATAAGGCAAATCTGAATTTTGTATTCAAAGACAAAGTGAAAATGGGGGGCGGTTATACAATGCTGGATCGCTCTATGTTTATGGAGTCGTTGTTTACCTCGCCCGATGGACAATTCATTGATATCTTAGAATCGCCTCTCAAAGACGGTGATTTTATGTTGTCTTTTGGTAAACGTAACTTCACCCAGCACCACTTTGAAAAGCTATCCCTGGTTTTTGAGGGCGCGCTGGAAGCTGTTGCGCATTTCAACCTGCACAACGTAGAATTTAGCGTAGAGGAGATTGAATTCCTTTATGCGCAGTATGTATCGAAAAGAAATCTCTTACCTCAGTCTACCTGGCCATTGTTTGAGTTTGACGATGCTATCTCTGGTTTCGGTAACGTCAATTCAATGCAATTTTTTGGTTTATAACAATGAAAAGAAACATCAAAAATCTCGCCAGAGGACTCCAAACTAAAATAGAAGGTCTAGCTTACCCATCTTTAGCGAAGGCATATAAACTTGCCATCAAATCAGGCCTGTTTAACCCACAGTGGTATCAGGAGCACTATGGTTCATTTCCTAGTAACTGGTTAGCGTTTAAAGATTATATAAAGAAATCCTCTTACGCAAATGTGAATCCATCACCGGAATTTGATACTGAAACTTATTTACGCTGTAACGTGGATGTTTATCATGCGGGCATCTCACCGTTACTTCATTATATGTATCATGGCCGCAACGAAGGTCGCGCGTGGTCCAGAGCACTACCACGATGGACGCCGAAAGATAATCTTATCCCTAAAGAGAGTGGAAGCTGGCGCGGGCAAAAAATAGCGATCGTGCTACATGTCTTTTATGCTGATTTTGTAGGCAGATTTGCCGGTAGCTTAGAAAAATTTCCCACCAGTGTAGATGTGTTCGTTACAGCTGCAACGAAGGAGATTGCCGAGACTGCAACCGCGACTTTCAATAAAATTACTAAAGTTAATAAAGTTAAAGTAGCTGTCTGCGAAAATCGCGGCCGTAACTTTGGCCCATTTTTAGTGCACTTTGGTAAAGAGCTCCTTGCTTATGATTTGATGTGTCATCTGCATTCGAAAAAGTCGCTTTACAGTGGTCGTGAGCAAACACAATGGTTTGATTATCAGAATCAATTCCTCTTAGGAGACAAGCATGTAACATCATCGGTGCTACGTTTGTTTGATGAGCATAAAGAGTTAGGATTGTATTATCCGACATCGTTTTGGATGATGCCGGCATGGGTAAATCACTGGACATGTAATAAACCATTTGCAAAGGAATTCGTAGATGAATGGGGCGTGGATATCAGCGATAATTTCTTAACCTATCCTGTCGGTGGTATGTTTTGGGCTCGACCAGCAGCCTTAAAGCCTTTGCTTGAGAAAACGTACCAGTACGATGATTTTCCTGAAGAGCCACTACCAAATGACGGCTCTAAGCTTCATGCATTAGAACGGATTCTTGGGCCACTGACCGAGAAGCAGGGGTTTCAACAATTTTACTATTATCCTCCCTTAGGACGGTTTACCCAGGATAAAACATCTATAGCAACAAGCTATTACAAACCCGCGTCATCGCTGTTAGGCGATTTATCGGGCTTTGATATCATTTCGTTTGATGTTTTTGACACGGTATTAAGAAGAAAATACTACGAACCTGATTATGCAAAGTATCTTTTGGGTAAAGAACTAACCAAAGAAAATGTATTTGAATCACCTGAAGATTTTGTTGCTGCTCGTAATAAAGCTGAATTAACCTGCCGACAAACTAAGCACTTTCAACAAGATGTATGTATTACAGAAATTTATACACAGCTTGCTCGCGACGTTAATGTTGCCAACAAGACTACAGAAGATTGGATGAATAAAGAGTTTTATTTCGACCTTGAAATGTCGCTTCCGAAGGATGAGATGGTCGAAATCGTGAAACAACTTAGCCAGGAAGGAAAGGAAATCTGGTTTATCACCGACATTTATTACACCAAGCAACAGGTCGAAATCATGTTGCGTAAAATTGGCATTGCAGTGCCTTATCGATTATTTGTTAGCTCAGATTTAGGCAAGCGAAAAGACGCCGGGACGATGTGGTCACACATAAAAGGACTTCTTGCTGAAACCTCCAAAAATTATATTCATGTGGGTGATAATGTGCGATCAGATGCACAAATCTGCGGTGATTTTGGGTTACAGAATATTCACATATTGAATCCAATCGATAAATGGAAACTAGCCGGTTTTAACAAAATGGGATTGTTGGATGTTCCCACCGAGAATGAAACTCTTAAGTGGGGTCCACAAATTAGTAATTTAGGGCGTTATCCATTTTTTGGTGAATAACTTTAGACAAAGCTTATATGAAAATAGCAATATTAATGATGCAAAAAAATGAGGAAGAACTGCTAAGCAAGTGGATTGCTTATCATAGTTACCTCGTAGGGCATGAAAATCTATTCATTTTTGATAATGGTAGCGAAAGTACTAATACAAAAGAGCAATTGTCATGGGCAGGTGCATCTGGTTGTAACATTATACAGCAATACAGCAGCAAACAGGATTATGAAAATCGCGGTGATATCTTTTGTGAGTTCATCAAAAAACTAGATAAGACTTCTGAATTCGATTATTACATGTTGTTAGATTGTGATGAATTTCTTGCAACATTGGATAATGAGGGGGTCATTAGCTGTGATAAAGGCGCTTTGCAATTGGAGTTGCAAAAGCATGCAGAAACCGAGGGTTCACTTTTAATCGATAGCCAGTTTTATAATTCTTCCGTGAGTCCTTACTGGTTTAATAAGCAGCCTTATCGTAAATGTTTCTTTCGCCGCGGCACTATTAAGTCTTTAGATCAAGGGTTTCACTGGGGTAAGGTGATTCAGAGTGATCGGGAAAAAAGGACTGGTTTGGTACATATCCATTTTCATAATAAACCCTACCGAATAGCACGCCTACATGCCGAAGAGAAACTACGAGGACGTGTTCCTGATTTAAACATTGAAACTCTCAGAACTTATCGGGGAAAAGGTTTTCATTTAGTTCGCTATTTTACTGAAGACGAAGAGCGTTTTATCGCAAATCAAATTTGTTTAAACCATATATACTCCGCCTCTTTGATTACCAAATTTAAAGAATTAGGCCAAAATTGGCCTTATGCAGAGGATGTATCGGTTACAGCATCTAAGCTTGGGTTTAGTGACGCAGGCGATGGCTTTAAAAAACAAGTGAAAACGTTTAATGGGTCAATAGACAATATCAAGACTGAGCAAGATAAGCTTATCATTTCAGGCTGGGGAATAATCCGCCACGCAAAACCGGTAAGCCACATTTACTTAAAGTTAGACAGTAAAACCAGGATACGGTTTGAGATTGTTTCTCGGCAGGTAAGAGATGATGTGAATGAAATGTTGAATGTCAAGGGGGAGCCTCTCGGGTTTGTTGCAGCGTGTAATCTGTCCGCTATCCCTGCCAACAAGAAAGAACTACCAGGTGAGCTTTGTGCTTTTGTAGATTTTGATGGTAAGTTTTTTGAGTTTGATATGCGTAAGCATCTACAGACCTTTAACTATGCAGCTCTTACCAATCAATAGTTCGTTAATATTCCAATGAATAAGAAATTATATATTCACGTTGGGCCACCAAAGACCGGCACGTCAGTAATCCAGTTTTGGTTAAGTACACATGCTTCATGGTTGAGGAGTCAAGGTGTATATTACCCTCAACATGAACTTGATTCTAATAGTGTAAGCTCTGGCCACAGAGCTTTGTTTCTAGAGCGTTTATCACAAACAACGAGAACGCAATTTAATCATGCTAAATTTCAACAGCTGTTAACTGAGTTCAATGAAACTGGTTGCAATAACCTCTTACTTAGTTCTGAGTTTTTCTTTTACCAGATACCAGAATTTTTAAAATATAGAGAACAGTACAACATTCAATTTATTGCCTATGTTCGTGCTGATTTTGAGCTTATTGAATCTTTGTATAATCAGTCAGTAAAACGTAACGGACAGGTTTTGCCCTTGCCACATCGCAGCCAGTTACCCAAAAGTTACCTGGACGAATTGATTGACTCTATTTCCATTTATTCAGAATGCACTTTTAATCTTCGTGCCTACGGTGATTCAACGGTTTTCCGTACCGATATCATTACTGACTTATTAACTTGTCTCGACTTAGAGCCGCCAACAGGCTATACCCCCCAGAGCGAAAAAATTAACTCGTCTTACAGTTTTGAATGTCTCGAATTCAAGCGGTGGGTTAATAAGTTTGACCTCGGCGACCTGGATCGTAGAATCGACCAATGCTTACAGGGGTTTAAGAGTAATTCCCAAGCTTACAGCTTGCTCCCGGCTAATACATATCAGTGTTATAAGGAGCAAAGCCTTGAAAAAATAATGGCATTACAGGCCTTGGCTCCTATCGAGAACTATGAAAATCTTATCAATTATGTAAAGGCAAAAAACAGAGCTAGCTATATACATCAGGAGCTTTATCCTGACCATCTTACCAAGGTTGGCAAGTACTTGCTTGAAGCCGACAAAGCACTATTAAGTGAGCTTGTAACCCATATTGGTAGTAAAGAGCTTTCGGATTTAGATGTGCAGTATTTAGAGCTACTTCGACAACTTTTAGGAACTGATACACTACCAGAACAAAAGAGATTGTGGCTGAGCAAGCTGATGAGAAAAATGAGGGAGTAGGCATTGCACAACCTTACAGATGAAGAATGGAAAGCCAAAAAACTGTCGGTAGCTACATGGGAAGCGAACGTGGCCGAACTGCCACAACAGAAAGTTATTAAAGAGGTGCTTGCTCGCAATGCTAATGCTTCTTTCGGGCCTAACTGTTACATCGCTCCAGACTGCAATTTTTTTACAGACAGTGCACGCCTAGGGAGAAATGTTCGCATAGCATCTCAGGTAACTTTACGTGGCAACATCACAATGGGTAACGATGTTTCTGTTAATCCATTAACTAATATTATTGGCAACGTGAAAATTGGCACTGCGGTTAGAATTGCCAGTTCTGTTCAAATATTTGGTTTTAATCATGGATTTGATCGGGTTGATAAATACATAAAAGATCAACCTATTACTTCTAAAGGAATAGAAATTGGCGAAGGTACATGGATTGGAGCGGGGGGGTCGATAGTAGACGGTGTAAAAATAGGCGCTCACTGTGTGGTAGCAGCCGGCGCAGTTGTAACGAAGTCATTTCCGGACTTTTCGATTATTGGTGGTGTTCCAGCTAAGCTAATTAAGTCAAGAATAAAGAAAACAGACTTTCAGATTAATGTTACAAATTTAGCAAATACTGGAAAGACGTTTGAATACTGTTTGGATCTGCCCCGGACGGGTGTGCTTGAGGCTACCTCTCCATATCTCAATGCCTGGTTAGCCACCGTCGACACTATTGAAGCTATCGTTATTAATAACGGAAATATTGAACAAGCCGTTAGTGGATTCCACGAACGACCGGACGTAAAAGAATACTTGTCAAAAACTAAGCCCGTCATTGTTTCTAACGGAAAAGTGTTAGGTTTTAAGATCGGACCAATACAGGAAAATGTTAGACTTGATGTTAAGGTTAATGGGACTATTATTCATCTCGTCCAAATCGTAGTGAAAGCTTGCTTACAGCAAAGCGAGTAAAACAAATTCACAAAAGAATTGTATCGCTGGGTGCATATGTTGAATTTAATCGCGTGTATGACAATCGGCTTTTAATGTTAGTGTAATTTAAGAAATATTTGGGTATATAAATGGACTCTGATCAGTTACAAGAAAAAATAGATATAATCGAACTAAGTGGGCTTTTTGATTTTGACTTTTACGCTCAACAATACCCCGACATAAAACAACAAGATGCTATACAGCACTTTTTGAGTGTTGGAGCTAGCGATGGAGCTTCTCCGTCCTATTTGTTTGATACAAAATGGTATCTTCAACAGTATTCAGATCTTGCTGAGTCAGATTTAAATCCGTTATTACATTACATTTTGTATGGTGCCGCCGAACTTCGAATAACATCACCATTTGTAGATCCAATGTGCCTGGAGAATCTTCAGGCTATGGCGGAAGGGCAGTTAGCGATTGCCTTTTTCTACGAAAACGAAAAGCGTCTAAGCCTTAATATCAATCCCCATTTTGATGTGTCTTTTTATATCTCTACATATAATGATATCGACGTGGCAGGCTTATCTCCGTTTTATCACTTCATCTATACCGGTGTTTTTGAAAGCCGAAGACCAAAGGCCGATATAGAAATGGGCGAGTATTGCGAGCTTTTCAAGGTCGATAAGAAAATCACTAATCCTTTTCTGCATTTTATAACGCATTATGGAAAAGAATATCTCGATGCAAAAACTCAAATTGAAGAAGTAGGAAACGTAGCCACGGCAGAGCATAGCGTTTCAACAGCCCCTACTGCCGACTACAGTGCGCCCGGCCCACTGTTTGAAACTAAGCAGTTCACAGGAGAAAGTGATACAAATCCCCAAGTAAAGCCGTTAGCGTTTTATTTACCGCAATTCCACCCTTTTAAAGAGAATGATGAATGGTGGGGTAAAGGTTTTACCGAGTGGCGAAATGTAGTTCGGGGAAAGCCTCGTTTTCACGGGCACTATCAACCTCATATCCCCAGTGACCTTGGTTTTTATGACCTGCGTGTAAAAGAGGTTTTCAAAGAGCAGGCTGAATTAGCCAAAGCAGCAGGCATACACGGTTTTTGTTTCTACCATTATTGGTTTAATGGTAAGAGGCTAATGGAAAAGCCAATTGATATGTTTTTAGAAAATAAAGACATTAATATCTCGTTTTGTTTAATGTGGGCAAACGAGAATTGGACAAGAACATGGGATGGTTTCGACAATGATGTGTTAATAGCTCAAGATTATTACGAAGAAGACGATATCCCGTTTATTGAAGATTTAGGCCGCCACTTTAAAGATGAACGTTACATCCGCGTTGATGGCCGCCCACTATTCATCATTTATCGACCGGGTATTATTCCTAATGTTAAAGAAACCATTAAAAAATGGCGTAGAATTTGTGAAGAACAACTAAATGAAATGCCTTTGTTTTATATGGCTCAGGCTTTTGATGATACCGATCCCCGCTTGTTCGATCTCGATGGTGCTATAGAATTTCCGCCGCATAAAATTGCTTCAGGGCTACCCGATGCGTCCAGAGCAGAGGGCTTAATTGACCCGACATTTACCGGTCATTATCCGTCATACGACGCATTGGTGAGTTCAAGCTTATCTGAAAAAGAACATCCATTTCCGCTGATACGGGGCGTAACACCGTCTTGGGATAACGAAGCGCGTAAGCCTGGTAGAGGAATGGGATATGTTGGTTCTACACCACAAAAATATGAAAAATGGTTAAAAGCGATTGCTCAGTACGCACGCACTTATCCAATCGAAAATAAAGAAAGTTTTGTGATGATTAATGCGTGGAATGAGTGGGCGGAAGGCGCGCATTTAGAGCCGGATGTGTACAATGGCCATGCTTACTTAAACGCCACCTACAGAGCCGTTCACGCAATTGATAGCTTTGAAGATAAAACAAAGCTCATTCTGATAGGTCACGATGCTTATAAGCACGGCGCTCAACTACTCACGTTAAATATCTTTAAAACGCTTAAACAAACCTTCGGAATAGATGTTGTCTGCGTTCTGCTTGAGGGCGGACCTCTGGTTGAGGAATACAAAAAGGTAGGGACGACGCACGTGCTCGACGGTACCGAGGGGCATTTCAGAGCGTTAATCGAAGATTTGAACAAATCTAAAGCTTATCAGTACGCCATTTGTAACACATTGGTTTCAGGACACTGCGCCAAAATATTGCATGAAAACAATATAGAAAGTATTCAGTTAGTACATGAGCTTTCTAACCTGATTAAAGAATACAAACTTGAAGACAATGCCCAAGGTGTCTCTGATTACTCTAAAGCGGTAGTCTTTGCCGCTGATTTTGTAAAACGCTCATTCAATAGAGTTGTAGAAGATGCAAATGAGGATAAGCTCCATATTATTCCTCAGGGTATATACCAGCAACTTACCTTTGACGAGAACGCCAAGGCGAAACTTCGAGAACGTTTGTCGCTTTCATCAGACGCAAAAATAGTGGTTAATACCGGATTTGCGGATCTACGTAAAGGTTTCGATTTATTTATTTCCATAGCCAGAAAGCTGGTAAAACAAGATCCTTTATTTCATTTTGTTTGGGTGGGTAATGTAAAGCAGGATCTTGCCATTTGGCTTCTCGACAGTATTGAGCCAGAACTAAAAGAACATATTCATATCGTGCCTTTTACTAAGGAAATTGCATTATACGTGCAAGGCGCTGATTGTTTTGCCTTAACATCTAGAGAAGATCCATTTCCATCAGTGGTTCTCGAGTCGTTAGTTTTAGGTACGCCTGTTGTTGCTTTTGAAAATTCAGGTGGGTTCGAAGAACCTATTTCACTGCCAGTTAATGGGGAGCTAGTTCGCGTTGGCGACATTGAGGCGTTTTCACTAGCAATAATTAATCAGGTTGAAAGTGACTGCAATATGAAGGCAAATAAACGTCGGGATTTTGCTTTGCAAAAATATGATTGGAATAACTACGTATTCTCTTTGCTAGAGTTGCTGATAAAAAATTTAAAAAGAGTATCAGTAGTAGTTCCTAATTATAATTATGAGAATTATCTGGAAGAACGGCTATTATCAATTTTTAATCAGTCCTACCCAATATTTGAAATAATTGTTCTAGATGATAAGTCTCCTGATAATAGTGTTGAAGTAATTAAGCATCTTACAGATATCCATAAAAGAGATATTGAACTTATTATAAATCGGTCAAACTCTGGTTCTGTCTTCAAACAGTGGGCGAAAGGAGTTAAAATTGCAACTGGAGAATATGTCTGGATTGCAGAGGCGGATGACTCTGCGTCGGCTAATTTCTTGGCTCGTTCTATGGATTTTGAAATAGATGTGGTCGCAACATATACAGACTCGATCCAAATTGATGAAACTGGGGCTCATTTAGCAGATAACTACAGGTATTATTACACTCCGGCAATGCTACGAGATATGGATAGGGGGGAGCTACTGTCTGGTAAAGAGGTAATAAAAAGTTGTTTGTCAGTTAACAATCAATTTATGAATGTAAGTGCTATGACTTTTAGAAGAAAAGAGTTTTCAGATTGTATACTCCAGCACTTAGACTCTTTATTGGAATTTAAAGTCGCTGGGGATTGGTTCATTTATGTGCATTTGCTATCTTCAGATTGTACTATAAAATTGATTAAGGACAGCTTGAACGTGCATAGAAGACACAATAAGAGTGTTACACACTCAAATCTAGCCGGTCAAATTAAAGAGATCGAGAGTATTCAAGTCTTGGTTACAGATATACTCGGAGACTCATCAAATGTCTCTATGCAAAAAAAATATATTGAAAATTTAAAAAGGCAAGTATTGTAATGTCAAACGTAGGTATTGTTGGTATTGGACTCGATAAACTTTCTGTAAGTCAAGGAAGTACTGCACTTGAACTTAGTGGAAATAACTTTGGTAATATGCTTTTCACTTATGCTGCACATAGGCAAATCGATAAAAGTGAAAATGTGGGATTTAGAAATTTAGATAAAGCAATTGACAACAATATCTCTAAACTACTTGTACCTGCCGCTAACTGGATAAATCTTAAACAGGACTGGGGGTGGTTGGCTGAAGAAATTGAACAAAGTAAACTTCCTTGTGTTGCAGTAGGTTTAGGAGCCCAGCTTGAGAGTTTAGAGGAAGTGTCTCAAGTCCCTGAGGGAACAAAAAGATTATTAGAAGTTATTGCTGAACGTTCCTCAGCATTAGCGGTTAGAGGAGAATTTACTGCTGAAGTTATAAACAAGTTGGGAGTAAAAAATGTAGAAGTGTTAGGTTGCCCTTCATTATTCTCATTCGGCAAATTACCTAAACTTCGTCCTCAGGCGAGTAATCAGAGAATTAGAATAGGGGTAGGTCCCACCAGATATCATCTGCATAAGGGCAATCTAAAAGATAAGCAGCAAATGCTGTACAGATTCGCGATTCGCGAAGCATCTTCCATATATTATCAATCTGAAGCATATGAAATAAAATTATTGTCGAGGGAGGACTTATCTGAGAATGAACATCAACTAGCCATGTCTTATTATGGTTTTAGCAACTTTTCTTTTTTTGAAAGAGCATTGATGGAAAAAGGTAAGTATCATACAAACTTAAATAGTTGGTTGGTCGATGTTGCAAAGGATGATGTTTATGTAGGCACAAGAATTCACGGGGCAATTGCCGCTACACTCGCTGGAACGCCACCGTTGTTGATTACACACGACAAGCGGACTGAAGAGTTAGCGGAATCTATGTGTGTACCAAGTATAAATATAATGGACTTTGAATTAAATTCATTATTTCAGATAGAGGAAATAATAAGCACTCTTGATTTTGCAAAATATTTGAGAAGGGCAGAAAATAACTTTAAGCGATTCCAACAATTCTATAAGGTAAATGACTTATCATTTAAGGTTGATTTATAGTTTTTGAGCTGTTTGTTCTGAGTGATTTGAATGATGATCCATATATAATATAGAGTTGAATGTCCAGCCGAATTCTTATTCCATTTAATATGTTCATCTTAATACATTCTTATTTTATTGTAAGAGAAAGATTGTGCTGAAAATTTTTTATTTTAAGTCTGAAGTTGAAAGATCAAAAAGGTTTTGTGAGGAAAATGGACTTAATTGGGATTATGTTGTCAAATTATCTTCAGATTCTGAGAGTACGGAAAAGGCACTGTGGTCTGTAATTTCACCAAATAAATTTTTTCCGGAAGATATAGTACCAGACGAAGGAAGCGTTAGTTCGGTACTTAAAAATAGCAATCTAAGGATTCCAGAATACCAAAAAAATCTTTGTTTGAACGGCAAATTCTCTGTTTTCAGTCCATTTAGTGGTAATGTATTGAAGTCATTCCTAAATGTACCTTGTGATGCGTACCATGTAGCATATATTTTTAAAGATGTTCATGAATTCTTTCTACTAGTTGGACGCTGGCATGGTAGAAGAGCCGCAATCTTTATACCCGATTTGGCAGCAGTTTTTGTTCTCGATGCTCCTGAACAGCAACCCGAAATGGTTGATATGATGTGGAATAGTGTATTAAGAGTGAAGTCGAGCAATATCTACAAGAAATATTCTAGGGAAGTTGAGTTTATTGAAGAGTCGTGCGGTAATAGCACTGATGTAGAAGTAAGAACATTATTGATAGGTTTAAAAGAAAATTTAGGGCATTATTTTTGGCAAGAAATGGCCGGCGTGGAAAGAATAAATAATATGTCCGGAGCAACAATAGAGTTTGATGTTGTAACTTGTTCAAATCGTTGGCTATCTGTTAAGGAATTATTTCCTGACTTGAAAATACGTAAATATATAGAGTTAGAAAGTCCGAAAGATTTGTTTAATTATGATTCGGAATTGTATGATGAGAAGAGGGCATGGATTCGTCCAGTTGGGCTTCATATCTCTCAATATTTAAAAGATAGAATATATTCGCTATGCAAACAAAAAGTAGAGTCAAAAGTAGAGTCAGCTGGTACTAATAAATATAGTTCCATTATATCCGCTTGCTCAAATCATACAGTACTTTGGGTGAATCTAAGGAGTCACAATAAAACTTGGATCAGTCAAGCTTCCGGATTAATCGAACTCGCAATTGACATGTCTGAACGTATCTCAAATTTCGCAATATTCGTTGATGGGTTTGGAGATGTAAAATGCGTAGCTGACGAAATTCGCTTAACTTTACAAAAACATTCAATACCAGTATTTGATGGAATTAACATTCCTTTTGAAGAAAGTTTAGTGTGGGCGGCTCATGTGGGCTCATATGTAAGTGTAATAGGTTCTGGCTTGGTATTAAATTCCTGGTTAGTATCTAAATCTGGAGTTGCTCACAGCAATATAGCACATTTAAATCAAAAGAAATTTTGGAATGATGTTTCAGATGGGGCAGATAGTGTCCATTTCATTAACGAATCTAGTATAACAGGTGACGCTGCTATGTATGGAGAATACGATTTTGATTGGAGAATACTTGTAGAACCATTAGTTAAAATTTTATTGGATAAGTAGATATTTAAAAAATTATAGGTCTGATTTTGAAAATTAAAGTTGTAGGGTCTGGTGTCAGTGGTTTGGCTATTGCTAATATGCTCTCATCGAAAGGGGCTGAAGTTCAAGTTCTTGAGAAGAATTCTAAAGTAGGGGGCTTAATTGCATGTGATATAGAGTCTGGATTTCTATATCATAAGGTCGGTGGCCATGTTTTTAATTCTAGAAATAATGATGTTTTGGATTGGTTTTGGTCCTTTTTTGATAAGGATTCTGATTTTGTAAAAGTAAAGAGAAATGCCAAAATATTGTTAATGGGTAAGCTCATCGGATATCCAATAGAAAA
The DNA here is from genome assembly GCF_003731635.1 of Marisediminitalea oceani. Classification (GTDB taxonomy): domain Bacteria; phylum Pseudomonadota; class Gammaproteobacteria; order Enterobacterales; family Alteromonadaceae; genus Alteromonas; species Alteromonas oceani. The sequence continues at coordinate 47,916 of NZ_RCUA01000032.1, read as the reverse complement.
TAATTTGTACCAACTTTCAAAAGGAGTGGTTCGGCAAATTTTCGAAGAGTTGTTGCGTGACAAAAGGGGCGATTCCAATTGTATTAACTTTAAAGAATATTTACTCAATACATTCGGTCAAACTCTTTGTGAAATTTATTTTTTTCCTTACAATCAAAAAATATGGCAGTGTGATTTAGAAAAGGTTTCCCTTGATTGGTTAGAAGGGAAGTTACCAATGCCAAATCTCGGTTCTATTATCTTAGATAATATATTCAGAGAGGAGGAGGCTGAGATGGTGCATTCTACTTTTTATTATCCAAAGGTAGGAGGCTCTCAATTTATAGCCGATACATTGGCTGAAAATCTTAATGTGAAATATAATGTTCTTGTTGACAAAATTGAATTCTATGATGGAGCGCTAATGGTCAACGGGGAGTCAGTCGATAAATTAATTTATACCGGTAGGGTTACTGACCTTCAAAATATCTTTTTTTCTGACGACGAAGATATAGTAAATAGTTTGGCGTCTGTCAGCAACCTTAATTTTCATGGAACCAGCAACCTTCTTTGTGAATGTGACTTTACCGATATTTCCTGGTTATATCTTCCAGAGGACAATGTGAAAGCTCACAGAATTATATACACAGGAGGGTTTTCTAAGTCAAATAATGGTAGCTCCAAGAGAATGAGCTGCACTGTAGAATTTTCAGGTGAATTAACTTTCGATGAAATGGTGAGTGAGCTTGAAAATTTACCTGGTAATTTGGTTCCAATCGCCAGCAACAATGAAATATATTCCTATGTAATTCAAGACCAATTTACTAGAGACAAGATATCTAAAATAAAATATGAGTTAGCCAAAGCAAACATTTACTTATTAGGTAGATTTGCTGAGTGGGAATATTTTAACATGGATGCTGCGATCGAATCTGCGATGCGGTTGTCTCAGAAAATTACCTTAGATCATTAATTTTGTAAAACGGACAAGTAATTAGTAATGAGAAAAGCACTTATTACCGGTGTGACCGGCCAGGACGGCTCTTATTTAGCCGAGTTTTTGTTAGAGAAAGGATACGAAGTACACGGAATAAAGCGTCGTGCGTCATTATTCAATACAGAGCGTGTTGATCACATCTATGAAGATCCGCACAACGAAAACCCAAAATTCCATCTGCATTATGGCGACTTAACCGATACGTCTAACCTTACGCGTATCCTACAGGAAGTGCAGCCGGATGAAGTATATAACTTAGGTGCTCAATCTCACGTTGCAGTATCCTTTGAAGCCCCAGAATACACGGCAGATGTTGATGCAATTGGTACTCTGCGTTTACTGGAAGCGATTCGCTTTTTAGGTTTGGAAAAGAAAACCCGTTTTTATCAGGCATCCACTTCTGAACTCTATGGTTTAGTGCAGGAAATCCCGCAGAAAGAAACCACGCCTTTCTACCCACGTTCGCCTTATGCCGTAGCTAAAATGTATGCCTATTGGATTACGGTAAACTACCGTGAGTCTTACGGTATGTATGCGTGTAACGGTATTCTGTTTAACCACGAATCACCACGCCGTGGAGAAACTTTCGTAACCCGTAAAATCACCCGTGGTATTGCCAATATCGCCCAAGGGCTTGAGAAGTGTTTGTATCTTGGCAACATGGATGCGCTGCGTGACTGGGGCCATGCTAAAGACTATGTGCGTATGCAGTGGATGATGCTGCAACAAGACCATGCCGAAGATTTTGTTATCGCTACCGGCAAACAAATTTCCGTACGTGAATTTGTGCGCATGAGCTGTAAAGAAGCGGGTATTACTGTTGAGTTCAGTGGTGAAGGCGTGGATGAAATTGCTATAGTAACCGCAGTTGAAGGCGAGAATGCACCAGGCGTTAGAGTGGGTGATGTGATTGTTAAAGTGGACCCGCGTTACTTCCGCCCTGCAGAAGTAGAAACCCTGCTCGGTGACCCAGCCAAGGCCAAAGAAAAGCTAGGCTGGGTACCAGAAATAACTGTTGAAGAGATGTGTGCCGAAATGGTGGAAGGCGATTTACAAAAAGCCAAACAACACGCTCTACTAAAGAAGCACGGCTATTCTGTCGCAGTAGCGAAGGAATAATAGCGGTTACAGTATAATTAACACATAGGCCTCTGTTGGGGCCTTTGTTGTTTTGGAGAAATTATGAAAACCGTATTTGTAGCTGGTCACCGCGGAATGGTTGGCGCAGCGATAGTCAGAAACTTAGAGAAACGTGGCGGTGTGCATATTGTAACCCGCACACGAAATGAGCTAGATTTAACCAGCCAGGCAGCGGTGTCTCAGTTTTTTGCTGACAATGACATTGATGAAGTTTATTTGGCTGCCGCTAAAGTGGGCGGAATTCATGCTAACAATACCTATCCTGCAGAGTTCATTTATGAAAATCTGATGATAGAAGCAAACATTATTCACGCAGCACACGTTAACGATGTACAAAAGCTATTGTTCTTAGGCTCCAGTTGTATCTATCCTAAGTTGGCTGAACAGCCTATGACCGAAAAAGCGTTGCTTACAGGTACACTGGAAGAAACTAACGAACCTTACGCCATTGCTAAGATTGCCGGTATTAAACTGTGCGAAAGCTATAATCGCCAGTATGGCCGGGATTACAGATCGGTAATGCCTACTAACCTGTATGGCCCGAATGATAACTTCCACCCGGACAACTCGCATGTTATTCCTGCGTTGTTACGCCGTTTTCATGAAGCGGCGCAGCGCCATGATGCTGAAGTGGTAGCTTGGGGCAGTGGTAAACCCATGCGAGAATTCCTGCACGTCTATGACATGGCTGCTGCAAGTGTGCACGTAATGGAACTGGATGAAGCCACTTACGATGAATACACCGAGCCGATGTTTAGCCATATCAACGTTGGTACGGGTGTTGATTGTACCATCAAGGAACTGGTTGAAACGGTAGCCAACGTCACCGGATTCAAAGGTAAGATTGTCTGGGATACTACGAAGCCCGACGGAACCCCACGTAAGTTGATGGACGTATCACGATTGAAATACTTAGGATGGGAATCGACTTTAAGCCTTGAAGAAGGTTTATATCAAACTTATGGGTGGTTCGTAGATAACATAAGCAAGTTCCGAAGTAGCTAGCCATTTTATAAGTGAGATTTTTAGGTTAGTGCCAAAATTAAATTAATAAACTTGGAATTTTTCTATCAATTATACCTAATTTTACAAAGGCTTCGGCCTATGATTTTCAACATCGTTATTTATTGATTGTTTTGTGGCGTATCATTGCCATACCCTATTTAAATTCTGAAATAAAGCTTAAGAGATGATATGAGAAAAGGAATAATACTAGCGGGTGGTTCAGGTTCCCGTCTTCACCCTCTTACTAAGGTAGTCAGCAAGCAATTAATGCCTGTTTACGACAAACCAATGATTTACTATCCACTATCTACGTTAATGATGTCGGGCATACGTGATATTCTCATCATCACTACGCCGGAAGAACAATCACGATTTATTGAGTTACTGGGAGACGGTAGTTCATGGGGATTAAACCTTCAGTATGCTGTTCAGCCATCGCCTGACGGCCTTGCGCAAGCATTTCTGATTGGCGAAGACTTTATCGGTAACAACAGTTGCTCACTGGTATTGGGTGATAATATTTACTACGGCCATGATTTACGTCAGTCGCTGAAAAATGCCTATGGTCAGACTTCAGGTGCAACAGTGTTTGGATATCATGTACATGACCCGGAACGATACGGCGTTGTTGATTTTGATGATGACTGGAATGCACTTTCAATCGAAGAAAAGCCCACTGTTGCTAAATCGAATTATGCAGTAACTGGTCTGTACTATTACGACAATCGGGTTGTCCATTTTGCTAAAGAAGTTAAGCCTTCACCACGAGGTGAGCTGGAAATCACCGATCTCAATAATATGTATCTGCAGGATGGCTCACTGAAAGTTGAGTTGATGGGGCGGGGGTCTGCCTGGTTAGATACAGGTACACTTGATAGCCTGCTTGATGCAGCAAACTTCGTTGCAGCGATTGAGAAGCGTCAGGGCCTTAAAATTTGTTGCCCTGAAGAAGTGGCCTACCGTATGGGGTATATCGATGCTGAACAGTTAGAAAAACTGGCGGCGCCACTGGTGAAAAGTGGTTATGGTAGTTATCTGTTAAAAGTGATTGGTGATCGGGTTAAGTGAAATGCTTAGCATTTCATCTCGGCCGATTTTATTGTCATCCCGGCCTTGAGCCGGGATATCCATAACAGTTTGGTTAGTTTGCATAGGCGCATTGATTGGGAGATCCCGGATAAGTGCTACGCCCTTTCCGGGATGACGGTGTAAAGTCGGGAGATCTTGGATAAGTGTTTCGCCCTTTACCGGAATGACAGGATAATGTGCACTTTCTGTGAAGACGCAGAATAGTCAGGAAGTCCCGAATGAACAGATGCCCCCTGTCGATATGACAGAATCAAGATAGGAAAAGAATTAATAATGCAAGTAGTTAAAACAGACATCCCCGATGTCAAAATTATTGAACCACGCGTGTTTGGTGATGAGCGTGGTTTTTTTATGGAAACCTTCCGTACAGATTGGTTTAAAGCCGAATGTGCAGACGTGGAATTCGTACAGGATAACCACTCTAAATCTAAACAAGGCATTTTGCGTGGCTTGCATTATCAACTAGAGCAAACCCAGGGTAAGCTGGTCCGTGTGGTGTCTGGCGAAGTGTTCGACGTGGCCGTGGATATGCGTAAGGATTCTGAAACCTTCGGCAAGTGGGTTGGGGTATACCTTTCTGCTGAAAACAAACGCCAGCTTTGGGTCCCGGCCGGTTTTGCACATGGTTTTTACGTCACCAGTGAATCAGCAGAATTTGTTTATAAATGTACTGATTACTACCATCCGGAATCCGAAGTATCGGTTAAATACGACGACCCAACCATTGGCATTCAGTGGCCGTTAGTGAATGGCGAAGCGCCGTCTTTATCGGGCAAGGATGAAGCCGGTACGGCTTTCGTTGATGCGCCAACGTTTTAAGGAAGAATCATGACTAAACTCGTGGTCATCGGTAAAAGCGGTCAGCTGGCCTGGGAAATTGCTCGACTGGTACCCGAGGCTGTGTGCCTTGGTAGGGAAGATGTGGATATTACTTCCAGTGAAGATATCGCTGCAAAGCTGGATCAGGTTAAACCTGAAGCAGTGATCAATGCCTCAGCCTATACCGCTGTGGATAAAGCTGAGTCTGATGAAGAAAATGCTTACCTGCTTAATCAAACAGCGGTAGCCAACCTGGCGAAATATTGCAAAAGCAATAATGTGTTTTTTGTGCATGTATCTACCGACTATGTATTCAACGGCGAAAAAGGCTCACCCTATACGGTAGATGATGCCATTGAGCCGCAGGGCATGTATGGTAAAACTAAAGCGGCGGGTGAGGCGGAAGTGACTTCGATTCTTCCAGAAGCAAGTGCTATTCTGCGTACATCCTGGGTGTATTCGAGCCACGGCAATAACTTTGTGAAAACCATGCTTCGCCTGATGGCGGAGAAACCTCAGCTAGGCGTGATTGACGATCAAATTGGCAGCCCTACCTGGGCGAAAGGGCTGGCGCGTGCCTGTGTGGAAGCCGCTTCTCATCGCACAGTAGGCATATATCACTGGTCTGACGAAGGCGTATGCAGTTGGTATGATTTTGCCATAGCTATTCAGCAATTAGGGCTGGAAAAAGGCTTACTGGAACAGGCCGTGCCGGTTAAACCCATTCCGAGCAGCGCTTATCCCACGCCGGCAAAGCGCCCCCATTACAGCGTACTGGATAAAACCGTAACGCGAGAAACTTTTACTTCACCACTTAACCACTGGCGCGAACAGTTAAGCGCTATGATGGATGAGTTGGTGTAAGCGCAGCAGAGAACGACATACCATGACAACAGCGAAAACCATTATTGTAACCGGCGGGGCGGGATTTATAGGCTCCGCGGTAGTGCGTCACTTGATTAACGATACCAATCATAAAGTCGTTAACCTCGACAAGCTAACATATGCCGGGAATTTAGAGTCGCTTAAAGAAGTTGACTCAAATGAACGTTACCACTTTGAAAAAGTAGATATTTGTGATGGCGCAGAAGTAAAGCGTGTACTAGATACGTATCAGCCGGATATCATTATGCACCTGGCTGCAGAAAGCCACGTCGACCGCTCTATCGACGGACCTGGTGAATTCATTCAAACAAACGTAGTAGGTACTTACGTACTACTTGAGCAAGCCCGCGCTTACTATGCGCAATTGGATGAGGATAAAAAGTCAGCGTTTCGTTTCCACCATATTTCTACCGATGAAGTATACGGCGACCTGCCGCATCCGGATGAAGTGGCTGCGGGAACTAAATTACCTCTTTTCACCGAGGAAACGTCTTACGAACCAAGCTCTCCTTATTCGGCGTCGAAAGCTGCTTCTGATCATCTGGTGCGTGCATGGTTAAGAACCTTTAAATTACCTACCGTGGTGACTAACTGTTCTAACAACTATGGTCCTTACCATTTTCCGGAAAAGCTTATTCCGCTGATGATCTTAAACGCGTTGGCTGGTAAACCGCTGCCAGTTTACGGTAAAGGCAATCAGATTCGTGACTGGCTGTTTGTTGAGGATCATGCCAGGGCGCTGGTGGTGGTAGCCACACAGGGCGAAATTGGCGAAACCTATAACATTGGTGGTCATAACGAAAAACAAAATATCGAAGTGGTGCATACCATCTGTGACATCCTCGATGACGTAAAACCCAAAGCAGAAGGCAGCTACCGCGATCTGATTACCAGCGTTGCCGATCGTCCTGGCCATGATATGCGCTATGCCATTGATGCCAGTAAAATTCAAAAAGAGCTGGGCTGGTCACCCCGGGAAACCTTTGAGAGCGGCATTAAGAAAACCGTGGAATGGTATTTAAACAATACCGCCTGGTGGCAAGCTGTATTAGATGGCAGTTATCAGGGGGAGCGGTTAGGCACTGCTTAAATTATTGTCGTTTAACTCGATAGTTAATGCAAAGGAAAGGGGGCAAGTTGCTCCCTTTGTGTTATCAGGGGATATACCTGCTTTCGTATAACCAGCGCCGGCAATGCGGTAAGTATTTGCAAGTCTAATCCAATACACCTTCTCCACACCTCTATTGTCAGTATCCGCATCTTTTATCTTCCGGTTTATCGTTGCCGTTGAGTTACCACAGTAAATGAACAACTGCGTTTGGCAACAAAGGAATAGCTAAAAATAAATCTATGGATGAGCCTTACTGGCGTATGAGACTGTTCACTTTTACTAAGCTGTTACTATTTTATTGTGATGTCAGGGGTCTATTATTTACATTTTCCTTATTCGTGGTGATTTTTTTGTGGTTAATCACTCTTTATTGTTATTTTTTAATGGTTAAATTTTATAATCACTATTAATGATGATTTTCTGTCTTTACTTCGCATTGAATGGTGACTATATTGTATTTTACTTTATATAATCACTTTTTAAGGTTGTTTATGAGCGCTTCAGAGAATAACGAGCTGTTACATCAGGCTTTATCTGCTCACCAGCAAAGCCTTTCCGCCGCTACATCAACGCTGGAAAGGCAATTGAAGATGGCCATGAACTCAAGTGAAGTAGCGGGGAACCTCAACCAGTTTAATTACGTCCTTGACGATTACCTTCGGCAACACCAAATGGATTTGAGTACCCTGGCCATGCTGGCGGGCGTGTCCAAAAATACCATGACCCGTCTTAAAAAATCGGTTGAGTCTTGCAGAATCGACACGTTAAATGCCGTACTGAATGTTATGGGCATGGAAATAGTGATAGCCAGAAAGGCTCAAACCGATGAGTGAAATAAATCGCCAGGGGGCCATCTATGCCAATAACCTGCTGGCGGGTTATCTCACAGAACTCACCGCTAATGGTAAAGTACGGTATACCTATCAGTATGTCTTGGAGTATCTTGGTAGCGGTGTGCCCATAGGCCACCAGTTTCCTTTGCAAGCCGACGCTTTTATATTTGATGCGTTTCCCTCATTTTTTGAAAACCTGCTAAGTGAAGGGTGGATAAAAATGTATCAAACAACCAATACCCGGTTAGACAAACGTGATGAATTTGGCTTGCTATTGCATAATGGCCGGGTATTGATTGGGGCGCTATCTGTGGTGAATATGGAAAAGGAATTCGTGAGATTATGACTGCTCAGCTAGGCCAAATATCACTTAAAGGCGGAGCTGCACCATACTCCCCGGCGTTTCTGAAGAAGATGTTTACGTTAACCCGCCTGCCCGCAGCGGGGATAAGCGTTAAAGGGGACCAGGCATTATTTAATCGTGCCGCGCCGCGCTATTTGGATGGTCAATCTATCTCGGGTGTCCAGAAAAAATTATTCATGGATCTAGAAGGCAATTACCTGGTACCGGTAAAAGGCCATGGCCGGTATATTGTTAAACCAGCCCCCGACCATCTGCCCCATCTGCCGGAAAACGAACATGCCATCATGCAATTGGCCAGACTCTGCAAATTTAATGTAGCAGATAACGCCCTGGTGCCTTTTGAAGACGGTGAACTGTGTTATGTGACCCGTCGGTTTGATTTGCGCGACGATGGTCGCCGGTTGTTTGTTGAAGATGCCGCAAGTTTGTGTAACGTCCACTCATCGAATAAAGGCAGTGACAACCTTTCTTATGAAGGTGTGCTGAAAAAATTATATGAAGCCAGTGGGCGAAATATGGCGATAATATTCAACGGTGTCAGGCAGGTGTTATTCGCCTACCTGGTAGGCAACAACGATCTCCATTGTAAAAATTTGTCGATGTACCGACACCCGGATGATGCGACTGTCAGGATGCGGGATTTTACGCCGGTGTATGATGTAGTGTCGGTAGCACCCTATCAGGATTACTATAACGAGGATTTAACGCTTTGTGTTTTGGCGAGTGAGTTAAATGCCGTGTTTAGTCCGTCGTATGAAGCCGTTGGTCATTATTGTATGGAATGTTTTGTGCGTTTGGCAATGAATCTTGGAATGCACAAAGCGGCGGCACAGAAGCTAGTGGCTCAACTCTGCAACGATGTTGCCCGCTATTTTCAGCCGTTGCTCGCGGCTTCTTCGAGTCCGGATAAAACGGTTATCGAACAGCATATCAAAGCAAAGCTGGCTCGCTTTGCCCCGGATATTGCTGGGCTAAAATCAGTTAAGTGATGTAATTGTAGCGCGGTATTGTGTGTTTTTAGGCAGGCTCGTAAAGAAAATGGTTCATTGTTACTCGATCTTTCTCTCTTACTGTGGGGATATAGGCCATAAGACAGTGAGATAATAAAACAGGGAGAAAGCATCAGGTGCAGCCCATTTTCTAAAGGATCAGCGGAGTATCCGGACTTTATCCTTATCCCACTTCAAAAGAACATTTGTACGAAACCAGCCGGGTTTAACTGAGTTATATTCCTTTTCTTTTACATCCAGAAAACCATTTGGGTTAATTTCTGCAATTGGTAGTAGCAGATCGGTATTGTCAAAAAAGTAAACTCTATGGCATTGATTCGCCATGTCAGATCGCCTGATAGCGAGTTGGCCTCCAGGTAAATCAGAGCCAACCTATTGGGCGACGAACTTGCCGTGAGAGCAATACGCAGTACAAGCAGTCTTACAATTATACAGCTAGCGCTGGCAGATAGAATTACTCTTCAAGGAGTGGAAACCCTACTGCAGTTTACGTAAGTTCAATACTCGGAATACGGGCTTGATGGAGGGACTGATATGGCAGTTTGCTGGCATTATTGGTAAAACAGCGTATTGGGTTTAGTATTCAACGTCTGATGGGCGTCGATATATCGAGCTTCATGGTCGCGAAAAATACGCAAAGCTGGTTTTATCTATTAATGGAGTCGATACTCCATGACGCTTAATCTGAATTTATACAAACGTGGAATTGGGCAGTAAATTATTTATCAGGATGTGCCAATCGGGCACATCCTGCCAGAGATAAGAAAACCGGGCGCTTGAAGCATGGCTTGGTCTCGGTTAATCCTTAATGTCCAACCTATGAGCAATCGTTATTCGAATAACTGTATTAAGGTTGTCCAGTACGGCCTTTTTTATTGCTTGTTCGCCTGTACTGCAAGCAATTTTTCTAATGTGACATTAGTCGGTTAGTTAAACAACATTTGTACAAAATTGACAAATTGTTGTAAATCCCAGTATGATGAAAATTGAGCATTTATCATCAAATGCTTTGGAGGTATTTATGCGATTATCTATAGAAATTACGCCTGAGCAGCATCAGAACTTAAAAGCCGCAGCTGCCTTACAAGGCAAGAGTATCAAAAGCTATGTGCTTGAACGGGCACTACCTAATGCAGACGAGCAAGCCGCCTTACAAAAGCTTGAGGCGTATCTGGCGCCGCGTGTTGCCGCCGCCAAAGCAGGTAAAATTTCGAGTAAGTCCGTTGATGAAATTTTTGATGAAGAAATAGCGAAAGCTAAATAAAACAATGCCTTTGTATGACATTACGGATGCTGCTGAAGCCGATATTCGCGAGATAGTAAGCTATACCCTTGAGAACTGGGGCGTTGCACAAACAAACATCTATAGAAAAGCCATAAAAGACACTTTTGAGCTTATCGGGCGCAAAACTGTAGCCATTCGCAAATTTTCAGATACGTTTCCTGATTTACTCGTCACAAAATGCCAGCATCACTATATCTTTTATCTTTATGAAGGCGTAAAAAAGCCGACTATTATCGCAGTACTCCACGAAGCGAGAGACATCGTCGCGTTACTACTATCTCGCCTTGAAGCTTAGATCCTGTTACACTTGTAATGGTGGAATCAAAAAGATTGCATCATTATGATTTCATGTTATGCTGAACAATAGTTATACACACAGTGGCAAGACATGGCAGATTTCAGCACTATTCCATTCACTCAGCAAAAACGGCTCGCGTTTATCGATTTTTGTTTGGAATTCTTCGGGCAAGTGGCCAGAGCGGATCTGGTTGGCCATTTTCAAACGGGTATCGCCTCCGCCACCCGTGATTTAACGTTGTATAAATCGCTGGCACCCGACAACCTGGTGCTAAGGCATCAAACCAAGCTCTACTACCGTACCGCCGAATTTTCACCGTTGTTTCCGCATCACGCGGAAGAAGTGCTGTTCAGGTTGGCAAACAAAGACGCAAATAAATTTAAGTTGCCGCAGCGACCCAGTGACGTATGCGTTGAAGCGGTGCGTCTTATTCATGCTTCATCATCGACTATTGCGCCGCTGTTACGGGCCATCATGCATAAAAAAGCCATACACTGCCGCTACGTGTCGCTGTCTTCCGGCATAACGGAACGGGAACTAGTGCCCCATTCACTCATTAATAACGGTTATCGCTGGCACGTACGCTGCTACGACAGAAGCAATCAGGCATTCAGGGATTTTGTCAGCAATCGTTTTTTAGATATCAATTTACTGGACGGGCAGCCGCTGAATACAGAGTCGGTGCTCAGTGATACGGCCTGGAATAATGTCATCCCTTTGGACTTAATACCGCATCCGGGAGTTAAGCATAAGCAAGCCATCGAACTTGATTACAACATGACAAACGGCAGCTTAACCGTGGAAACCCGCGAAGCGTTGCTGGGCTATTTAACCCAGGCATGGCGAGTGGATTGTTCTGCAAATTACAGGCTCGATCCCATTCAGTTCCCACTGGCGCTGGCGAATAAAGAGGTGCTGAAAAACATGGATGTGAGTCCGTTGCTACCAGGAGTTAAGCAATGAAAGCCGATTTCAGCGTAGAGTTTTTGGAGCAATTTAAAGATCAAAGTGTCGCTTTGCGTTTGCTGCGCGCCCAACACTTTCCATTGATGACGAGTTTTTTTTACAGTGCGTTTATTCGCCATAATCGCCGGGCGGTACCGTATCAGGAACTGATCGCAATGCTCGATTACCACTTAAACGATGTCGCTGAAGTGTATGGTGAGCAAAAATACCCGAAAACAGCCCGCGCCTATATCGACGACTGGATCAATCAAAAGCCCGGTTATCTGCGTAAGTACCTGCCGCAAAACACTGATGAACCAGAATGCGATTTATTGCCTGATGTCGAGAAGGCGTTGCACTGGGTTGAAGAGTTGCAGGGGCGACAATTTGTCGGCACAGAATCGCGCCTGAAACTCCTTATTGATTTAATTGGGGAGCTGGTGCAGGGCACCACCGACGATAAGTCTTTGCAACTAGAAGCCTTGCAGCAGAAAAAAGCGTTGATCGAACAGCAAATCGAGGCAGTAAAGCAAGGCTCCAGCCTCGGGCTAGACGATACCGAAGTGCGGGAAAGGCTCTATCTGGTCTCTGATATATCGCGTAAATTACTCGGTGATTTCAGGCAGGTAGAGGCGAATTTTCGGCTCCTGGATAAGGACACCCGCAAGAAGATCACCTTGGGAGGTGGCCAGAAAGGGCGGGTGCTGGATATCGTATTTGCCGATCAAGACGTAATAAACAGTTCCGACGAAGGGAAATCGTTTATCGCGTTTTTTGAATTGTTGATGACACAGCAAATGCGCGATTCGCTAAGACAAAACTTAAAGCAGATAATGCACCACCAATTGGGGCATGAGTTTGTCAGTAGTGACGATTTGCTCCAGCACCTTTACAGCTATTTGCTGGAGGCCGGTGACAAAGTTAATCGCACCAAACAGCAAATTACCGAACAACTGCGCCGCTACATCGAGGAGCAGTCGCAGGATAACCGGCGCATTCTCGAACTTATCCGCGATTTTGAAGCCGTTGCACATCAAACGAATAGTCCCGACACCCCTTTGCATTTGCTGCAGAATTTTGCCGAGATTGCTGGAATCCAGGCCAGTATTTATCCTCACCTCAGCCGTGGTTTGTTTGTCCCTAAAACCCCGGAACAAGTGGATTCTGACATCAAAGAGGGTGCACAAGAAGCCGATGTGGATTTAAGCAATCTGTTTGAAGTCAGTCATATTGACGAACTGCAGTTACAGCAGCAGATCTTTACTTCGCTGGATAAACATCAGGGGCAGGTGACGTTAGCCAGTGTGCTGGAAGACTATCCCCTGCAGTACGGCCTTGATGAGGTACTCAGCTACATTAAACTGGCCTGTGAAGAGGTTGTGCCTGCCAGTATTGACCCCCAACAACCGCAACATGTTAGCTGGCAGAGTGAACCGGGCGTTAGCCGCACTCTGTCGGTACCCACTATTACGTTTATTCGGGATACGTCATCATGAACGAACAAGCATCTGTAGAAGCCTTGACTGCGCAGCATCATGCGGCATTGAAGGTCCGGCTGCTCAAAGGGCCGGTTTACCGGGCAAAACATCGCGACCTGTGGGATGTGCTGGAGCGTGATCAGGCGCTTATCCGCAGTTATTTTGACCAGATCGGTTTGTCGTTGCGACTCGATGATGCAGAAGGGTATGCATTTTTACAACAGCGTGAGGTTGATACCGAAGAAGAGCAAACAGAGATCCCCTCGCTCATTACCCGTCGTCAACTGAGCTTTGGGCAAACCTTGCTGCTGATATTTTTACGCAAGCGCCTGGCCGAACACGATAGTGAAGAGAGCAGTCCGCGTCTTATTGTTGAGCGTCAGGAAATATGGCAGTGGCTCGCCCCCCATTTCCCGGATGCCAGTAACGAAGTAAAGCAGCACAAAGAGTTTGATGCGCTGATTAAAAAGATCACCCAAATGGGCTTTTTGAATCAGTTACCCAATCATAAAAATGATTTTGAAGTCCAGCGTATCCTCAAAGCCTTTGTGACAGCAGAGCAAATTGTCCGGTACACGGAATTATTCGATATCCATAGCAATGAGGAAGCCAGTGATGAGCAGTGACACGTTAACAGAGGCCGCTGCGCCAATACATAACGATCCTCGCCCTGTATCACAAGCAACGCAGCGGCAGGGTTTTCGTTTAACCCGGTTTGAGGTATTAAACTGGGGGACCTTTGATAGGCAGATCTGGCACCTGGACAATAGTGGCGACAATTGCCTGCTCACCGGCAATATCGGTAGCGGTAAATCAACGCTGGTCGATGGCCTGACAACGTTGCTGGTTCCGCCCAGAAAGCTGGCGTTTAATAAGGCTGCGGGTGCTGAAAACAAAGAGCGTTCGCTGGAGTCGTACTTTTACGGCTATTATACGTCACAGCAGGATGAGTCGGGTAAAGCCCGTGCGGTAGGTTTGCGTAGCAAGGGAAATCACTATTCGGTACTGCTGGCACAATTTCACTCCGTAGCACTGCAACAAACAATTACGCTGGCGCAGATCTTCTGGCTCAAACCTGGCGAAAACAAAGTGAAACGCTTGTTCGTTGTTGTTCCGGAGGCGCTCGACATTGCCACCCACTTCAGCGACTTTGGCACGCAAATTAAGGCGTTGCGTAAACGCTTGCAAAAAATGCCCGAGCTCACTCTGGTTGAGAGTTTTAATCAATATCAACAAACCTTCAGTAAGTGGTTGGGGTTAGGTACCGATGGCAAGGCGCTGGAGTTGTTTAATCAAACGATTTCCATGAAATCAGTCGGCTCTGTGACCGATTTTGTGCGCCAGAATATGCTTGAGCAGCCCGATGTGGAGGGGCAAATTCAGGAACTGGAGCGCAATTATGAATCATTAAAGCGACTCCACGACGCGGTGGTCGCGGCTCGTGAAAAAATTACCTTACTCCAACCGATTGATAAACATGGCCGTCAGGCGAAAGAGGCGGCGCAGGAAAAACAACACTTTGCGTTCTGCCGTGATTACGTAGACAGCTTTATGGCCGAGAAAGCGATTGTACTGTATCAAAAGCGGATTGCCCGCCAGCAAGGAGAGCTTGAAAAACTGGCCATTGATGAACAGCAGTTGCAAAGTCAGAAACATCGCCTTAATCAAACGGTAAGTCAGCTCAGAAGCGATATCGATCAAAACGGTGGGGGCCGGTTGCAGCAACTGCAAGATAAAATTAAAGGCTTAGATGAAGCAAGAAACCAAAGTAAGCGTTTGTGTGATAACTATCTCGCACTGGTGAAGCAGCTCGGGCTGCCCGAAGCGCTAACAGCAGATAACTTTGTCAGCAATATACGTGAATCGCATTCTTTGTTTGAACAACATCAACAGCAACTCGAAAATATTGAGAGCCGGCAAGACGATTACAAGTTGCAAAACCACCAGTTACAGCAACAACAACAGGCGGTGCAGCAAGAGTTGGAGGCGCTGCGTCATCGCAAATCCAATATCCCGGTACGCCAGCTAAACATCCGCGAGCGATTGTGTGAACATCTTAATGTAGAGGAAAGCCGCTTACCCTTTGTTGGTGAGTTGGTGCAGGTAAAACAGAGCCAGACTCAATGGCAGGGCGCCGTTGAGCGGGTGATGCACAACTTTGCATTGTCGTTGGTGGTACCGGATTCACTGTACGCTGATGTGAGTGATTTTGTTGAAAACACCCATCTGGGTACGCGGTTGGTGTATTACCGTGTTAAAAGTACCGAGAATTACTTTCCGCAATCGCCGCAGCCGGATTCTCTGCTGGCAAAAATAGCAATCAAGCGCGACAGTGAGCACTTTCAGTGGTTGCACCGCGAGTTACAGCAGCGTTTTGACTATCAGTGCTGCGAGTCAATGACTGACTTTCGTCGGAGTGAAAAAGCCATCACTCTGCAGGGGCAGGTAAAGTCAGGTCGTTTTCGTCATGAGAAAGACGATCGCCACAGCTTGCATGACAAAAGCCGCTTTGTACTTGGCTGGAGTAACCAGGCAAAGCTCGACCTGCTGGCCGCCCAAATACGTGCACTGCAAACTGATGCCGGGGCCATGGCAACCAAGTTAGCGCAATGCGCCAGCCAGCGCAGCGATATTGAAGAGTTACGTCGTCAGGCCAAAAACCTCAGCGACTTTAACTTAACCTTTGAGCAAATCAACTGGTCACAGTTTGCTAATCAGTTGGAAGTAGCCAGGCAAGAAATACGGGTACTGGAACAAAGCTCCGATGTATTGCGGGAGTTACAACAACAGTTTCAGCACGCACAAACCGAATTAACCCAGGTGGAAGAAGCGTTTCGTGCGCACTATCAACAACTGGGTAAACTTGAGACTAAGCTGGAAGACGATCATAAGATCCTGGCTGAAAAGACAGCCGAGTGTAACGCAGTATCCGAACAGGTAAAGCAGCGTTGTTACCCGGATCTGTCCGCCTTGTATGAAAAGCATGGTGCGGCGCAATTGCGCATCGACATGCTGGCGAACCAATGCTCGGTGTTACGCACCAAACTGAATGAAAAAATCCAGCATCTTGAGGAGAAACGCAGTAAGCGGGAAAAGCAGATGCTCACCGCCATGAAAGATTTTGCTTTCCGTTTTCCTAACGATGTAACCGAACTGGACGTTAGTGAGCAGTCACTGTCTGAATATCAGCAGATGCTGAAAACACTGCAGGATGAAGACTTACCCCGCCATGAAACCCGTTTTAAAGAAATGCTTAATCAGGACACCATTCGTTCGATGGCACTGTTTCGTAGCTATCTGGATAAGCAGGAAGAGCAAATAGATGCGCGAGTCAGTATGATCAACCGTTCGCTACGGGAACTGGATTACCAGCAGGGCACCTATATTGAAATAGACAGTATTTCCTCATCGGATTTGGATATTCGTGAATTCAAACAGCGCCTGAAGAGTTGTGTGGAGTTTTCTACCGACGACAATTTATATTCCGAACACAAGTTCGAGCAGGTCAAAGCGCTGATTGAACAAATGCGCAACGAGCCGAAGTGGACTCAGAAAGTGGTGGATGTACGTTTCTGGCAACTATTTAATGTGGTTGAGCGATACCGTGAAGATAACAGTGAGAAAGAGTGTTATTCCGACTCAGGGGGTAAGTCCGGCGGGCAGAAAGAGAAGCTGGCGTATTCCATTTTGGCGGCGGCCATCCTGCTGCAATATCGCCTGGTGGATGAAGAAACCGGCGCAAACGCCAAGCGCCGTTTTAATCTGGTGGTGATTGACGAAGCCTTTGCCCGTGGCTCGAAAGACAGTACACGTTTTGGGCTTGAATTGTTTAAAAAACTCGGACTTCAACTGTTACTGGTAACGCCGCTACAGAAACTCGATGTCATTGAACACTACGTAAAACAAGTGCACTTTGTTGATCAGCGCAATAACCGCTCCATGGTGCTGAATATGACTATAAAAGAATATCGTGAGCGGCTCGCACAACATAAATCGCAGCGGCAATATAAAGCGCTGGTGGAAGAGGTAGAACATAACCCAGCGCCGGAACGTGAATAAGGGGTTTAATAGGTGCAGACAGTAAAAGCGCTGAAAGCAAAACTGCAAAAGCAATGGCAAAATCAGATGTTCTACAAGCAGTGGCTCTGTGGCGAAATGTTATTTCCTTTGCAAGTTTCACTCAAACGGCCGACAGACAAACAACTGCTGCACGATTTTGCCGTACTGACGACCGCTCAACAGGCCTTTGAGCGGGAGCTTCTGCCTTATGCTGGCGTGAGTCTGCTTAAACAACAAGTGAGTTATGCCACTATGGGGCGTCAGAATGTCCCCGTTGCTGTGGTGTTTGAGTCGCCAGAAGCTTTGGCCCGGTTTTGTGGGAAATGGCAGGAATGGCAGCAATTCATTGCCGATGCCAAGCTGTTGCAAGCTGGTTTGCCTCATGTGCGCATTGGCCAGCAGATATCGATTAAACTGTTACTGAATCATGCGGGGGAGTGGGAGAAGCTTATTGCGATTGCGCACTTTTTCAGGGCGAATCCGATCCCCGGGTGTTATCTGCGCGAGCTCCCCATAGCCGGGGTAGACAGTAAGTATATAGAACACCGCAAGCAAACCGTAAAAACGCTGTTAGATTCGGTATTACCCGCGGACGCGATTAATAGCCAGTATACGCAGATGGGTGAACACGGTTTTGAAAAGCGCTTTGGTTTGCGTTTTGATGAGCCACAGATACGCTTTCGGCTGCTTGACACACAACTGTATTATGAATTTGGCGGGTTGCGGGATATTACGCTACCGATTAGCCATTTTGCTCAGTTGTCGTTAATGGTCGACCGTGTCTTCATAACGGAAAACCTGGTAAATGGTCTGGCGTTTCCCAATGTGAAAAATGCGCTGGTAATCTTTGGCAAAGGCTATAGCATTCAGTTGCTCAAACAGATACAGTGGTTAAACAACTGCCGACTATATTACTGGGGCGATATTGATACTGACGGTTTTGCCATGCTCTCACAAATACGCGGGTATTTCAGCAACACTCAATCGCTGTTGATGGATGAGGCGACATTGTTAGCCACTAAGCCTTTTTGGGGCGCGGAAGCGCTTAACAAACGCCAAACGCCAGAAAGCCTGCCCAACCTCATTCCCGCCGAAGCTGCACTCTATTCAAAGCTAAAAGCAGATCATTGGCAACCGCGCTTAAGGCTGGAACAAGAAAGAATTCCATTCAGTCTGTTAACCGAGCAGTTACGGCAACTAGGATGTAAGTAACAATAGTTTGGTTGTATTTGTCACGGCTATGACAGGGGATGAGAGCGCATACGTTTACTGCAATAGTGGTTAGTAACATCGGTTTAGCAAAACAAACATGGTAGGATCGCTGAATGTAATGAAAGGTTTGCTAACAGTATGCTGGCGAATTGGAATGAAGGTCTACAAAGAGATAAGTAATGGCTAAGCAAGGTCACATCAACAGCAATAGTGGGTTAACGGTTGTATCAGTGAGTTCCTCAGGAAGCCAAAGCGCCCAAGCACGGGAGACGGTCGATAAACTGTGGGTAGAAGTTAACAAAAAACAGCAACGAAATGACCGTTATCAGGCTAAGCTTGAAGCGTTTATGGCGTACTTCAAGCAATCGGTTGAACCCATTGAACAGGAGGTCTGCCGGGCTAACGAGCAGTGGATCCGCCATCTAGTTTCTTTTGTGCCGCGTAAATCAATAAAGGGTAGGCAACATGAGGCCCTGCTGGATTGGATCCAGGAAGAATTAACGATACTTGAGTCGAATCCGTTTAATCCTGTGAATACCAATGACTTGAGGGACGCTTTTAATGAAGCGATAGTCACCTCAATTAAGCAGAACCCCAACTCCAGCGAGGTACCTGAGGAGCAACTCGATCATTACCGGATTGAGTTGTCGCTAATGCTTGGAGAAGAGATAGAACTCAGTGACGAAGAGTTGGTTGAGTTGATCCATGACCCGCATAAGGCAATGGCCTATTTTGAATCGGTGCTCAAACATAAAATGGAATCAGGTTACGTGGGTGATGATGAAGATATTCACGGGCAGGAGTCGCCATATTTTCATGACGAGTCAGATCAACACGATCATTCGTACCAACAACATAATCAAGACTTCCATAATACGAATGTCGATGTAGCTACTGCTTTGTTCAGCGATAAACAAATCAACAGACTCTATCGGCAGTTAGCTAAAAAGCTGCATCCTGACCGGGAACTCGACCCGGATAAGAAGGCTGAAAAAATGGATTTGATGCAACAACTTTCACACGCCAGGGACGTTAAGGATCCGCTGGCTATATTTTTGTTAGCACAGCAGTATTTGCCAGAATATCAGTTGGAGTTAAACGACAATTTAACTGTGCAGTTAGAAACAATATTAAAAGACAAGGTTAAACAGTTAAACGCCGATTATCACGAGTTGCGACGCGGTGACGGACTGAGTGTGATAATTTGGCAGCGCTTTGGTGGTGGCACTAAGGCCGCCCGGGAAAAAGGCTTACGAGAATATCGCCAGGCGCTTGAGCAAGATGTTGAGATTCTCATGGCAAAGTGCCGGGAAATTAAAACGGTTAAAGGGCTGCAGAAGCACCTAAAGGCACGACTTAAACCACTTAATTTCACGCGTATTCCTATGTCCGAACTGCCCTTTGACGATTTTCCATTTGATATGTTCGATTAATCAACGTCTAGCTAGGTTGATGGCTATCTTGTTCGAGTACTCGTTGTGGCGGCAGATTGCCCCTTTTTGTTTTTTAAGCGATACTGCCCGCCGGTTGCTATGCATTACCAGTAACCGGATAATTACTAATCAAGGTTTTTGAATTCTTCGCGCATGTCTGTAAAAAAATATTCGATGATGGCAATTAAGGCTGGTGTTGGGGTTGTGCCCAAGCCATTGCGTAATTTTGCTAAGAAAAACCCGGCTCTTACCTCTTTTTACAGCCGTTCATTGCAAAAATCCGGACTGTTTTATGGGTTTCCGAGTAAGAAAAAACTTCAGGCACTTTACAATCAGTCGTTAGCTAAGCAAGCCAGCGACATCAATCAAATATTGGCTGATTTACCGGTACTGCACGCTAAAATTTCAGTCGCAATTATTGGTAACGATGCGCTGGGAGTATCGAAAACCCTGGCATCGTTAGTTCATCAGTCGGCACATATTGAATCCGTTCTTGTACAGTGCACGTTGTTTAAACGGCAGACCAATACTAAAACGCTAAATATTACCGCGTTTAACCACCTTACGGATGATGTTGTAACGTCAGAGAATGTACCCTTACTATTATTAGAGTGTGGTGATGAACTGCATCCATCAACACTAGCGTTATTGGCTCGTCAGCACATCACTGCATTACTCTATGTGGACACCGATGAAAAAAACTCAGGCAACACCTTTGAGAATGCACGAATGTTGCCAGACTGGAATCCGGATTATCAGTTAACCAACGGGTATATCGAAACAGGCGTTGTGCTACCTGCTGATTGGAGAAGAGCAATTAGCACCACAACAGCAAAGTCCATAGCTGGCCTCATTAGCGAGTGGTGGCTTAAATCGCCGGATATGGTGGTCGAGCATTTTCCTTACGCGTTAATTCACCGCCCCGATAGCAATGCCAAAAAACGTGCTCAGCTTAAAGAGATTACTCAGCTTGTTAACACGATAGACGCTCGTTCCAGGGTAGTGTCCGACAAACTCGTTAATGTTATCCAGTGGCCAATATTCAATAGGCCTTTAGTCTCGCTCATCATCCCCACCAAAAATGCCAAACAACTGGTTAAAGAGTGTATCGAGTCTATTTTGACCAAGAGCACCTACCAGAACTATGAAATTCTGCTGGTGGATAATAACTCCGATGAGCCTGAATCCCTGGCTTATTTCGAGGAACTCAGTCAACACGAGAAGATCAGGGTATTAAAATACCCACATCCCTTTAACTACTCCGCTATCAATAACTTTGCGGCGCAGCAGGCCAAAGGAGAAGTGATCGGGTTGATCAATAACGATATCGAGGTGATCACGCCGGACTGGCTGGAATATATGGTTGGTCATGCGTTAAGAGAAGATATTGGTTGTGTGGGTGCGAAGCTCATGTACGGCGACGACCGTATTCAGCATGCCGGTGTAGTATTGGGCTATGGCGGTGGAGCCGGGCATGCCCATAAGTACTTTCCTCGGTACCATCCCGGTTATATGAACCGGCTAATCGCCTCACATAATTACAGTGCAGTAACCGCCGCTTGCTTACTGGTGAAAAAGTCGTTGTTTGATGCGGTGGGGGGATTAAATGAAACAGATCTCACAGTCGCGTTTAATGACGTGGACTTCTGCCTGCGGGTGAGAGCGCAAGGAGTAAGAAACCTCTACTGCGCTGAGGCAGAACTTTATCATCATGAATCGGTATCGCGAGGGCTGGACGTAAGTAAAAAGAAAATGGCCCGTTTCAATGCTGAGCTCGATTACTTAAAGTCCAATTGGGCAGAGGTGATTGCCCATGATCCGGCATATAACCCTAATCTTACGCTGCGTCGGGAAAACTTCTCAATAAAAGACCAAAAAGAGTGGAATGAGTTAGTTGCGCAGCAGGATAATTAATTATCCTGCTTTACCGCAGCACTGTACTCTTCTTCACTGGCACCACCATTAATAGCAAACCGTTTAAGGGAGTCTTCATCTACTCCGGCCTGATGCGCAGCTTCAATAATCTTACGCACCTGTTCCCGCTGTTCACCGGATTCACGAACTGCCGTAGTCACTACAGCTTCAGCTTCGCCTGGGAATACTGCCAGTAATGCATCCACTACATACTCACCTACCAGTGGTACGGCACGAATAGCGCTGGAAAGAATGTCAACCAGTTCATTAGGATGCTCAGCAGTAAGGGTTTGTACTATAGTATCGGCAGAATCCGGCTCAGTAAGAACCGCTACCCGCACAATGTCTTTAAGCTGTTCCGGATTCGAATTTGCAGCGGCATCAACCACAAAATCCACGTAACTGGGATCAGCTTGTATCGCCAGCTGTACTATATTAGGGCAGCTACTGACTTCTTTATCTATAGCAATCTTTACAATTTTAGACGTAGCCGTAGGTTGCGAGGAAATTGCTGCATGGATGATCTCCTGGTAATTTTCCGGGTATAAATCGAGTGCAGTTGCTACGATGGTTTCAACTTCATTTGGATAGTTACTGGTAATCGAGCCAACTGCCCGACCTACAGACATCGACTGGTTTACCTGGCGCTTAATGAAAACTTGCAGCACCTTATTTTCACTTTCTTTAACAGCTGTGTCTGTAATAGCAAGCGCACAGTGGTTAGTGAGTAACATCAGCGAACCAAGGATAAAGCAACAACTACGATTCATGTTCAAACCCTACTTATAATAGTAAAGAGACTTTTTAGCTAAATTTTGAACAGCACTTTACGATTTAGTTCAACAATAGCTGACAAAATTGTCACATTGGTTACAAAGTATCCGTTCGATCACAAAATTACAAGAAATGTTAGGTATGGGTATTGACCTTTAATTATAAATCTCTAAAATGCGCCCCACTTCGAAAGGGATCGCCCTAACAGGCCAACCCGGCATAACGTGAAAGCCTTATGTGAAGCGGTATACAGCGACAATGCTTCGAAAATAAATTTTCAAAAAAGTGTTGACGCAGAAAACCAAAAGCGTATTATACGCATCCCGCTTCGGCAGGT
>NZ_RCUA01000032.1:0-24899 GCF_003731635.1 Marisediminitalea oceani | reverse complement strand
TTAAAATTTTTTGAAAGAATGGCACAGGTTTCGCTATCTAGTGTGTAACAAATCACTTGTTTAACTAAATAGAGGAAACACCATGAAAATCAAATCAATCATCATTACTTCAGTCGTTGCTTTAGGTCTGTCTGTAAGTGCTCAGGCAAATGCCCAGGAATCAGCAGTAGAGCGTTTAATGAGTAGCCTGATCTCCAGCGCAGTATCAGTAACTCAGGCCGAAATTAGCCGTGAAGTTCAGCAAAACATTGCCAATGCCACTTACCATGTATCTCTGTCTGATGCGCCGGTAGGTAAAGTCTCTGTACAGGAACTGGCTGCCAATACTGAGCAGAACAACAACCAGGCTGATAGCGAGTAACAGGCGGCACTGGCTATGATGTTCAGCCATGCACTACTCGCCAGTTACGTAGTCCTTCTGCCGATAGTCAGCATAGGCCTCTGCGCTCTGGTGACATCCGCGATACAAAGCTACGTACAAAGGGTCAGAAACATAAGACCCCATGTCTTACTAAGGCAAATTCGAAGGCACAGGTAACCGTAAAAACGTTACCTGTTTTTTTTGCACTGCTTTTCCCCTTCTAATCTTTGCGAATCCTCCAGTCTCTGTGCGTCCTTGTGCACGTTTTACCATAATGAACCCATCACATCGCTGCTCTGAAGCTCTCTTATACGCCGACTGGTGTGGTTAATTGATGATTTAAACGCCTTAAATGGGGTTAGATTAGGGGGTTTGGTCAATTAGGCTAAGCCGTTAGTCAATTATGCCAATATGTGGTTTTGATATCGCGATATTCACTGTGAAAAACGTGCGGATTAATTTTATCCCTTTTTAATCAATGGCTTATAAGTTGGCATGCGAATTGTTATATCTAAGCAAGTGTTAAGTAACTTTTTAAAAACGTTTCGCCAATCGGAGATTTAATTATGGGAATGTTCACACGTATCAACGACATCATTCAGTCTAACATCAACGCGCTGCTGGATAAGGCAGAGGATCCTGAAAAAATGATCCGCCTGATTATTCAGGAAATGCAGGAAACCCTGGTGGAGATCCGTACGCTGGCTGCACAGCATATTGCTGAGCAAAAGCACCTTAACCGCCAGATTGATAACCTGGAAAAACGCGCCGCTCACTGGCAGGAAAATGCGGAGCTGGCAGTCAGTAAAGGTAAAGATGATTTGGCTCGTGCAGCGCTGAAAGAAAAGAAAGAGCTGGAAGCAAAACAAGCCGAACTGCAGGAGCAGTTACAGGTAATCGATGAAGCTCTGTTGAAAGTGCAGGACGATACCGGCCGTTTAAACGAGAAGTTAAACGAAGCCAAAGCCAAGCAAAAAGCGCTGGCAGTTCGTCGTCAGTCTGCCTCAGTAAGAATGCAGGCTAAACAGGCAACGCACAGTGACAAGTTAGATAGTGTGATGGGCCGTTTTGATCACTATGAACAACGGGTAGATGAACTGGAAGCACGGGTTGAAGCATACGATTTAACCGACAGCGCTTCAAAAAGCTCACTACAGGCTGAGTTCGACGCCCTGGAAAAAGACGAATCAATCGAGCAGGAACTGGCTGCGTTAAAAGCGAAAAAAGTCGCGTAAACGCATGATGGCCCGCACTGTGCGGGCCTCGCAACCAACCAGGTCATTCAAGCAGGAGTAAGGTTATGAAAACTATTTATGAAAAAAAACGTGTATCAAGAGATTTAGGTCGGGCTGTTATTTCAGGTGTGTGTGCTGGTGTAGCCCGCTATGCTGACATCGATCCGGTTTGGGTTCGCGCCGGTGCCGCTTTAGGTTTAGTGTTCATGCCAATGATTACTCTGCCTGCTTATGTTGCGGCGGTGATCCTGTTACCAAGGAGAGCATAATGAAAAACTTTATTCTTGCCATCCTGATTGCCATCGTGCTGACCAAGGTTTTGGGCGGTGTGGCATCCGACTGGTTTGATTTACACCTGGTCATGGGTGACGAACTGGTAAGTGGTACGCTGGAATGGATAATTATGGCCGGAGTTGGTGTACTGTTAGTGGTTATTGGCTTTGTGGTCGCCATGAGCATTGCCGCTGCCCTGGGCATCGCCGCCATTGCGGTACTTGGCGGACTGGTGTTTGCCGGACTGGGTGTGTTCTGGCCGGTATTGTTAATCGTTGCCATTGTAATGCTGGTAGGGAAGTCAAATAACGCAACAGCCTGATTCCCCCTTCGCCAGCCTCTACCAACTACCGTGGATTTACTTTCAGAGATGAACAACTTAGCATAATGAGCCATACTTTGAATGTATGGCAGGTTGTTCACCTGAAAGGCCAATCGCAAACAAGGAAAACTATGAAACAGTATTTAAATGTAAAAACCATTAGTATTACCGTAGGTGTTTTGTTTCTGCTTCTTTGGCTGGTTGGTTTTTACTGGAGTTTCGAACCCGATACTTTCGACGTTAGAGCTAATGCCAGAGCGCAAATGAGCAGCACCAATGCGCAACCGGTGCCAGGCTATACCGTTACAACCACATTAATTACTGTTGCCGATACCCTCATGGATAAACCGGGCGGCTACTTATCAAACGACGTAATGCCGCCTTCCGTATTCCTCGACAACATGCCCAGCTGGGAATTCGGGGTACTGGAAATGGTTCGGGACATGTCGTTATCCATGCGTAAGGATTTTAGCCGCTCTCAGTCGCAGTCGGTTGAGAATCCGCATCTGGTAAAAGCGCAGCCAAAATTCAACATCGACAGCCGCAACTGGCTGTTTCCTTCGGCTGAGTCACAGTACTCAGAAGCCATTGAATATCTGGGGCAGTATCGTGACGATCTGGCCGATCCCACGCTTGGCGACAGCCAGTTTTATACCCGTGCCGATAACCTTCGTGAGTATTTAAAACAGGTTGAGAAAAAGCTTGGCAGTTTGTCACAGCGACTCAGCGCCAGTGTTGAGGCCGAGCGGGTAAATACCGATCTGGCCGGTGATAAGTCGGCGTCTAACAGCACACCGCGCCCCAACTCGATTCAAACCCGTACCAGCTGGTGGCAACTGGATAATGTATTTTATGAAGCCAGAGGGTCTACCTGGGCACTTTTACATCTGCTGAAAGCCATTGAAGTAGACTTTGCCAGTGTTCTGGAAAACAAGAACGCGTTAGTGAGTTTACAACAGATAATCAAAGAGTTAGAAGCAACTCAACAGACTATCTGGAGCCCGATGATTCTTAATGGCAGTGGCTTTGGTATGTTAGCTAATCACTCGTTAGTAATGGCGAACTATATTTCTCGTGCAAATGCAGCCATAATTGAGTTGTCTGAATTACTCAATCAAGGATAAACGATGAAAAAACGTGTCATTGCCGCCGCTCTTGGGGCGTTATGT
Source organism: Marisediminitalea oceani (assembly GCF_003731635.1). Classification (GTDB taxonomy): domain Bacteria; phylum Pseudomonadota; class Gammaproteobacteria; order Enterobacterales; family Alteromonadaceae; genus Alteromonas; species Alteromonas oceani. The sequence continues at coordinate 21,539 of NZ_RCUA01000032.1, read as the reverse complement.
CTTGCCCCTGCCACTCACGCAGATACGCTGCTTGGGCTCTACGCTGGCGCTCAGGGATGGAACACTTCAACTTCGGGCGGTTTCTCAGAAACCTCTAACACGGCTGATTTTGATTTTGACAGCACCACCAATGCATCTGTATACGTTGCGTTTGAACACTTTGTACCGCTGGTTCCTAATGTAAAAGTTAACTACCTGCAACTGGATACCGACGGTGTAACTAATCTGAATGCGGCCTTCGAATTTGAAGGCACTGTATACGAAGCCAACACGTCGTTATTAACCGACGCGAGCATCGATAGCGCCGACCTTATTCTGTATTACGAGATCTTCGATAACGATCTGGTTAGCTTTGATATTGGTGTTAACGGCAAATATATCGACGGCACATTTTATGTTGAAGACGTTGATAGCGGCGAAAGTGGTGAGGCATCGTTTAAAGGTATTATTCCAATGGCCTACAGCCGAGTGGAGTTTGGCCTGCCATTCACAGGCTTAGGTGTTTACGCTGAAGGTAGCTATCTGAGCTTTGATGATCACGAGGTTCGTGACATTCAGGCTGCGCTAACTTACTCTTTTGTCGAGAATTTAGCTATCGATATGACCTTACAGGTAGGCTATCGCGACATCACTGTAGACATTGAAGATCTGGACGATATCTACGCCGATCTGGGCTTCGACGGCGTCTTTGCCGGTCTTGAAATTCACTTCTAGTATTTTAAGATATAAAAAAGTAATTTTAATTCTTTCCAGTTATCAAGAAAACTCATTAGCCTAGTAGTATGCAAATAAGGCTAATGAGTTATGTCAGCAAATTCTAACAACCAAAACACTTCAGTCGGTGCACCGGGAGCAATTCTGAGTGAACCGCAATGGAATGCGATCACCCAGTCGATCTCTGGGCTGAGCGCACAGCAATTAACCTGGGTAAGTGGTTACCTGGCGGGTCTGGCAGCGTCCGGACAAGCGTTACCGCAAGGGCAGGCTGCAGCCGTGCCAGCGGCGGCCGGAGAAGCGCCGGTATTAACCATTTTATTCGGCTCTCAAACCGGTAACGCAAAGGGCATTGCCCAGTCGTTACAGGCAAAGGTTGAAGCGGCAGGTTACTCCAGCAAATTAATCAGCATGGCCGATTACAAACCGCGCCAGATTAAAAATGAAACTCACCTGGCCATTGTGGCCAGTACCCATGGTGAAGGCGAGCCGCCTGATGATGCCATTGAGTTACATGAGTTCCTTGGCACTAAGAAAGCCCCTAAAGTTGATAAGCTGAAATACGCAGTGTTGTCGCTGGGTGATTCAAGCTATGAATTCTTCTGCCAAACCGGCAAAGATTTCGACGAGCGTCTGGCGAAGCTGGGCGGTAAGCTGGTTGTGCCTCGCGTAGACTGCGATGTGGATTATGAAGCTGAAGCCGAGGCCTGGGTTGCCAAACTGATCGAAACGTTAAAAGACGATTTCACTTCAGCTGGTTCTGCCGCCGTTGCCATGCAAACTGGTTCTGCAGTCGCCGCCGGCACTGCGGCGCAGGTATACACTAAGAAAGCGCCTTATCAGGCAACCTTATTAACCTCGCAAAAAATTACGGGCCGTGATTCGGTTAAAGATATCCGTCACATCGAAATCAGCCTGGAAGATTCTGGTATTACTTATCAGGCCGGTGACGCATTGGGCATTTGGTTTAAGAACGATGCAGCACTGGCCGACGAGATTATCACTCTGATCCAGGCCTCTGCCGATCAGGAAGTCACCGTTGCCGAACACACGCTGTCGTTTAAAGAAGCGCTGATCAATAAACTGGAGCTTACCCTGAGTTATCCGGGTTTTGTAAAGGCGTATCAGGAAGCCTCCGGCTGTGAAGCATTAGCGAAGTTGCTGGAAGACAAAGCTGCGCTGCGTGACTATCTGGCCGATCGCCAGATTATCGATATTGTTCGTGACCATCCGCATCCGGTTACGGCTGAGCAGTTTGTGGCAGCTTGTCGTCCGTTAACGCCGCGTCTGTACTCGATTGCATCAAGCCAGTCAGAAGTAGAAGACGAAGTGCATTTAACCATTGCCCACGTTGATTACGATGCCTTTGGTAATCGTCATCAGGGCGGCGCATCAGGCTATCTGTGTGAGCGTCTTGAAGAAGGCGGTGAAGTAGAAGTGTTTGTTGAGCCAAACGATAACTTCCGACTGCCGGAAAATCCGGATACGCCGGTGATCATGATTGGTCCGGGTACCGGTATTGCACCGTTCCGCTCATTTATGCAGGAACGTGATGCCCAGGGCGCCGAAGGGAAGAACTGGTTGTTCTTTGGCAACCCTCACTTTACTCAGGACTTCCTGTATCAGCTTGAGTGGCAGGGCTACGTGAAAAGTGGCCTGCTGAGCAAAATCAGCCTGGCCTTCTCGCGTGATCAGAAAGACAAAATTTATGTTCAGCATCGCTTGCTTGAAGAAGGCAAGGACGTTTACCAGTGGTTAGAAGAAGGCGCTCACCTGTATGTGTGTGGCGATGCTAACCAAATGGCCAAAGATGTTGAAAGTGCGCTGCTTGAAATCTTCAGGACCCACGGTGGTAAGAGTGACGAAGAAGCTAAGGCTTACTTACTGTCACTGCGCAAAGCAAAACGATATCAGAAGGATGTCTACTAATGAGCGATACTAAGTCTCCTTTTATTGTTGAAGGCAAACTGGCCGACAACGAACGCCTTAAGGCAGAGAGTCGTCATCTGCGCGGCACCATCGAGCAGGATCTCAAGGATCCGTTAACCGGTGGCTTTACCGCCGATAACTTTCAGCTGATCCGCTTTCACGGTATGTATCAGCAGGACGACCGTGACATCCGCGCTGAGCGTACCAAGCAAAAACTAGAGCCATTGCATAACGTAATGCTGCGTGCCCGTTTACCGGGTGGTGTGTGTAACCCTGAGCAGTGGCTGGCCATCGACAAGTTTGCCGATGAGTACACCATGTACGGCAGTATTCGTTTAACAACCCGTCAGACGTTTCAGTTTCACGGCGTGTTAAAGCCAAATATCAAGCTGATGCACCAAACCCTTAATTCTGTAGGGATTGACTCAATCGCTACCGCGGGTGACGTTAACCGTAACGTGCTGTGTACCTCTAATCCGGTTGAATCGGAAGTACATCAGCAGGCTTACGACTGGGCCACTAAGATTAGTGAGCATTTACTGCCTAAAACTCGCGCCTACGCTGAGATTTGGCTAAATGGTGAGAAAGTAGAAACCACCGATCAGGAGCCAATCCTGGGTGATACCTACTTACCCCGTAAGTTTAAAACCACCGTGGTTATTCCGCCGCAAAACGACGTAGACGTTCACGCTAACGACCTCAACTTTGTGGCCATTGCCGAAAACGGCAAGCTGGTGGGCTTTAACGTATTAGTGGGCGGTGGCCTGGCCATGACTCATGGCGACAAAACCACCTTCCCGCGTAAGGCCGACGATTTTGGTTTTATCCCGTTAGAGCATACGCTGGCGGTTGCTGAAGCCGTGGTAACCACTCAGCGTGACTGGGGTAACCGGGTGAATCGTAAAAATGCGAAAACCAAGTATACCCTTGAGCGTGTTGGTGTGGATAACTTCCGCGCTGAAGTCGAAAAGCGTGCCGGTGTTACCTTTGCTGAAAGCAAGCCTTATGAATTCACCAGCCGTGGCGATCGCATTGGCTGGGTAGAAGGCATCGACGGTAAATTCCACTTAACGCTGTTTATCGAAAACGGCCGGATCCTGGATTATCCGAATAAGACCCTGAAAACCGGTTGCCGCGAAATTGCCAAAATCCATAAAGGTGATTTCCGCATGACGGCTAACCAGAACCTGATTGTGGCGGGCGTACCAGCCGATCAGAAAGAGGCTATTGAAGCGCTGGCCAGAGAGCACGGTTTAATTCAGCCTGACGTATCGGCACAGCGTTTAGATTCCATGGCTTGTGTAGCGTTACCAACCTGTCCGCTGGCAATGGCGGAAGCCGAGCGCTTCCTACCCGGTGCAGTAGACCTGCTCGACGAGTTAATGGCTAAGCACGGTCTAAGCGACGACAGCGTGATCTTCCGGGTAACCGGTTGTCCGAATGGTTGTGGTCGCGCCATGCTGGCTGAAGTCGGTTTGGTAGGTAAAGGCCCGGGCCGTTACAACCTGCACTTAGGTGGTAACCGCGAAGGGACCCGTATTCCTCGTATGTTTAAAGAAAACATCACCGAGCAGGAAATCATGACTATTCTCGATGAGCTTCTTGGCCAGTGGGCCGGCTCGCGTGAAGCGAATGAGTCATTCGGCGATTTCGTAGTGCGCACAGGCGTGATTGCCCCGGTGATCAACTCCGCTCAGGATTTTTATGACTGATCACGATCTTCAATCGATTCGTCGACCGGTTACCTCTGATACTACTGACGAGGAACTGGCGGCGATCAATCAGGTGCTGGAAACACTGGATGCGTCAGCACGTATCCGGTGGGCCTTGGAGTATTTGCCGGGTAACCATATTGTGTCGTCAAGCTTTGGCGCGCAGTCTGCTGTTATGCTGCATTTACTTACCCAGGCAAAGCCTGATATTCCGGTTGTGTTAACCGATACCGGTTATCTGTTTCCGGAAACGTACCAGTTTGTCGACGAACTGGCAGAGCAGCTCAAGCTCAACTTAAAGGTGTATCGCAGCGATATCTCACCCGCCTGGCAAGAGGCGCGTTTCGGCCGCTTGTGGGAGCAGGGCATCGACGGTATTGAGCGTTACAACAAGATGAACAAAGTTGAGCCTATGCAACGGGCGTTAAAAGAGCTTGAGGCACAAACCTGGTTTGCCGGATTGCGTCGTAGCCAGGCTGATACGCGTCAGCATTTGCCCGTACTGCAGCGCTCTGGCAACCAGTTTAAGCTGTATCCGATTATCGACTGGTCGAATAAAGACCTGCATTATTACCTTAAAGATAATGGCTTGTCTTACCATCCACTATGGGAGCAGGGTTATGTTTCCATTGGTGACTGGCATACCACCCAGTCATTGCAGGAAGGGATGAGCGAGCAGGATACCCGTTTCTTCGGGCTTAAACGCGAATGCGGCCTGCACGAATTCGGTGACGGTATCTGAAAAAATGGTTGTTTACTCCACACTGAAATGTGGGGTAAACAGCGATTTAATATGCGCAGTAAACGCCTCAGACTTTTGTTTTGGTAACAAGCGTGCCAACTCACTGCCCACCGAAGTAAATTTATAATACGTCATCAGCAATTGCTTACTTCGCGCTTCTAACGTCAAACTTTGCGTTGAAAACTTCAGTGCCATGGATGTTCCCTTGTCCAGCAGACCGCTTTCTATTTCGGTTGCATACAATAATTTCATGCTGCCCAGTGCCAGAATATCAGTGTAAGACAAGCCAAACTGAGCCAGTTGGGTTTGTGCTGCCGGGGCCGGAAACAGGGCATTAAGTAAACCGGGTTGTTGATGGTATCCGGTAATAATAATTGGTGCAGGGTCGTTGTTGCGCCGGCAGGCTAACTGGCAGGCCTTGCTGAATAACCCCGCATCTCGTTGGGTGAGTTTTGTCAGCGTTTCCAGACTCCGCAGCGAAAAGCTGCCAGGCCGCTGCACCTCCACTGCCAGAATCTTGCCCCACAATTCCTGCATGGTAGGCGAGTAAATATTTTCAGCCATGGAAATAAACGAATGAAACCAGTCCGGGTCGATCTGCTCCTGAGACTGCTCACCGCTGGATACGGATAAAGCTACCGACATAATCTTTTGCAGGTTAGCCAGTCGTTTTTGTTCACGCAGGCGTTGATACTGCGCTATTTGCCGGGACGGCTGAGTGGAGTAATCCAGCGCCGATTGCTCAATGCCGATGGATGAAAACCAATGAGTTATGCGGTGTTGAGTTGAACTACTATGCTGTGTGGAGCGGCGTTTGGCGGATGAAGTTTCTTCACTGGCAGGCTTGGGGACTTTACGTTCCTTACCGGTAGCGCTGGTCCACTGCGTGGCTGATGTGTGCGTGGGTATTTTCATCTCATAACATTCGCCATAAACACATAACTAAAAATACCCTGTTTCGACTTTAGTGTATAGGAAGTTTACTATGCAAAGGTCTATATTAGGGGTAGGATACTAATAATATTGGTCACAACGTAAACAAGATGTCCGCGGAATACGATAACGACGAGCTGGTATTTCTTGATGAAGACACCCATCAGGAATTAGAACAGAGCAATAAAAGAGAATGGAATATCTTGATCGTTGATGATGATGAAGAAATCCATACCGTTACCCGCCTGGCCTTATCCGATCTTGAAGTTCACGACCGCACGTTAAATTTTCTCCATGCCTATTCCGGCAAAGAAGCCAAAATCATACTCGATGAATACGGCAGCAGCATTGCTATTATTTTGCTCGATGTAGTGATGGAAACCGATGACGCCGGCCTGACAGTAGTACGCTATCTGCGTGAAACACTGAACCACCATGAACCGCGCATAATTCTGCGTACCGGCCAGCCAGGTTTTGCCCCTGAAGAAGAAGTCATTAAAACCTATGATATTAATGACTACAAAACCAAAACAGAGTTGACCCGGGCAAAACTGCTTACCACTGTCATTTCTTCGGTACGGTCATATCAGCAAATTCTGACCATTAATCAAAGCCGGATTGGGTTACAAAAAATCATCCACTCAGCCTCCAATCTGCTGGAAGAACATTCCATCAAAGGATTTTGTGAGGGGATCGTTACTCAAATCAGCTCGATGGTAGGGCTCGAAGCCGAAGGCATTGTGTGTGCCCGGGCGGGGTCCGTGCTCGACCGCGACGATGATGGCGTTTACGTGCTCGGCGCGGCCGGCGATTACGCCACCTACATTAACGAACGTATCGAGTCATTGCATAATGCCCTGATAGTAGAGCATGTCAGCCGCTGTTTACGGCTTAAGAAGCATATCTTTGAAGCCGGCGTATCTGTGCTTTATTTAAATAGCTCAGGCTTTGAAGCCGCTGTGTACTTAAACCTGCACAGTGAAATCAGCGAATTGGATAAACAACTGCTGGAAGTGTTCCTGTCGAGCATTTCTGTAGGTTATGAAAACGTGTATCTGTTTCATGAGCTCAGAAACGCTGCCTTCAGAGACTGGCTTACACGGCTACCCAACCGTAACGAATTTATTAATATTCTCGACCACTCAAAAAACTACCACACCCAGGAGCAGCTCTGCGCAGCGTTAATTGATATTAACCAGTTTTCAGATATCAACGACGGATTAGGGCAGGAAGCCGGTAACGAACTTCTGAAAGCCGTAGCGCAGCGGTTAAATAACTGCTTTGGTGCAGAAGTTAAGAAAAGCCGAATAGCAGCAGACGTGTTTGGTCTGTTTGGTAAAGCTGAGGAGGTGACTCCGGCACTCATTAATCAGGCTTTTCAGCAGCCCTTCAGTGCCGGTGATAACACCATGCCACTGAATGTCACTATTGGTTTGTGTCTGCTGGGGCGTAAGCCGGAAGCCGGCGTGGATATTCTCAAGCGAACCAATATTGCACTAAACCGGGCCAAGAAAATCCCTACCACTAACTTTGAGTATTTTGCTCCGGAAATCGAAGAGCAAACTACCTGGCGACTGCATATGATCCGTCGCCTGCGCAACGATTTTACTGCCCGCAAACTGGAGCTCTGGTTTCAGCCGCAGGTCGACCTTTCCAGCGAAAAAGTGATTGGCATGGAAGGCTTATTGCGCTGGCCCGATGGTAACGGCGGCTTTATTTCACCGGCTGAGTTTGTGCCTCTGGCCGAATATTCAGGGCTGATCGTTGATATTGGCTACTGGGTTGTTGAGGAGTCTTGTAAACGTCTGCAGGAACTGGCGAATCTGGGTTATCCGAACTTACGGGTAGCGGTAAATGTGTCGATTCCGCAGTTCAGGGATCCGCAGTTTGTTAAAAGCATCAAACGTTTAATTACCGAATCTGGTATCAGCCCCAGTTTGCTTGAGCTCGAAATTACTGAGAGTGTGGTGATGGATGAACCACAAATCGTCATCGATGCACTCACCGACCTGAAACAATTTGGCGTTACCATCGCCATTGATGATTTTGGTACCGGCTTTTCGTCTATGAGTTACCTGCAAAAGTTACCTCTGGATCGGCTTAAGGTAGACCGCTCCTTTGTGGCCGAAATCCGTCCCGGCGAAACCGCCTTCATTGCTGAGACCATTGTGACTCTCGGCAGTAAACTAGGCCTTACCACCATTGCCGAAGGCATTGAAAAACGCGAGCAGGCGAGCTTTATGATCAAGCTCGGCTGTGATGAAGCTCAGGGATATCTGTTTGGTCGCCCCATGCCATTTACCAGCCTGGTAGAGTTTCTGGCCGAAAGAAGAGCAGACTAAACGCAATTATCGAAATTTTTTTGCTTTGTTACACTCACTGTAATATTACTGTCATATAGCTGTGATTTAGCGTTTGCTAATTGGACAAAAATACAGTAAAGTAAAATTATCGTTAACAAAAGGAGATTATCTCATGCGTAAAGTTGTATTAGCATCACTGTTGCTTGCTGGAGCTAGTGTGGCGCATGCTGACACCGGTAACGATAAAGCATTTTCTTGTATGGATGCGCAGACGTTTGAAATTAATAGTACATGTATGGTTGATAAAATCAGCAACAACATGGACTTCCAGGCTGCTCAACAAACTATTGTTGAAGCTGCTGATACCAACAGCAGCAAGTACGCGATGGCAACTATGACTTTTAATGTCGAAGAAATGACTATCGATATCGTCGCTCACAGAGACGCACTGTTAGTGCGTAACGCCACCGAGCAGAAATAGCCTTCAGCATTGACTGAATAAAAAAAACCGGAGTTTATCTCCGGTTTTTTTCGTTTAAGGGCCTGATAATTAATCAGTAAATACCCGGTTTAAACCGTTGAGTGCAGCGACCCGATAGGCTTCTGCCATGGTGGGGTAGTTAAACGTGGTATTGATGAAATACTCAATAGTGTTACTGGCACCCTGTTGCTGCATAATCGCCTGGCCGATGTGAACAATCTCCGAAGCACGTTCACCAAAGCAGTGAATACCCAGCACTTCTTTGGTCTCACGGTGAAACAGAATTTTTAAGCTGCCTACCTGAGTGGATGCAATCTGTGCTCTGGCCAGATGTTTAAACTGAGCACGGCCTACTTCGTAAGGGATCTTAAGCTGGGTGAGCTCCTGCTCATTTTTACCCACCGAGCTAATTTCCGGAATGGTATAGATGCCGGTGGGAATATCTTCAACCAACTGCGCATTAGCGTTGCCGTGCAACATGGCTTCAGCAGCGAAGCGACCCTGGTTATAAGCGGCTGATGCCAGACTGGGGTAGCCAATTACATCACCGATGGCATAAATGTTATCTACCTCGGTCTGATAATTGTGGTTAACTTTAAGCTGGCCACGAGAATCGGCTTTCAGACCGATGTTTTCCAGCTTGAGCATATCGGTGTTACCGGTTCTACCGTTTGCAAACAGCAGGCAGTCGGCGCGCATCCGTTTTCCGGATTCCAGGTTCAGGATAACCGAGTCTTCTCTGCCTTCAACTGAGCTGTAGGTTTCGGTATGGCGGATCACCACGCCGTTATTCCATAAGTGATAGCTCAGGGCGTCAGAAATCTCGGCATCAAGAAAAGACAACAACCGATCGCGCATATTCACCAGGTCGACTTTTACGCCCAACCCACGGAATATCGACGCGTATTCAGTACCGATAACCCCGGCACCATAGATAATGATGGACTGCGGTTCATGGTCGAGGTTTAAAATGGTATCCGAGTTATAAATTCTCGGATGGTTAAAGTCGATGTCCTTGGGACAATAGGGGCGGGAACCGGTAGCAATAGCGGTTTTTTCGCCGGTGATAATTTCTTTAGAGCCATCGTTGCGGGTGATTTCAATGGTGTGAGCATCAATAAAACTCGCTTCGCCATGAATCAACGTGACTCTGTTGCGGTCGTAAAAAGTAGAACGAAGCCGGGTCTGACTACGAATAACGCCGCTGGCATGTTTCATAATGTCGGAAAAGGTCAGACTGCGGGATACGTGATTATCGGCGAATAACGGCGTGTTGTTATATTCAATTAAACGACTCACCGAATGCCGTAACGCCTTTGACGGGATGGTTCCCCAGTGCGTACAGCCTCCACCCACTGCATGATATTTCTCTATTACTGCGACCCGTTTGCCTGCCTTGGCCAGCTGCATTGCAGCACCTTCACCACCAGGACCGGTACCAATAACGATCGCATCAAATTGATAGTTGGGTTTAGCTGTTTTCTTTTTGGTTGTCATAATTGTGCGCTGTTCAACTTGCGTTAAGTGAATGAGTGGGAGATATCAAAATTATAGTAGCAAAAAATACTGATATGTTTAGGATTTTCTGCCGGACTATCGCCCTGAAGGGGTCTCTCTTCAGGTAAATGGGTTTTCCGGGATCTTATCTTTGGCTATTTGCTCTGCCAGTTTGCGCGCCGAACGGAATGTCAGCTCAAAAGTGGTACCCACGCCAGGTGATGATTCAACCTTAATATCACCGGAAAAAGCCTGTTCAATCCAGACCCGGGCCATATGCAAACCCAGCCCGGTGTGTTCCTGTTGCCGTTTGGAGGTAACAAAGGGCTCAAAAATATGTGGTAGCTCATCAGCCTTAATGCCTTTGCCGTTGTCGCGGATAGTCACCACCACATCACGACCACGGTAATCACAGCTTAATTCCAGGCATGCCCCGGCCATATTCTCAAACGCATGATCGATAGCATTGCTAATAATAATCTGCACTATCTGACTAAACGCGCCGGCATAACCGGTAAGGGTGATATGGTTTGGAAGCTTATTTTCGAGCCTTATGTTTTGCTTGTGCAGCATGCCGTGCATCGACTTGCAGAGGTCATCAAGGTGCTGGGCCACATTAAATGTATTGAGTTCATTATTGGCCCGTTCGAAAGTAAGGCGTTTAAAACTCTGGATCAACTCGATAGCCCGCTGATTATTACGCTGAGCCTGTTGCAAGGATTTACCAGACTGCTCCAGGTAGTTGTCGAATGCCGATTTGGTCAGGCCGGTGTTCTTATTTTCTATCAAATTATCCAGTAACGACGCCTGACTGGAGAGTGCCAACTGAGTCGCTCCCACCGGGGTATTCAGCTCATGGGCAAGGCCCGCCACCATAATGCTCAACGATGACAGCTTTTTGGTTTCGGCCAGTTCATTAATAAGCGAAGACTGCCGCTCCAGTGTGGTTTTAAGATTGTCGCGTTCATGCTCCAGTTTCACACTCAGTTCGTTAACTTCACGTAGGTGCCGCGAGTACAAGGTAAGCAAAATCATACCTGCAATGCCCGTGGCAATCGCCAGTAACGCAGCCCGAAGCAGTGCCTGATTTTTAAGGCTACTTAGCACCAAGGGAGCGGTTTGAGTGATGACGACAATATCCTGCAAGCTGGATTCGCTTTGATAAGGCGATTCGATACGCTGCGCGGCATAAAGTTGATTGTTATCTTCAGCGCCCTGCGCGAGTCCGTCATCCTCTATTAACTTCACTAATTTCGGCAGGTCCGTCTCAATACCCGTCGCTTCCAGGTTAAGGTCGCTGCGCCAGAGCTGGCTATTATCCGGGTGAACTATCCAGCGGTCTTCACCGGCAGCTACCAATAACTGAATGTTAGTTTCACTAAGAGCCGCCACTTCATTCAGTAATGAGCGTAAATCAAAATTAATGACCAACAGGCCATCGCCCATGCTTGCTAAGCTGGCCTTAATTACACCACGTAAAGTGGGTTGAAATGGTCGCTCTACCTTGCCTTGCTCCACATTGAGGTCAATTTGAGAAATAAATACTTCATCGTCAGCCAGTGCGAGGCCGGCCTCAACATAGTAGCGGTTCCGTTTGTTTTGCAACTCGTCGGTGAGTACTGCCACTACGTTATTGTCTGCAGTTTTATTGAGTCTGACCTGCTCAAAGCCTTGTTCGTCAATCCAGCGAACCTGCAGAGTGTCACTGTAAAGCTTAAACATGGAGATCATGGCAGGCTCAAGCTCAGCTTGTGTGGGTTTGAGTAACTCAAGTTCGTGACGAAATAATCGGATTTGCGTTTCTACCAGACTGAGGCGGGTATTAATCAGCAGGGCTGCCTGGTCGATAAGCGCGCTCTGGCGAATTTCATAAGGCTGTTTTAATTCATTAAGGCGATCAACAAAAGCCAGGCGAAATACCAGTCCACACACCAGCACAACAAAAAATAACCACAGGTATCGCCAACGGGCCGGTATAAACAAGGTACTTCCTTCTTATTCAGGTTAAGTTTTAGCCAGCCAGTCTAACAGCTCGTCCATCGGCATGGGTTTGGCAAAATAATACCCCTGAGCATGCTGATATCCGTTGTCCATTAACAGCTGTCGCTGCTCCTCAGTCTCTACGCCTTCGGCAATAAGCTTAAAGGCAAAACGCTCGGCAAGGCGGGCAATCATCTGCACTATGTGCAGGGCCTTGTCTTTATTCTCAGCGGTAAGATCGTTTACAAATTTCTGGTCGAGTTTAATGGTGGTTGCGGCTAAATCGGCCAGCTGCGATAGCGAGGAATAACCGGTACCAAAATCGTCAATGCTCACGCCTACGCCTTTATCGATAAAAGAACGGAGCAAAGGATTTATAACCGTGTAATCTTCGGTGGCTTGAGTTTCGGTGACTTCGATATCCAGTAAGGATGCATCAATTTCGTGTTCATCGATGCAGCGGTTAATTTCGTTAAAAATAATCGGGCTCACCACATCGCTGTTGGCGAGGTTAAACGAAACCGGTAGCGAGTAACCCTCGGCTTGTAAGCGTTGAATCACTTCAATGGTTTTTGCCAACACCATCTCAGAAATTTCGAGGCTCAGGCCTGAGGCCTCGGCAATGGGAATAAACTCTGATGGCGGGCACAGGGTATTGTCTTCCATGCGCCAGCGCAGCAAAGCCTCAAAGCCAACCGGCTTGCCCGTTGCCAGATTAACTTTGGGTTGAAGTACCAAAAAGAACGATTCTCTGGTAGTCAGCGCTTTCTTTAATGCAGTGAGAATACGCATACGATTGGCGAGTCGCTGAATAAGCGCATAGTCAAAGTTATAAACATCTACGCCTGAACTACGAGCTTTGCCCAGTGCTGTATTGGCCAATACAAGCACTTCGGCAAGGCTTAAAGACTGGGTATCTTTAAAATCCATTGCGCCTACCTGGAATTGTAACTGGATATCCAGTTCATCCATTTCCATGGTGGTGTTACGAATGGTTTTGAGCTTATCCTCGCCTGGTTTGTTGTCGAGGGTAAAAACCAGGGCAACGGTTTCTCTGTCCCACACGGCTAGCAGGTAATGCTTAGGGAGCTGCTCGTTAATGAATAAGCAGAATGCCTTAAACATTTTGGTGGCATAATCATGCCCTGCGATCATCTCTGCCGTCTCGTAATTAAGTAACCGGAACAGTACTAAGGAACTGTTATTAATATGATAGGTAGATTGCTGCCCCAGTTCTCTCGCCAGCCAGTTAAAGTTATGGATACCGGTGGGTGTGTCGAGGTAGGCTAACTGACTAAGCTTGTTCATCAGCGCCTGATTAACAAAGCCAGAACTGATATTTTCGGCAAATGCCTGCAATAAGTTGAGGTGATTGCTATCCAACGCATGCGGCGAGTCAACCAGCATCAGGTACTGTTTCTCATCGTGCTCGCTGGTATCAAAAAACAGCAGGGTAAAGTCGTTCTCAAAGATGTGTTGTTGTGTTTGCCACGCCTCAAATATAGCTTTTTCTACCCGTTGCTTTCTGTCTTCGTCGTAAACACTAAAGACATTTTCGAGCCTGGCATCAATCAATTCTCGAAAGTGACTACTTGCTGCCACAATGGGGGCGAGCTGCAAACTTTCGATGCCCGTTTTGACTATGCAAACGATGCCGCCGGTATTTGGCACATTAATAACCCGGGCAATTTCCTCTAACACCGTGTGTGCAAACTCTGAGGTATCCTGCCTGGCAGTGAGCGAGCGTGATGCGTCAACAATCATTTGCAACCCACGCCGGGCTATTTGGAGTTCCTGGGATATTTGCCAGGTTCTTAGATTGCTGACAACAACGCTCTTGAGTTTATCCGCGCTCAGGTCGGTTTTGTTCCAGTACTCAGAAATGTTGTATTCGTTAATGGCTTTGTCGTGGGGTTTAACGCCAGGCTGGCCGGTAAGCACCACTATGCGTACCAGTTCGTCGCCAATAACGTTGCGTATGGTGTCGATAAGGTAAAAACCGGCGTCGTCAGTTTCCATGACAATATCGAGCAGGATCAGGCTGATGTCCTGTCGCTTGGATAAGATAGTTGCCGCAGATGCCGCAGAAGAAGCACGTAATAGCTCTATTTTTCGCCCTTCAAAGGCCACTTCTTGTAAAGCGGATTCCAGTACGTCCTGATAGGGCTGGTTATCCTCTACACTTAACACTACCCAGTTTTTTTGTGATGGGCCTGCGGTATCTTCCTCTGCGCTAAACTCAAACAGCTCGTTCATTCACTTTCCCTCACCTCCTGACTGTATTCATATTCCGTGCAGTTTTGCGTTGAAATAAATATTGGGGGCTACAGGAATAAGTTTTGACGAAGATTGGGAAAGATCAAGTCAGGAAGAAAGAAGTTAGCGGAAAGTATAACGCACAGAAAGTGCGTGGTGGGCATAAACCCACCACGGGTAACGCGGATAATAGATTAACTAAAAGCAAATTCCATCTGGCTCAGCTTAAGCCACTTTTCTTTTTGCAATAGTAAGGATTGCTTAAGCTCTTTGTATTTAAAGTCCAGCTCAAGCCGCTCCATGCTTTTCAGCAGGTGCTTTTTGCGCAACGCCATAATACGCTTTTTAGTGGTGTAGTAGTCGGTCATCTTCTGCATCAGCACGTCATATTCGTGTTGCAGGGTTTGCATCACTTCTTCTGCGTTAGGCAGTTTAGACACCTTCTGGCTGGCATATTTTAATTGCATCGCCAGACGTGCTTTTTCAATACGCTCTTCGGGGCAGGTACGCAGGTTTTTGGTTAACCCCACGTAAGAAAGCCCTTTAATTAACCATTTGGTTGGATCGTACTGGTACCACTTAATACCGTTGCGGTAATCATATTCAAAGATATGATGGTAGTTATGGTACCCCTCACCAAAGGTGAACAGTGCGATAACGCCGTTGTCCCGGGCGGTGTTAGTATCGGTGTAGGGACGGCTGCCCCAGATGTGCGCCAGGGAATTGATAAAGAAGGTTACATGGTGAACCATTACGAGGCGGAATACACCGGCAATCAGAATCATGCTCAGAACATCACCATTGATCCAGCCAAGTAATGCCGTAATACCAAAGTTTGCAGCTAGCACGATAGCCAGATAGTGATTATGTTGCCACATAACCACTTTATCTTTGAGCAAATCCTTACAGTTACGGTAATCACCATAACTCTCGGCCTGATACTCGCGCAGCATCCAGCCCATGTGTGAAAACCAGAAACCTTTTTTAGCCGAATACGGGTCTTTGTCGTTCACATCAACATGGCGATGGTGTACCCGGTGATCTGACGACCAGTGCAAAATACTGTTTTGTAGTGCCATGGCGCCGCCAATGGCCAGGAAAACTTTTACAACAGGATGAGCCTCGTAGGTTTTATGCGCCCACAGGCGATGGTAACCGGCAGTAATCGACATGCCAGTAACAAAAAACAGCACCACGGTAGTGATGATTTCAGTGGTATCAAATCCGTATGAGAATGCCCAGAATGGAACTCCTACAAATGCGATAAGTCCGGTCACCACAAAGACCAGCACATTAGTAACGATTAAACGTGGCTTATTCATTGATTTCTATCTCAGCTTACAACTGTACGCTAATTTAGCTTTAAAAGAGGTGTTTCGCAAGGGAAATACCGTTAAGATTAGTCTTAAGAATAAGCCATAGGTATCAGTCGGGGACAGTCGTTGAGCCGTCAGGAACAAAAACAAAAAACCAGGCAAAATATAATAGCCGGGGCATTTCAGTTACTTAACGAAAATCGCACCCTGTCGGCCATCAGCCTGCGGGAAGTCGCCCGGGAAGCCGGCATTGCGCCAACGTCTTTTTACCGTCACTTTAAGGATATGGACGAACTGGGGCTAACCCTGGTGGATGAAGCTGGTCTAGCCTTGCGCCAGTTAATGCGCCAGGCCCGGCGACGGATTGCATCCGGTGGGGGCGTTATTGATACGTCGGTGGATACCTTTATGGAGTTTATCTCTGCCAACAGTAACGTCTTTCGTTTGTTGCTGCGTGAGCATACCGGCACGTCGGCCGCTTATCGCCTGGCGGTGTCCCGTGAAATTCAGCATTTCACCGACGAACTGAGCGACTACATCATTGAACAGCTGCGCATTCCCCATGACATTGCCGTGTTACAGGCAGAAAGCATGGTACGGCTGGTGTTTAGTGCCGGCGCCGATGCCCTGGAAGCCGACACCATTTTGAAAAATGACATCAGCGACCGACTTAAGCGCCAGTTACGGTTTATTCAACTGGGCAGTCTGGCCTACTGGCAAACCATGCCAGAGGCGCAAACACAAAAGTCTTAAGCTTTGCGGGTGAGCAACACACCTGATTCCATGTGCTCGGTGAAAGGGAACTGATCAAACAAGGCAGCCCTGCTTACTTCATGGGTTGCTGATAGCGCTTCAAGGTTGTCAACCAGCGTGTGCGGGTTACACGATATATAGATAATGTTGTCAAACTGACTGATCATTTGTGTGGTGGCGGGATCCAGCCCCGCTCGAGGCGGATCTACCAGCACCGTATTAAATTGCCGCTCAGCCAGCTCAATGCCTTTTAACCGTTCAAACTGGCGTTTACCGGCTAATGCCTCAACAAACTCCTCAGCAGATAGCCGGGCTATCTGGACATTATCAATCTGGTTGACTGCAATATTAAACTGCGCTGCTTCCACTGAAGGCTTTGCTATTTCTGTGCCCACTACATGATTAAAGTGCGCGGCCAGCGGAATAGAAAAATTTCCCGCGCCACAGTAAAGCTCCAGCAGATCGCCGGTTAACCCCTGGCTTTGTGCAATCGCCCATTCAATCATATGGGTATTCACATAGGCATTAGGTTGGGTAAAGCTGTTTTCGATATGTTTAAACTGGTAGGTTGTTCCGTCGGCGGGCAACTCTTCAATAATAAAGTCGTCACCAAGGATGATCTTTTGTTTGCGGGCACGGCCGATAACGCTGACCTTAAACTCTTTATTCAATTCGCTGCGCAGTGCTTCGGCCTGAGCCTGCCATTCGTCATCTAACTGGCGATGGTAAAGCAGGCTGATTACACACTCCTGCGATAAGCCGCTGAGAAAATCGACCTGAAACAACTTTTTGCGCAGCACAGCGTTGGGCTTTACCAGCTCAATAATACGTTGCATTAACGTATTAATGGTTTCTGAAGCCGCCGGGAATTCATCTACCCGGTAGGGGGTCTTGGTTTCTTTATTAAACATAATGTAATAAAGGTCATCACCGTCATGCCATACGCGGAATTCACTTCGCATGCGGTAATGTTGCTCCGGCGACGGGTAAACATCCAACGCTTGTTTATAAAAAGGGCTCAGCAGCGACGTTAAGGTGTCGACTTTTGCCTGAAGCTGGTCCTGATAGGTGATGGTAGTAGTTGGTGCTGTGCTCATTTTGTTCCCCGTACCGCATTTGCAGCGGCATTGTAGAGACTTTTCAAAAAACTTCCAATGTAGCGGCGTTAAGCTAATTATGTATTAAAATTAAACAATCCTCATTAACTGCCGATAACACTAGTGAGGTGTGAGAGGATAAGATTATGAGTGTGGATTCAATTCCAGCTGCAAAAGGCGGCCAGGCGACCGTTGAAAAGCCTGACGTTGCCCTTAAAAAGCAGCTTCAACAAGAAGGCTTGCGTCAGGCACGCGAGTTTCAACAAAGTAGTCAGGCAACACAAGTGACTGTGTCACAAACCCGGGTGGGCAGTACCGTACTGGTGAGCTCCCTGGAACAGGAAGTTGTGTTAAACGAAAGACGCTTCGATAACCGACAGTTCGATAAGGCTGAGGAAAACAAATCTGCCTTTGACTTTGAGAAGGTCGCTTCTAATGTGCTGAAGTTTGTCGGCGGTGTTGTGCGTGGTGCAGCGAAAAGTGGTGCAGATGAAGCACAGCTTACCGATCTGCTTGGTCAGGCCCGCTCCGGAGTGGCCAAGGGCATTGCGCTGGCAGAAAAAGACCTGGCCGGGTTTATGAACCCGGAGATCACCGATGGTATTCGCAACAGTAAAGAAGCTATCGGCGAAGGTATCGATAACATCGAGAAAGAAGTTCTATCGCCGTTTCGCGGTACCATGGAAGTGGGCGCATCGTTATCTGCTCAGTATGCCCAGTCACAGTCAGGCGGGTTAAAGATAACCACCAAAGACGGTGACGAGGTAGAAATCAACTTTGGTCAGTCGCGTCAGTATCAGTACAGTGCCAGCGAACGTATAACGTCGTCAGTAAATAGTAATGGAGATGCTAATGCTCCTGCGGCGCCGCAAAGCGATGTTGTTGCCCAGCGCTCACTGAATGTGCAGTTCTCAGAATACCGTGGTATCAGTTTTTCTGTGCAGGGCGAACTGGACGATGATGAACTCGGCGCAATCTCTGATTTGGTTAAGCAAATTACTGATGTCAGCAAATCATTCTTTAAAGGAGATTTGGATATTGCGCTGGATAAAGCCCTGGATCTGGGATATGACGAAAAAGAACTGGCGGGTTTTGCATTAAAGCTTAACAGTCGTGAAGTTGTCAGCGAAAAGATCTCGGCTTATAAAGAAGTCAGTGATGGGGATTCATCAGAGCTTAAAAAATACATGCGTCCTATTAAAGAATACATGGATGAGCTGAAGTCATTAAATCAGTTACTCGATACGACGTTAAAAGACGGTGAAGGATATAAAGAGTTGGTCACCGGTGTTATTAATCAGATGAAAGAGGTGCACGTGCCGGATGTGCTTTCGGCGATAAACCGCTTCCATTTATTTAATGGGCGTATCAACGCACTTAAAGCTGAATAGAAAAAAGGCCCCTTAATAGGGGCCTGCTTAGATGGGTTAGTCAGTGACTTTGTCTTTAGCCGGTCGGACCTTCAAAGTACGATCCTGAAATACCGAATCATTAAACTGACCGATAATGGCCTCAACGTCACCATCGATGACTTCAATAAAACCATATCCTTTACGCTTACCGGTTTTCTTATCCTTCATTAACCGTACCGATTGAATACGAATGTGATCTTCAAAGTAAGCTTTTACTGCTGCTTCATTGGCTTTGTACGGGAGGTTACCTACATATAATGTAGAAACGTTATCAGACGAAGAGTCGGCGCTGTGATTAGTGGTGGGGGCAGAAGTCTGAGAATGGCTTTGCTTATTAGTCCCTATAAAAGAAGCTATCCATGGCGTAACAATACCACTAATCAAAAGAGACAAAGCAACCATGGTAGGTGCCTGCCCTTCAAATGAAACCTGTTGAGTAATTACAAATCCTAAAACAGCCAGAACAAGACTGACTAAAAAACACTGCATTAAGCTGACTTTCATAATGCTACCTTAATAATTGTTATGAGAAAAAAGTGTCGGCTATCTAAATTTTACTCATTTATAACAAAATGAACAATATTGATTCACATATATAGACAAAAGAATAACTCTTCATATGCCTTTTGCTGTAAAAATAGACGCTTAACACCTATTTCGACAAAAAACCGTTAAAAAGACAAAAAAAGGCTTGATCAAAATAATCGGGTCTGTAGAATGCGCGCCAGTTTCGAGGGACACAGAGCAATAAGCGAAGACGTCAATCAACGTAAAAACTTAAAAAATAAATTAAGAAAAAGCATTGACATCGAAACTAAACAGCGTATTATACGCATCCCGCTTCGGCAGGTTCTGAAAGAACGCTGAAGCAGCAGAACGACGTTCTGCATTGTTCTTTAACAATTTATAACAAGACAATCTGTGTGGGCACTCATTAAGAGTGTCAACAACGACAATTCAAAATTTCGATATTTAATTGAAGAGTTTGATCATGGCTCAGATTGAACGCTGGCGGCAGGCCTAACACATGCAAGTCGAACGGTAACAGGATTAGCTTGCTAATCGCTGACGAGTGGCGGACGGGTGAGTAATGCTTGGGAACTTGCCTTCGGGAGGGGGATAACAGTTGGAAACGACTGCTAATACCGCATAACGTCTACGGACCAAAGCGGGCTTCGGCTCGCACCTGAAGAGAGGCCCAAGTGAGATTAGCTAGTTGGTAAGGTAAAGGCTTACCAAGGCGACGATCTCTAGCTGTTCTGAGAGGAAGATCAGCCACACTGGGACTGAGACACGGCCCAGACTCCTACGGGAGGCAGCAGTGGGGAATATTGCACAATGGGGGAAACCCTGATGCAGCCATGCCGCGTGTGTGAAGAAGGCCTTCGGGTTGTAAAGCACTTTCAGTTGTGAGGAAAGGTTGGTAGTTAATACCTGCCAGCTGTGACGTTAACAACAGAAGAAGCACCGGCTAACTCCGTGCCAGCAGCCGCGGTAATACGGAGGGTGCGAGCGTTAATCGGAATTACTGGGCGTAAAGCGCACGCAGGCGGTTTGTTAAGCTAGATGTGAAAGCCCCGGGCTCAACCTGGGATGGTCATTTAGAACTGGCAGACTAGAGTCTTGGAGAGGGGAGTGGAATTCCAGGTGTAGCGGTGAAATGCGTAGATATCTGGAGGAACATCAGTGGCGAAGGCGGCTCCCTGGCCAAAGACTGACGCTCATGTGCGAAAGTGTGGGTAGCGAACAGGATTAGATACCCTGGTAGTCCACACCGTAAACGCTGTCTACTAGCTGTTTGTGAATTTAATTCGTGAGTAGCGAAGCTAACGCGCTAAGTAGACCGCCTGGGGAGTACGGCCGCAAGGTTAAAACTCAAATGAATTGACGGGGGCCCGCACAAGCGGTGGAGCATGTGGTTTAATTCGATGCAACGCGAAGAACCTTACCTACACTTGACATGCAGAGAACTTTCCAGAGATGGATTGGTGCCTTCGGGAACTCTGACACAGGTGCTGCATGGCTGTCGTCAGCTCGTGTCGTGAGATGTTGGGTTAAGTCCCGCAACGAGCGCAACCCTTGTCCTTAGTTGCCAGCATTTAGTTGGGCACTCTAAGGAGACTGCCGGTGACAAACCGGAGGAAGGTGGGGACGACGTCAAGTCATCATGGCCCTTACGTGTAGGGCTACACACGTGCTACAATGGCATATACAGAGGGAAGCGAGACAGTGATGTGGAGCGGACCCCTTAAAGTATGTCGTAGTCCGGATTGGAGTCTGCAACTCGACTCCATGAAGTCGGAATCGCTAGTAATCGCAGGTCAGCATACTGCGGTGAATACGTTCCCGGGCCTTGTACACACCGCCCGTCACACCATGGGAGTGGGATGCAAAAGAAGTAGTTAGTCTAACCT
>NZ_RCUA01000031.1 GCF_003731635.1 Marisediminitalea oceani | reverse complement strand
TAGACACAATGACTCCCTGTGAAATGCTAGCCTCCGCATTTTCGTGGGTTAACTTTTCAGCCAGAGCCATAATTAGTTTGTTCAATACTAAATCAATTTGGAGGCTAGCATGAACAAACATAGCATGATTTTTATCGGATTGGATACGCACAAAGAATTTCATGAAGTGGCGTATTGTGAAGAGCAGCGCGGGGCGAGTCCGGTTCACTATGGCCGCATCCCCTCTTCCAAAGTCAGCGTTAAGAAGCTGCTACGTCAGTTTGAATCGAAATACCCTGGCGCCACACTGCACGTGGTTTATGAAGCTGGCCCTTGCGGTTATTGGATTTACCGGCTTATTACCAGTCTGGGGCACTGTGGTTACGTGGTCGCCCCTTCACTTATTCCTAAAAAGCCCGGTGAGCATATTAAAACTGACCGCCGTGATGCACTGAAACTGGTGAAGTTATTAAAGTCTGAAGACCTCACGCCTATCTATGTGCCTGAGCCGGAAGATGAAGCCATACGTGATTTATCCCGTGCACGTGAAGCAGCAATGAAGGATTTAAAAGAAGCCAAGTACCA
This sequence comes from Marisediminitalea oceani, assembly GCF_003731635.1. GTDB lineage: Bacteria > Pseudomonadota > Gammaproteobacteria > Enterobacterales > Alteromonadaceae > Alteromonas > Alteromonas oceani. The sequence continues at coordinate 4,511 of NZ_RCUA01000031.1, read as the reverse complement.
GCTCAAAGCCTTACTGCTTCGCAACAATATTCGTTACGAAGGCACCGCCAACTGGTCGAAGAAGCACCTGCGCTGGCTCACTGAACTTATATTGCCTCATCCGGCGCAGCAAATTGTTTTGCAGGAACAGTTGCAAACCATTGACGAACGCATCCGGCGACTGGAGAGACTGGATAACGAATTAACTCATCATGTTCACCAATGGCGATATTATCCCGTTATAAAAGCTATTCAAGCTATGCGGGGTGTCAGGTTATTGGTGGCTGTGGGTGTTGTAGCAGAATTAGGCGATTTACACCGGTTCGACCACCCCAGAAAACTCATGGCGTACCTGGGCTTAGTACCCAGCGAACATTCTACGGGTGGTAAACGCAACATGGGGCCTATTACCAAATCCGGTAACGGCAGAGCCCGGCGTTTACTGATTGAAGGTGCGCACAGCTATCGATATCCGGCAAATGTCTCTACCGAATTACAATTAAGACAGGAAGGTTTACCCAAAGACATTGTCGATATCGCCTGGAAAGCGCAACTTCGTTTGTGCAAACGCTACCAGCGCATGAGCAAGAAAGGTAAGCACTACAATTTAATCATCACCGCGATTGCCAGAGAAATGGCCGCTTACATCTGGGCCATCGCGAAAGAAGTGGTACTCACACCGGTTAATCCAAAACTACGGTTAAGCCGAGTACCCGCATGATAAACGAGTTTGAGCTAACGCATTCAGATCAGGCCGCGGAATGTGGCACAACCTACGAGGGCGTTATGATGGCAATTGCTTTACCGTGATTGACCCACGAGCATAGACTGATGAGAAGGTGCCACGGCGGATTGAGTAAGGTCAGCTCTGCTTATTCAATGAATAAGTAACCTACGAATACCAGCATAACAACCGACGACATTACTGCCTCATCCGGTGCGTTAGCTCATTTATTTTGAGTGAGAAATACAACTGATTATGGACTGAAAGAGTGTCAGGGGAGCACTCGTTCAGGGTTGACAAAAGGAGTCATACCAACGCCCCAAGCAGGGGCAATAACACGTAGGCTATAATACGGAACGAAGTGACGGGAGCCTACGTGTTAGTGTCCCGCTGACTTGGTTTGTTATGTGGCTTACTGCGTAACTATGTAAGTCTCCGCAGATAAGAACCAACCGTTTTTGTACATACACTCTACGATAAAGGCATATTGGATATCACGACTTGGTGCTTGAGCATCAATTAGATGCTCATTTATCTTGCTCTTGCAGAGTGAAAAATCCTTTTCAGCGCCGACTATATTATTATCTGTAGGTGGAATTTCTGGGTTTCTAACCCAATGAGTAACATACCCAAAATAGTCGTAGTTATCCTGATAAGAGAATTTTAACTCTTCCTCTTTGGGCTTGGTCGAAGTGCAACCGCACAGAACGGCCATAAGCAAAATGCTAAAAAATCGGTTCATTCTCAACTGCCACATAACACCCCGCTTAGGGGCGAAAATACGTGGGCTATAATACCGAGCAGAGCGAGGACAGCCCACGTATTTTTGTCCCAGCACGCCCCGCGTGCGTCTACAGCGGTTTGTTATGTGCAACATGCTAACAGTTGCTTTTGAAGGTTTGTATTTTCACAGCCGATAATATCTAAGCCAATGACAATGTCATTAGGCGAATACACCAACATGACTGTATACGCCTTGTCTCCAGTTGGGAACGAGTCTTCTATACTTTCACCATCTACTGTAGTGAATTCGATTGTGAATGCTGAGTTATCGGATGCGAATGATTCGCAAGTTTTGATTATTAGTTCGTCAAGTTGACTAGCGAATTTATCTAAACCATCGGCCACCAATGATGCAAATACTTCTACATAAAGATCTGGTAGTTCATCCTTAAACACTAAATTCTCCATTGCACATAACTTCTAAATATGGGGCACAAACACGTAGGCTAAACTGCGAAGCAGAGCCTGCGTGTTTGTGTCCCAGCCCGCCCCGACGGGCGCCATAATTTTTTTGTTATGTGACATTGTTAAACAATCCTCATCTCAGCATTTGCTTCTTTTGCTAGTGCGGCAAATTTAGAGACTTGCTCATCGGTTAGGCTTGTAATTTCAAGGTATTCATTTTCTAAGAGCTGTTCAGTTAACTCTTTTCCTTGTTTAAGACCTATTCCTAGGATTGTCTTGAAGCCTTTATCTAGCTTTACCTTATTGAGATCTTTAAATCCCGATAAAACAATAGTTTTCATTACCATCCTTTGGCACATAACACCCCGCTTAGGGGCAAAAATATGTGGACTATAATAACGAGCGAAGCGAGGACAGCCCACGTGTTTTTGTCCCAGCACGCACCGCGTGCGTCTACAGCGGTTTGTTAGTGTTCAAGCCTGAGCCTTATTTGCCCAAAATTCATAGTCTTGAACAGCAATTTTAATATTATCACCAGATATTTCGCGTAAAACCAACTGCATACAATAATGAAATTTATCTAGTGAACTACAAACCGAAGGACTCATATAAGCAATAATTTTATTCTTTTGGATGGGGTAATGAGTCGATTGAAGGCCTTCAATATTAGAACAAGTCTTAATATAAGCTAAACACGACAAGGCTCCCGACCACATTGAATAAAATTTATGATTTGCTTGATTAAGTGTAAAAAATATAGATAAATCCATTGCTTCTATATCAGTTTGGTTTTTCTCGTTCAGCAGCTCTAATAGTAGTTGGCGGTAAGTGATATTTTCATCGAACAATTTGTCTAATTCACTGTTCAGTTCGTTAAGGTACTCAGTTAGCTGAGTTTCCTGAATAGTTACTAAATTCTGCCGATGTTGGATAACCTGAAGATATATCTGAACGCATAAAACTATGAGAGTAAGAAGAGCCAATATTGGGGTGTAGATCCCACCAACATAGCTTCCTAAATTAGCCCACTCGTCTTGGTCTTGCCAAAATCCAACACCAAAATTAATTGTGTAGAGCAAAACTGGTAAGGCTAATACAATACTTACTATGCCGATAATTATCTTGTTTTTCACTGAAAACATCCTTGTGAACACTAACACCCCGCTTAGGGGCAAAAATACGTGGGCTATAATATCGAGCGAAGCGAGGACAGCCCACGTGTTTTTGTCCCAGCAAGCTCCGCTTGCGTCTACAGCGGTTTGTTATACGCGATGCTTAAAAATACCTTCGTTTGTTGCCAAATGACATGCTTGACTGTACAAAAAAGAAAGGTGACCTACTATTGGCTTGAAAAAACCTGCACCACCATTTGGAAAATGAGCCATGCCTGTTTTTTTAATTGGTCGAATCACTGGATCTAATAATTCTTCAGTCAGTTCACAATTTACATCGTGAGCCAGTTCATTGCGCAACTTATTTAAAGCTCCAACTGACTCCCAAAACCAGTTTAAATTGTCGTTCGGCTTTAGAGCCCGCGCTAATTTAAAAACCTGACTAAAAGTTAGGGACATTGACATAACCGAGTCAGAGTCATAAAACGCGCTCGCGAGGTATTCTTTCAATTTTTCTTCTATCAACAAATGACTCTTCAGAACAAGTAACTCGTACTTATCTTCTCTGTTGAATGCAAGAGATGCTTTTCTTAAGTGCTCTATAGATATATCCATGTTACCTCTAGCGTATAACACCCCAAGAAGGGGCAATTACACGTGGGCTATAATACGGAACGAAGTGACGGGAGCCCACTTGTAATTGTCCCGCTTGCTTGGTTTGTTATACGTCATACCTAGAGTTTTAATTCCTCATCCACCGGGTCTTGGTAGGTTATAACGCTAAACCGGTTTTCTTGAGCATAATTAAATGCTTGTTGAAGTAAAGGTTTTGTAAGTTCTGCATCGCTAGCAACTTTTCCCGTTTTCTTGACGTCAATTTCATTCCAGCCTAAATCTCCTAGATATAGGGCAACATCCTCGATTATTTCTTTTAAATTTTCATCTCTGGAAAACATATTAAATGCATACCGCTTTCCCTTTTCGAAACGTCCATTTTCCTCAGTAAATTCAGCAGTTCCATGTAATACAAGCATTTGACTCTAATCCCTGACGTATAACGCCCTAATTTGGCGGCACAAACGCGTGGGCTATACTGCGAAGCAGAGCCCGCGTGTTTGTGTCCCCAACATTTGATTGTTATGCGTGCGAGACACCAGCCCTTCGCGGCTTTGCCGCCACCGCCTGCCACAACAAACTGTTGATTTAAATAATAACAATTACCTTAAAACAACCCTAGGCGAAAAGCCAGATGATAAAACTACTGCATGAGAAGTGAGCGGGCTAGCAAAACTGACCGTGCCAAATGATGCTGTTACCAGGATCAAACGAACAAGTGTTGATAAAGCAGTTTTGAAAACTGAAAACGGCAGGCACCGATACAACCTATTGAAACCACCTAGCCCTAACCCGCTACCGCTGCACTAAACACATGAAAAATGACAACGGCGCATAGACACAATGACTCCCTGTGAAATGCTAGCCTCCGCATTTTCGTGGGTTAACTTTTC
>NZ_RCUA01000030.1 GCF_003731635.1 Marisediminitalea oceani | reverse complement strand
GAGACTGTAACTAATTTTGTGTAACTGCCTATCTCAACATACTCTATTAAGAGTTAAGGATAGGCAGATGAACATGAATAAGAAAGAGCTTGAAGCTTTCGCAAGGGAAGCAGCCAAAGGGATTAAAACACCTGAGGACTTGAACGAGTTTAGCCAGATGCTGAAGAAAATTACTGTTGAAGCGGCATTGAACGCGGAGATGGATGAGCATCTTGGCTACGAGAAACACCAACAGTCCACGTCTACCAATACCCGTAACGGCAAGAGCAGTAAACGGGTCAAAACCGAAGACGGCGAGTTTAAACTCGATACGCCTCGCGACCGTGAAGGCTCCTTTGAACCCAAACTTGTCAAAAAGCACCAAACCCGTTTCACCTCCATGGACGATAAAATCCTCTGGCTGTATTCACAGGGCATGAGCACCCGTGACATCGTCAATGCCTTTGAGGAATGGTATGGCGCAGAGATATCGCCCACGCTCGTTTCTCGTGTCACCAATGCCGTTATTGAGCAGGTGATTGAATGGCAATCTCGCCCTTTAGATGCCGTCTACCCGATTGTTTACCTGGACTGCATCGTAGTGAAGATTCGTCAGGATAAACGGGTCATCAATAAATCTATCTTCCTGGCTCTGGGTATCAACACCGAAGGTCACAAAGAACTGATGGGGATGTGGATTGCTGAGAATGAAGGCGCTAAGTTCTGGTTGAGTGTGCTGACTGAGCTTCAGCAGCGTGGCGTCGAAGATATTCTTATCGCCTGTGTGGATGGCCTGAAAGGCTTCCCTGATGCTATCAACACCGTTTTCCCTCAGACACACATCCAGCTATGTATCGTGCACATGGTGCGCAACTCACTCAAATACGTATCATGGAAAGACTACAAGGCCGTCACGACGGATTTAAAGCGGGTTTACCGCTCAGCGACTGAAGACGAAGCCTTGCTCGAACTGGAACGCTTCAGTGAAATCTGGGATGGCCAGTACCCACAAATCTCTAAATCATGGCGTAACCACTGGCAGAACCTTAATACGTTGTTCAGTTACCCTGAAGATATCCGTAAAGCGATTTACACCACCAACGCCATTGAGTCGCTCAACAGTGTCATCAGAAAGGCTATCAAAAAGCGGAAAATCTTCCCCAGTGACGATGCAGCAAGAAAGATGGTTTACTTAGCGATTCAAGATGCCAGCAAAAAATGGACAATGCCCATTCAAAACTGGCGTCAGGCTATGAGTCGTTTTATTATCGAGTTCGAGGAACGCCTCGAAAGACACATTAACTAAATGGCAGTTACACAGAATCTGTTACAGGCTCTAACTATCTAAACAATTGTTTTTTATTAAAAAGCTGTTATCTTCAATCTAAAGAGGCGTTAGGCTATATCAAGTAAACTAACGCCTCTTTGCATACCCTCATTTTATCTTTATCCGTTTCAATGAATATTGCCTCTATAAACAAAAGGACTGTTTATGGCTTCAATCTACGCAAAGTGTGTGACTTTGCTTCTTCTGTGTTTTTCTTATTACACTCATGGCGCTTACCCTGACCGTTGTCTTGACTCTGGGAGCAGTTGTACTGTTGAGGAAACGGAAGTCAGGTTTGACCAATTTACTATTCCCGAATTGAGTGACCCTACTTTTAAAACCAAAGTAAGAATGGAGTACCGTGTTGCTCTGACTGCTACTTAGGAAGATGGTGAGAAGGTCAGGTCGGTGATTACTGGTGTCGAGCCGGGCAAAGTCAGCGTTGATATCACATCGCGATCTTGCGTTTACAGTGAATGTGGTCGGGCGGATTTCAATCGTTATATTGCCCACACGGGTATGACAGCTACATTCTTCACACAGGTCGTCACCCATGGCATCAAGACTTGGGTATCCGGGTTGGATTTGACCTCTCGTTCTCCTTCTGCGCCATCTCTTATTGCTCATATTCTCGATGCGGTTAATGAAGCGAAAGCGCCTTTTTATTTTCGTTTTGTCGCACCAGAGGGTGAAACTTTGGGGTGGATTAACGTTAAAGTGGATGACGATTTCAACTTGGCCGCCGGCGACTACCTTGCTTATAGCAGTGATTTGGATAGCAACTACGCCTATGGGCCATCCGGGTTTTTGGGCCGTGATAACTGGTTAAGAGACTATATGTTTGTCTTTCACAGCGTGAAAGTCTGCCGCGATGAAATTATTTTGGCGAGAGATGAGTATGGCGTGTTATCGGAAGTTGAAAGGCTTGTCTGTCGGTTTGAAAGTCGCGAGGATTACCAGCCTTAACACATGAGATAAGCGAGCCATTATGTTGATGGCTCGCTGAATAAACTCAGCCTTAGCTATAGAAGCACAGGTAAGCTGTAGTGGTGCTAACTTTAACGTCGAACGACTGATTCGCTGCGACATTAAATTCGCTACCGGTTTTAAATGATAAAAATTCTTCCGCGCCAGGCAGTTTAACAACCAACTCACCTTCAACAACTTTCATCAATTCATCTTTACTGGTAGAGAATACATATTCACCAGGCAGCATTACCCCTGAAGTACACGGGCCGTTGGCTGATTCAAAAGCGATAGATTTAACGTTATCGTCGAAATAGCTGTTTACACTTAAAGACATATTGATTCCTGTTAGCTAAAAAACGGCGATCACTATACAGTATTTCACCATCGCATTGTGGGATTTCCGGTCAGATCAGTCCGGTACCACTCAGGGAGATTACGATATTGAGTACAGCGCAAAAAAGAAAATACCTCAAATATACCCTGGCAACCGGCTGGCTTTGCCTGTTTATCATGTTGCTGTTAAGCGGCAGTGTGCTTACCGGTTTTATCAATGGTAATTCTGCCAGTGGTACTGTGATGGATAAGCAGGTTTATATAGAGCAAATCCGGGGAGCAGGTTCACCGCGTGAGTCTGAATTACATGAGATTACGGTTCAGTATCAGGTAGCGGGAGAGACCTATCAGATATACGCAAATGCGCATATTTATGCTGGTATGGGTTTAATCGAAGAAGGCGATAACCTGATAGTTGTTTATTCACCGAGTAACCCTGCACAAGCCCAGGTGTTAAGTTATGCCCTGTATAGCCCGATGGTGAGCATACTGGGGTACGTAACCTTTGTGTGCTTTTTAGTTGGTTTCCCGCGCTGGTTCTTGTGGCGGAACAAGCCGATAAAAGATGAAAAGTGACAGGGGCTTTCGTCTGCTATGAGCGAGGAGCGGACGTTCATCTTACTAGCACTACGAGCTTATACCTCTATCGTATCAGTCGATAAATTTAATTACTCTCGAAATCACCGCTCTTGTCTGATGGAACTAAAATTTATAAATAACTCCAACACCCACTTCAGCTTCGTAATCACTTCGTGCAACAGGGCTATCTCTGACTTCACTGCTAAAATACTCAAATAGTGCTTCGCCATAGATTTGCCAATCACTGTTAATGTTTTTTCGGTAGTTATAATCAATACCAAACGAACGTAACCCACCACTTAAATTTGTTTCCTCTAAGCCGGATGACGCTGATTGCACAGCATCAATTCCAAACCCTTTATTAGCGTAATCGCTGTCGTGTAAAACAACAACAAGATTAACTTCAGAACCTGTCCCGTCAGTTTGCTCTCCGAATCGACGACCAATACCAAATAATGCTAGATTTCCTTCATCACTTGCAACTAGACGACTAACTAACCAATAACGCCAATCAGGGGTAAATGAGCGGCGAGCTTGTAAAACCAGTTCAAATCCTTCTTCTTGATTACCCAGGCCACCTAATCTGCCATCGTCAGAGTCACTTTCTTCTCGACCTTCTTCAAATCCAATCAAGGCTCCTAATAGCCACTTGTCATTGAATAATCCTCGCCAGCCAAATGCTTCGCCTGCAAAGTAATAAATATTATCACCACTGCGCCATTGCACGGCACCGGCAGGCTGTGCCTCAAACCCAAATTCATCAGAGCCTTCGTAAGCAGATTCATATTCAACACCTACCCCTATGCCGAATGCCCAGCCGTCTTCACCTTTGGTGAAATCATCAACAGACGGGAGGGGAACTAAAACAGGGTTATCTTCTTGTGCCATTACTGCGTTATTAATGGTAGTTTGTATGAGCAATAACACGATGAGATATATTATTTTTTTCATATGTCTATTTCTGTTTACTAAATGGGTTGTAAAAGTAAACAATTATACGAGTTCGCGGAGAAAGTGGTTTATTACTACTTTTGTTTTATCTTTTAATACAGCGTTTTCACAAGAAGGACTGATGTCCGCTTTTG
>NZ_RCUA01000003.1 GCF_003731635.1 Marisediminitalea oceani | reverse complement strand
TTCTGAGCTATCCCCACGAATAGTAAAATAAAGTCAAAGAGTTAGGGAACATTCATGGCATTTGGTGATCAGATCTTTCGCCAAAAAAAACCAACACAGAAAACACCATGAATGCACGCTCTATATTGAACAATCTTGTCTCTTTTGTCAGCCATAAAATGCATAAAACCCGCAAACAGGCCGTTGTCGCCTGTGTGCGAAGCTTGATTGAGAGCGGTTCGGCCACTGTGACCAGTATGGGGCGCGGTATCCGTTCCAATGCCTATGAGAAACACCGTATTAAGCGGGCTGACCGGCTGTTATCTAATGGTCACCTCCAGCGTGAAGTACCGTTTATCTATGCAATGATTTGCCGGTTATTTTGTACCTGTAAACATCCTGTCATTGCCGTTGACTGGTCAGATTTGGATAAGTGCAAAAAGCACTTTTTACTTCGCGCCGCAATTGTCGTTAAAGGGCGGCCTATTACCCTTTATCAGGAAGTGCATGATAGAAAAGCCAGTGCAAAAGCGACTACACATAGAGACTTTTTAGAGATATTGCACACGCTCTTACCGGATACCTGCCAGCCCATTATTGTCACTGATGCGGGCTACAAATCGCCGTGGTTTCGTGAAGTGCAGGCATTGAGATGGCATATTGTCGGACGTGTGCGAAAGCCACATTTATATTCGCTGGATGGCGGTAATGAATGGCAATCTATCGCTGAGCTTTATCTAAAGGCTACAACACGGCCCAAGCGATTTGATAACGCGCTTATCGTCAAGTCACGACCTTTTGCCTGTACCTTGGTGTTGGTTAAAGAGAAAGCGAAAGGTCGACGAGCGTTTAATGCCAATGGCTCGCGCCAACGGGATACCAATTCATTGAAATATGCTGATGGCGCAAGAGATCCGTGGCTACTGGCGACGTCATTGCCCTACCATCGTCACTTATCTAAACAAGTCATCGATATTTATCGCCAGCGCATGCAAATAGAAGAAGGCTTTCGGGATATGAAAAGCACGCGCTTTGGTCTGGGGTATGAAAATAATCGCAGCACAACCAAGACACGCATTACTGTTCTGGTCTTGCTTACCACACTGGCTTCGTTAGTGGCTGTACTGTTGGGCATGCTATTAGTTGTCAGTAACAAGCATCGACGCTTTCAGGCAAATACCGAAACAAAATCCGTACTATCCTTTCACTTTCTTGGCTTGAGAGCTTTTAACACCTCAATGCGATTTACCCTGCATCAGTGGAAAAAGACGATCCGCTGGCTTGATGAACTCACCGCTGAAGCTTGCATGAGCAAGATTACATGCTAAATTCGTGGGGATCCCTCAGAGCTTACTTATATCTATTCCCATTCAATTCTGCACCTTACGAGGCTTTGATACTGCTCTATTTTGAGAAACTACTGAAACTTCCTTCAGTTCTTTTTTTAGTTGCTCTTTTTTCTCAGAATCATTACCAGAGAGTGAGATGCGAGCAGTAGAGTCAGTCATCGATATTAATGCTGCAATAAAAAAACAAGGCATTAAAATGTCCTGCGCAGACTCAGATGAAGAGAAATCAGTGTTTTTTTGTTCTTGCTCAGTCATGGGAAAACTCTTTTATTATCCTTAAAATATACCGTAAAACCAAATAACCTGTCCGATTTTCAAAACCAAATCTAATTTCGGAGACTTAAGCCACTACTGTTTCTATGGTCAACTTCCAAATAAAAACAACTTGCGTCTTAAGTACAGCTAACGGTTACATAGAACTATCTATAGAGCTGTTGTGGCTTTTCTGTAAATTAAGCCAGAAACTAGACGATATCCCAGTAACGCTCTCCAATTTTGTAGCCAAGGGGTAAGTAACAGTGACCTCACCGTTGATAAAGTTATTAAGGTGATAGGTCTCTATATCTAGCGTCTTCGCAGCATCGGTGAGCTTAATATTATGTCTATCAAGATAGTATCGTTTGAATACAACACCAGGATGCTGAGTCGGTAAATGATTACTTCGTAAAACAGGCATTTAGATTTCCATTTTATCTTACTTTTCAGTTGCCACTATTTATGCGAATACGTGCGCGTTTGGTAAGGTAATAAGTCTTGAACTTGTAGATTTATGTCTTCCGTGAGCCGCCACCTCAGTGCTAGCCCGTCACCGGAAAACTGTTTAAGATTTAAAATAGATTCCTTTGGTAACAATTCGACCTCGCTTGAGGCCTTTCGAATCAACTCTTCTATTGTAGGTGTTAGCGCGAGCCTTACGACACGCGTCACACATTGAAAGGTCATCAATTTCTCTAGAAGATACCCGGCTCTTGCTATTTTCTCGATTTCGGTCAAGCGAGTTATGTCAGGCACGAAATCTTCATACCATATTGCTACAGCAACGATAATAAGTGGCTCTGAGGGGATATCTGTGAGTCGATTTTGCACTATTTCATTAAATGCTTGTTGAGCCTGACTTATATACTTGACCATCTTATCAACCACTATTCTATAACTTATTCATCAGCGTCAAATCGAGCGACAGAACAACTTAGTGCGTCAATCAGCAATAAATTATTATCATAGTCTCCTAGTAGCACTTCCATCATCATCAATGCCTTCGCATGCTCATCTTCACTACTTATTTTGGTGAGTATAGGAAATTTTTGGGTTAGGTTTCGCCCCGCCTCTCGGAGTTGAATTAACTCGTTACTAGATTCCAGCATATATCTGGCTTCGAGAGGATCTGTAGCTAATATGTTGAATATATTATTCATCACGAGGTCAGCATCGATTTCAGGCTGTTCGTTTCGCTCATCTATTATTTGAGTTAAAGTTAAATCATCCAATGCCTCTTCGAAAGCTTCAGTCGATTCATCCGCAAGATAATATTGTGGAGGATTGCATTTGCTGAGTAGCTCATCAACTGAGTATTTATTTGTGTTAAGAGAGCGCTTTCTGCACCATTCGATAGCGATTTTATCAAACTTTTTTGCGGGTATAGTCACTTCCATCGTAAATTGTGATGCCAATTTATCGTTAATGAATTTCTGCGTAACTGTCGTGTTAGCGGAGTGGTCTAATTGAATTACCGCCGGGTTAGGGTTAACCACATGATTGTCCCAATCATAGATACAATCTTGGTAAACTCCTACACCGTCGGTTGGCTCTGAAACCCATTCTTTTGTGCTCATAAGTATAAAGTCCCTGTAGAGTTTGTAGATTGATGACTGAAGAAATAACTACTGTAAAATGTATCTAGTCTTAGAATTCTATTTTGGCTACGCCCCGGGCGTCAGAGTATTACTTAGTAAATACCAGTTTTCTAAAACGGCCGCTTCCTGGATATAGGCTGAATGCTCGCCCTGCGACTTCTAGTTGCCCCTGGCGATAAAGCTGCTCAATTGTCGTTCTATACAGTGGCGGGAAATTGTCGATAGGCGAACTATCGGAGCTCCCCATTCCCGCATAGTAGCCTAAATGTAAAGAACCATCATCTAAGGAAATTAGTAATGAAGGTGAATGGATCTCATCACTGGTCCAATGCTTTAGATTGTCCATTATTTCGTCAAAAGCATTATCTGTCATACTCTTATCCACTTATTCGTTTTCGTTCAGGATTGACTAAAAAATCGAAGTGTTACTTCCCGCTTTATCATTTAATGCCTGGGAATTAATAAGCTGTGGTTTTACTGCAAATTGTCCAACTTTCGTTCTTCCGCCCACTCAAGTAACGCGTTAATTCCATGCCCTTGGTAGAGCCTGACGATTTGCGGTGGTGTTAAATTTGAAAACGCTACGAGCTATTCATTCATAAACCAAGACCAACACTTGCTATCAGACGTGAACCATGGCCGCATAGAATTTTAAAAGTGAGTCAATTTCGCATAGCCTTTTTAAGGCCTGTGCCCGATTTGCAGGGTTTTCGTTATCTAGCTCTGTAAGCTCAAATGTCAAACCAATCGAACTCAAAAAAGAAATCGTATATATTGAATAGAGTAGAGCCAATGCATCAAAGTTTTCGATAATCTTTTCGGGAGTCAAATTTATCTCGGTGTATTTAAACATAAGTACAGCAACCTGAAGCTAGGGCGTGTTGATCTTTACTGCATATATTTCACTCAGCAGTACATGGGTAGCCACATCATCGAAAATGCCAGTGATACCATGCTGGCATAATTCCTTGCTAACTTTTCATACCTCGTTGATATTGAACGATAATGCTTTATTCGAGCAAAGGCGTTTTCAACTAGGTGGCGATATTTATAGAGGCACCAATCAACGCTGTCTTTGTCTTTGTCTATATCTTGGCCATAGTTCCGTTTCGGTATGACGGAGATACCTCCTTTGGCTTCAATATATTCTCTTAATGCTTCACTATCGTAGCCTTTGTCACCTACGAAAATGTTTACTTCCCTTAAATGGTCAACCAGACTTTGAGCCCGAGCTATGCCATTTCTCTGGCCTTCTGATAGTTCAAAATAAATTGGAAGCCCACCACTATCCACGGCTAAATGGATTTTTGTGGAGTTACCACCTCGGCTTTTTCCAATGCACTCATTATCCTTAGTAGCTGCTCCGGCACTATGCTGATGAGCTTTGACAATCGAACCATCAGCAAAGACCCAGTCGTAATCAGATAGTTTGGCTAACTCATTGAATAACATATTCAATAAACCTTTCTTCGACCATAAATTGAACCGGCGATAAACGGCGCTCCAACTGCCAAATTCTGTTGGTAAATCACGCCAAGGAATTCCTGATCTCAGCCGGAAGAGTATCCCTTCAAACGTCATTCTATGTTCTGGTTTATTGTAAATACGGCCTGTACTCTTCATTACTTGAAGTAGCTTTTGCCACCGCTTATCAGTTAGCATTAGTCTTGGCATGGTATTGAGTTGTTCTTTTACTTTTGGCGAAGCAAATTATAACTCTTTACCATACCGCTCAAAAACTACTCACGAAAGATCAACACGCCCTAGAGTAGTGCAATTTACCAGGCTTATCACCAAACTTTATCTTGGGTAAAAGGCGACAAAAATCATGCTGAATTCGAGTACCAACTTGATACAGTATAGAACGCGTTAAGTTCTTTAAAGCTGTAATCTTTACGCGCTGCTAGCATCATTCTGCCTTGCATGTCCAGAAATCTTGTCATTGCGAGTAGTTCGAGATTGCTCTTCGCGACACTCAAGCTCACTAGCTTCCCATAAATATAGTTGTCATCCAGACCTTTCTCTTCGAGCACTGCTCTGACATCATGTATGAGTGAAGGCAATTTTGATTTTTCATTCTCCAGGTCGTCGAGTAGCTTATCAATCATTGATTCATCCTCTTTGTAAGCCTCTTACGCTTAATTGCAGGGCCGTAGCAACGGAAGAAATTTCTTCTTTGCATAGGTATTATCCAGCAAATTAAACCCAAAAAAAATACATCAAAATGATGCACACTCCACAACCAAAAGAGATTGGAAATGCAAATAAATTCAAAGCGTTAAGTCTAATCTCACTCAACAGCCTATTTCTTGTTATTCGTCATCGCAGTATCGGTCATAATTTTCAGCGTAAACCATGTTGATATACTCCATGCTAAACAACGGAGTTGTAATGTTTGGAGAAATGCCCTCTTCAAAAATCCTATACAGACCTTTTCTGCCTTCTGCGACATATACTTGACAACAATAGTGATAGTAAGGTGCAACGAATAAATTTGCAGCGGTTTGAATTCGAGAGTGATTTTCCATCAGTTGAAGAACACCATCACGATATTCCTTCATTTCAAATAGATTGTATAACATGGCTTGAGCGACCACCTTCAAAAGCTCTTTCACATGTTCGCAGGTATAGTCATTCGTTAGTTCTTTCATTTCAATTATTTATAGAATGTCAGGCTTATCTAAAGTCAATATATTAACAGATCCCCCTCTTGTCCCTATTTTGGGGACAAGAGGAAACCGCATCATAATGACGTGACGAAAAAAGCAATAAATGATCCGCGATACGAGTCCTTGATAAGATGGCTGGTAGACGCCAGAAGAAATCAGGGACTGACGGTTCGCCAGTTCGCTGCATTGATTGATGAATCACACCAATTTGTCAATAAAGTTGAAACATTCCAACGTAAGCTAAATGTCTATGAGTATGTGCAATATTGCCAAGCGCTTGGTCTAGAGCCTACTGAAGGGCTCAGTTTTTTGAAAAAGTAATAGTGACCTTTAATTATTCACATATGCAGTTCAAAGTTTGCAAACGTGAGCACATAGTTAGCCACTATGAGCCATTATGTTAGGAGAGAATCTGCGCTGGTATGATGCCTGTAACATCTAGTTTATACAAATTAGAAATCTACACCTGAGGGATCCCCACGAATTTAGCATGTAATCTTGCTCATGCAAGCTTCAGCGGTGAGTTCATCAAGCCAGCGGATCGTCTTTTTCCACTGATGCAGGGTAAATCGCATTGAGGTGTTAAAAGCTCTCAAGCCAAGAAAGTGAAAGGATAGTACGGATTTTGTTTCGGTATTTGCCTGAAAGCGTCGATGCTTGTTACTGACAACTAATAGCATGCCCAACAGTACAGCCACTAACGAAGCCAGTGTGGTAAGCAAGACCAGAACAGTAATGCGTGTCTTGGTTGTGCTGCGATTATTTTCATACCCCAGACCAAAGCGCGTGCTTTTCATATCCCGAAAGCCTTCTTCTATTTGCATGCGCTGGCGATAAATATCGATGACTTGTTTAGATAAGTGACGATGGTAGGGCAATGACGTCGCCAGTAGCCACGGATCTCTTGCGCCATCAGCATATTTCAATGAATTGGTATCCCGTTGGCGCGAGCCATTGGCATTAAACGCTCGTCGACCTTTCGCTTTCTCTTTAACCAACACCAAGGTACAGGCAAAAGGTCGTGACTTGACGATAAGCGCGTTATCAAATCGCTTGGGCCGTGTTGTAGCCTTTAGATAAAGCTCAGCGATAGATTGCCATTCATTACCGCCATCCAGCGAATATAAATGTGGCTTTCGCACACGTCCGACAATATGCCATCTCAATGCCTGCACTTCACGAAACCACGGCGATTTGTAGCCCGCATCAGTGACAATAATGGGCTGGCAGGTATCCGGTAAGAGCGTGTGCAATATCTCTAAAAAGTCTCTATGTGTAGTCGCTTTTGCACTGGCTTTTCTATCATGCACTTCCTGATAAAGGGTAATAGGCCGCCCTTTAACGACAATTGCGGCGCGAAGTAAAAAGTGCTTTTTGCACTTATCCAAATCTGACCAGTCAACGGCAATGACAGGATGTTTACAGGTACAAAATAACCGGCAAATCATTGCATAGATAAACGGTACTTCACGCTGGAGGTGACCATTAGATAACAGCCGGTCAGCCCGCTTAATACGGTGTTTCTCATAGGCATTGGAACGGATACCGCGCCCCATACTGGTCACAGTGGCCGAACCGCTCTCAATCAAGCTTCGCACACAGGCGACAACGGCCTGTTTGCGGGTTTTATGCATTTTATGGCTGACAAAAGAGACAAGATTGTTCAATATAGAGCGTGCATTCATGGTGTTTTCTGTGTTGGTTTTTTTTGGCGAAAGATCTGATCACCAAATGCCATGAATGTTCCCTAACTCTTTGACTTTATTTTACTATTCGTGGGGATAGCTCAGAA
>NZ_RCUA01000029.1 GCF_003731635.1 Marisediminitalea oceani | reverse complement strand
ATTCAGTGACTACATCATTCAACGCGACTTCGATTTTGGCGCATGAAGCACAAAAAACAGACCATCACTTGAACATGCAACATGTTGAGGTAAGGGCTTTCACATATCTCATTGCGGATTTCAGTACCAAAGACCAGTTATATTGCGTCTATCTTGATGACAACTACTTCACTGATTCCTGAAAAGTACCCATTTGACACACGTGCAACTGGCCTTAAATACAGCTGACACAGTGGGTAGTACATAGCGTTAATATTTCTTATAATCCTTTTCAGGGGTTTCACGTTGCCCTGTAAAGGTGACATAGATAAGCGGTTTGCAACTTCTATCGATGATGGCGTAGGGCTTTGCTGTCGAGTCTGTTTTCATAGTGGCGAGCATAAATTTAATTTACGATATATACGCATAGTTTTCGTTTATGGTCTTAATGTTGCGAGGCGCTTTTTCAACTAGTGCTTTGCACGATTTATCACGTTTTCATAGGGAAGCTAAGGCGAATAGGAAAGCGACGGCGAACCGCATTGGTCCGCCATCTAATCTGATGCCGTATCAAAGCGTGTTAGATCGTTGAAGGTAATCATGTCACGCAACTCTTTTCCATACTCCTCACCACGTTCAGAGTATTTGTTTAAACCGTGGGTAAGCGGTAACCCAGAAATAACAAACCCTTTTTCCCTAAGTGATTGGCGAATAGTGCGAAGCGGTTTGTAGGCATCATGACGATTTAAATTCATCATGTAGCTTTCGACCGAATCTGCTGGTGAACGAAAGTCGGCGACCTCATGGGCTTTTCCTTTATCACGAGACTGGGGAACAATGCCGCAGCCTTTGGTAAAGCACCATTGGCCAAAGAAGTTGTTCCCTTGTTTAGCAAAACGAGACGTGCCCCACGCACTTTCGTTTGCAGCCTGAGCGAGTGCTAATGAAACGGGCACCACATCCGCGCGACGCAACAATAATTGACAAGCAGACTCTTGTTGTAGATCGGCATCGTCAATCCGATACTTGGTTAAGTAACTTTCTAGCGAGGCCGCGTCACTGTTACCCTTATCGCATATTTTTTGAATTTGTCGTCTATCTGCGGCTAGTTGCTTATTAGCATCAACGATTATAGGGGTAAAATAATTGAAGAACGCGGTTTTGCGCTCTGGCCCAGCAGCGTAGGCAGTAAAATCAGGTGCTAATTCCTTGGCGAAAAAAATAAACCATACAGCTACACTAAGCAGTAGTGCGGAGCCTAAAAAAACAATATATTTAAAGTTTAGAATTGAATTCTTCCTTTTGATTAGTCAACGTTGTGATACTTAAGCTGTACCATAATTAATGGAAATATAGGTTAACCGCCTGAATACTTTATACAAGTTAAACTTAATATAGAAAATAAGCACGGTACGCTGTATAAAAATCGCGTAAAAATTTCAAACTGAGTGCACACTCGGTCTTGTGTACAACGATCTATTAATAAAGTGCACTCAGCAATGAAAAAAGGGGTTGCAACTATGTTAGCCGTAAACGCCCTTTGCTTTACTTTTCAGCTTAATACTGGCGATTAGCATATAAATGCTGGTGGCGAGGAGACAAGTAAATAAGTAACCCATCAGGCCTTGTTCACGCAGTATAAAACCATCGGCTATAATGGGTCCTGCAACTGAACCAAGACTATAACTGAAAAGCATAATCTGAGTAGCCGACACAATGTAATGGGCATCAAGGTTGTCGCAAGCAAGGTTGATGGCAACCGGATATAGGGCAAATAGGGCCATTCCAAGAAGGAATAGACCGGCGCCCAGTGCATATAAACCTGCAAAGGACAGTGTAAGAGAAATAGCAGCAACGCCCAGTAAGCAAAACAGGGCCATTAGTAGAGTTCTGGATAAATAGCGAGATAACATAGGGATCAAAGGCTGAACAGCCATTGCCCCAAGAATGACCAGCGCCATCAATCCTCCCAAGTGCTGATGAGCAATACCTCGCTGTATCAACTCTAGGGGCATTAAGCCGTAAACAGCACCTAGCGTTAACCCTGATACAATACATCCCATTATTGCAGCGTGATTGAGCTTGGTGATTTGCTTAAACGATAGTGGTGTGATTTCCGCGCTACTGGGCTGATCGCTTTTTATAAGCAGTAATACACCAACAGCAAAAAGTAGCGCAGTAAAAATGGCGACAAAAGGCATCACACCGTGAACGCCAACAAAGCCAAGGCAAAGCTGTCCTAACGAGCTGCCACCATAGAACGCTCCCATATAAAGGCCCACGCGCTTGGCGCGGTCGGCTTCATTACCATGTAATAACCAAGACTCAACAACAACGAATACACCTGCAACGGCAACGCCAGCAACGAACCGGGCAAGCAACCAAACGCTGGCGTCAGGGATTGCAGGCATTATGGCAATAGTAGTGATGAGCGTACCTAAACACCAAACAAATCCGTTTCGGTGTCCCAAGCGGGTAACCAAAGGCTCAATGGCCAACGCACCGAGAAGAAGGCCTGCATAAAAGCTACTTGCTAACCAACTGGCCAGCGACGTATCAAGGCCATAGTGCGTTAGCATAAGTGGAATGAGGCTCATTAAATAGCCTGACGCTATCGCATACATTGCCAGGGCAATCACCGGCGCTGAAATGCGTACTTTAGGCTCTGTAGACAATGTGTTTTCCAACGTTAAAGCCCCTGCAATCCGCAACTGCGTTCTAATGGCTATTAATTATTTGCGGGAATATGAGGGAATTTAACGGCGAGGTAAAACAAAAAGAAATGGTCGTAAAGAGCGATTTTATTACATGTTGAAGTGTGGAGGTGGTCTGAAAAGACGCTGGTTATAAGCGCGCACCGCAGGGCCAAGTTATCGCCCCTGCTTGCTTACAATTTTGCTATTTACATTTGAAAGCGTACGCCTGCAAATACGGTTCTTTCGAGGGCAGGTTCGATACCATCATTTCTCACGCGAGAATAATAGTTCTCGTCTAAAAGGTTATTAATGCCTCCATATACTGCCCATTGCGAATCGATACGATATTCAGCGGTCAGGTCAACAACTTCATAGGAAGGAATTAGCGCGGCTATTTCATCGATGCCTGTTCCTCTAGACGCATTCGAGTCTTGCCAAAATTGCTCGTCTACCATTGTCGCAGTAAGCGCGACATCAAGCTTTTCCGTGTTGTATATAAACCCGGCGCGTAAAAGATACTCCGGTGCAAAAGCGGTGGTATTTCCAACCAGGCTCTCGTTAAGGGAAGAGACGATTTCGGCATCAAGCAACGAGCCATTGGCAAAAATTCTAAAACTTTCGTCAGCACGACCCGCAAAAAGGTCGTAGTCGACGCTAAACTCTACGCCTTGATGGCGAGAGTCGCCAGAGTTCACTCGCTCTATGTCAGCGATATTTACCTGAATAGTTTCAATTTTGTCGTCAAAGTCGATTCTAAACGCGCTCACGTCAAGTACAAGACCATCAACAGGCATGGCGCGGTAACCAAATTCATAGTTCATTGCACTAGAAACATCGGGGCCATTTGAGCTGGCGAGTTCTGAATTGGGGTTGGCCAAATCATCAAATCGTTGAGGGCGATAAGATTCAGAAACGTTTGCATAAAGCTCACTGATTTCGTTGAGCTGATACATCATGCCAAGACCGAGTAGCAGTTCATTTTCAGTCTCGTCTACGTCGATAGGATCTCGGTTTAGACTTGGATTTTTAGTCAACTCTTCTAAGTCGTAATTAACGCGCTCATAACGTAGGGTAGGTACCACACTCAATTTATCGAATTTGAATAAATTTTCGATAAATACGGCGTTATACGTCATTTTACGGTCTTGATCGAATAGCAAGTCAGCGGCGTTCTGTTGGTTAGAGCGAATATCGCTACTGACGTGACGAGTTCTTGGGCTATCTCCCCAGTAAGAGGTTGTCCCCACAGTCAGCACATTGTTGTCGCCCCAGGCTTGCGCATAACGGGCGTCGAAGCCCCAATTATCGAATTCTTGTTGATCAATATTTGTGGTAGCAGGCTCATTCTCAGGCTCAGAAAATTGCCCAGAACGGCGACTAAAGCGGTCCATGTATGAATACCAGACATTCGCGTCAAGCGTCGCACTATCGCTAATCTTCTGCGCAAAAGTAAAATTAGCCAGTACTTGTTCTATCTCAACACGATTGAATGGGGTTAATGTTTGATTGCGGTCTTGTTCAAATTCCGTCGTACTCAAACGACCTGCTTCACCAGAGTCTGAGTTGTATACATCAAGTTCGAAACCAAGGCGAATGTCGTCAAACCCTTCATAAGCCACACTAACGTGGCCTGATGTTACATCGAAATCTTCATTATCTCGAGGGCCGTCGGCCGAACGGTGGTCTACCGATGCAAAGAAACCGAAGTCTCCAGTTGAAGTGGCAAACTCATTATAAGTGCTATATAGCCCATTGCTCCCGAGTGCTTGATCGGTTCGAAAGCCCGTATCGCGGCCTACTTCTGCGCGCTTGGTAATAAAGTTTACCGTCGGCCCTATTTGTGGACCGTAAATTAAACCCGACCCGCCGCGAACGAATTCTATGCGCTCAATACGCTGTGCTGGCGGCATGTAGTAGATGGTAGGGTATCCGAAAAGGTCTGCGGCTAGGGGAATATTGTTTTGAAAAAAGCCCACGAACTCAGACTCATGAGGGTTTCCTAAGCCGCGGTAGTTCACATTGTAAAAACTGGGGATGGCTTGATCTGAAACGAAGAGCCCCGGCAGCGTAGAAAACATCTGTCTTAAGTTTGGCTCAATGAAGTTAGGCATTTCATCAAGCTCTACCACTGAGGTCTTTTTGCCCTCAAAGATTTTGCCAGAATCAACGGCAGCCATGGTGCGTGGAAATGTTGAATCGCTATTTCCACTAATGGTGATACGCTCAATATCGTCTGGCGCTATAGCCGCCATTGCGGACGCGCTCGACAGTCCCGCTAGTGCAAATGCTATCGCTTTACCCAATTTAGATACTCTACTTACATTTCTCATAAATTTACCCTTTAATACTCTAAATACAAATGATAATGGTTCGTATATGATATATATAATTGTTTTTTTATCAACAAAAAATTCGAAGAATAAAATCTATTTAACAAAAATGCTTATGAACTAGATGATTGCCCACTCAGAGGGCGCTAGCAAGTCTCCTAGCGAAACGTGAGAATCCAGGAGTGGCTGTTCCCTTTCAAATTCCCAGGACGAAGCTACGCATAGTGAAGGTTTCTTTGATATCTGCCGGAGCGGTGGGATCCAGGTTTTCCTCCAGCAATCCCTGATAACCAAAGTTTTCCTGAGCAGAGCGATAACCGCAGCGGGATTTGGTTTGCTGATCGCCGGTAAAAAATACACGGCTGACCGCATAAACTTCCGCTAATAATGTCGGCTCTATACCAATGTCGCTGATTTGCATAAACCCAGACTGGCTTAAGCTCTTGTGGATTGCCTGCGCCGGGGCAGGATGTGGATAAAAGGGGATGACAGGTAAGGTCATTTTTGCTCTCTTTAAAAAATGGGTGACAATGCCGCGTCCGCTCAATCGAGGCGCAGACGCATGAGTTAAGTTAAAGAGATTTTGTGTTACCAGCCCACCAGGCCAGGCACCAGTGGAAGAAGCCGTAACTGCATGGCAGTAAATTAAGCTTACTAAAGTGAGGAATGCTCGCCGGCTGTTTGACACAACCGTGAGCCAGTACCGTGAGCAACGACATTAAATCGATCAGCAATCCTAAAACACCGCATGTAAAGCGGTGTGATGTCATACTCATTGATTGAAAAAACGAAGTGGTTGCCACGCGCCTGCTCTGTATATGGTATAAATAAAATACTACACGGCAGCCGGTTAAATGCAATGGGAAAATTATCGGTAAAACCCAATTGAAGCATGCTCCGAAATCGCCTTAAAACTCAATCAGCCTGCGCGTTTTCCTGCTTTAATGGCAACAACAAAGTAAACTCGGTAAACACACCGGGTTCGCTCTCGCAGTGAATCGAACCATCCAGTCGCTGCATAATGTTATACACCACCGATAAGCCAAGCCCGGTTCCCTCGCCGATGGGTTTGGTGGTAAAGAAGGGCTCAAATATTTTCTGCTGGATGTCGGCCGTCATGCCCGGCCCATTATCCCTAATCCGAATGTGCAGCGTATTATCTATCTCTGCAGCGCTTATTTGAATAACCGGCTCAGCCGTTTCTGCCGTCTCCATTGCCTGAACGGCGTTTTTAATCAGATTCACCAGTACCTGCTCAATGAGACCTGAGTGCGTATGCAACACGCCATTGAACTCAACATTCCGCTGGATGCTAACCTTGTTATCCAGGTCATATCGCATCATCTTCAGAGTGTCATCCAGCAGCACAGAGAAATCACAAACCTCTTTTTCTCCGGTCTGATTATGAGAAAAAGAGCGTAAGTCGCTAATGATATTTTTAACCCGTTGCAGACCATTAAAAGAATCAGCGACGATTGCTCTGATATCTTCCAAAATAAACGGTATACCCGCCTGCTCCTCAAATTCACTGAGACTTTGTTTGAGATGAGCCGCTTTTTGATCCTGCTGAATGTCGATGGCGGTTAACAACTCACTCTGCATGGACTGCAACTGGATAATGTTATCCAGGTAACTATCCATCGACGAAAAGTTACTGATCACAAACGACAGTGGATTATTAATTTCGTGGGCGATACCCGCAGCCATACGCCCGATACTGGCGAGCTTTTCATTGTGTGCCAATGCCTGTTTGGTAGATTTAAGCTCCAGCAGGGTATCCCGCAAACGGGTATATTGCTTCTTCAGGCTCGACTCAGCCTGCTTACGCTCCAATAACACCGTAAGCTGCTCGGCCGCTTTATTGATAATCGTGATCTGCTTCATGGAAACCCGATCCATCTCCTGTTCGGGGATCAGGTAAAGCAATAAACATACTACCCGTTTATACACCACGATAGGGAAAGCCAGATAACTGCCAATACGAGTTGTTATTAGTTGGGTGACCGGCTCCAGCCCGCCGCTTTCATCGAGCAGGTGAATTTGCGGGTGCTGCTCTTCAATTGCCTGGGCAAGGCTGGCCGGCAACCCGCCCTCTGATAACAGTGACTGCAAGGTTTTTACCAGCTCTTTGCCGGCAATGTCGGAATTACGCACTCTAAAACACGATGTGTTTTCCAGGTGAATTTCAAAGCTGCAGTGGGCATGGCACAACCTTGCAAGCGCGTTCGAGAAGGTAGAAAGCAGTGCGGTGAGCTTTTCGTCGCTACGTGAAAAACGAGTGATACAAACCAACATTTCTGTTTCTGCATCGTGCTGACGATAAGTGTTTTCAATATACTCAAAGGTAGCCAACTCACGTTTAAGCACACTGGCATTAAACTTTGCTTTCGCTTCAGACGCCGTTAGACAGGCATTGATTTGGAATTCTTCCAGCCAGACTACTTCGTCGAGTTGCTGAGTAGGGTTATGCATGAGAATGATGCGGGTATCCTGGTTAGCCAGTCCCTGCCGAATATACTCAGCTACCGACTGACAAAGAGAGATATCATCATCAGAGCCCACGCAGAGTATTACCAATGAGGGTTTGCAACTGCGCAGTTTCTTTTTAGCGTTTCTCAGGCTGGTTAGATTTTCGCTGTCCATGGTTCTATCCGGCAAAAATGCCGCTAAGTCTGGACTTTGACCAACTAAAAACACCGGATTTTCCATACGTTTACCCAACACAACCGTTTCTGAAAATTCTGCTATATTTGAAAGATAGTCGTTGCCGGCTGTTACGCAAACTACTGCGCAGTTGCTAAAAGAGGAAAATTAAAAATGAGGTTAGTGAGATTGGTGTATTACAGCCATGCCTCGCGGGAGATGTCACTTAGCGATCTTAAATCTATTCTCGACACCGCCCGCCGTAACAATCAGGCCCAGGGCATTTGTGGAATGCTTTCCTACGAACAACAGTATTTTTTGCAGGCACTGGAAGGCGAACGCAGCGCCGTTAACGAGCTTTACCTGGATATTGCTGACGATCCCCGCCATGACGAAATCACTATTATCAGCTATGAGGAAATCACCGCCCCCATTTTCAAACAGTGGAAAATGGGCTACGCCGGCGGCAGTGCCGAGTTTACTAAATTGCTCAAAGAGATGGGCCAGACTGAGTTCCTGCCGGAAACCATGAGCCCTCAACAGGCTTTTCAATTTCTGCAACACCTTGCTGGCAATCAGGACAACCTTTAGGGCATAGTTATTAACTAAGCAACTTCACCCTGTAAGTCAGGAGCCATTTTGCCCAACGCACCAAGCTTCTCATCGGTAGAACAGTACATCGCCGCACAGCCCGAGGAAAAACAGCTGGTTTTATCGCAGTTACGCCAGGCAGTAGTGGCGAACCTGCCAGCCGGGTTCCACGAATGCATCAACTGCAACATGATTGGCTATGTGGTGCCTCATCAACTGTTCCCGGCGGGATATCATTGCAACCCCGAATTGCCATTGCCCTTTATGAATCTGGCGGCACAAAAAAGCCATTACGGCTTTTATCATATGGGCATCTATGCCATGCCTGAGCTCGAAAGCTGGTTTCGGGGCCGTTACGCCGAAGTTGTGCCTACCAAGCTGGATATGGGTAAGAGCTGTATCCGTTTTAAAAATCCCAAACACACCCCCTACGACTTAATTGGCGAGCTGGTCAGCAAAGTGAGCGTTGATGACTGGATATCGGTTTA
>NZ_RCUA01000028.1 GCF_003731635.1 Marisediminitalea oceani | reverse complement strand
ACGGCCGGTATGACGATGTTTTTTGAAGGCCAATACCCCACCCCGTCATGCCGGAAGCAGCTTTAGCCGCTATCCGGTGTCTCTCCGGTCTTCCTCCGATACTCAATGGTTTTTTTAACCGAATCAGCCTTTTTAGGAGATCCCTGAGGGCAATCCCGGCTCAAGGGCCGGGATGACAGTGTTGTTTTCAGGCTGCGCGGCCGGTTTGAAGGGATGTTCCAAGGCTACAATACGATGTTGAAACATCGGCTTTTTACCCGTTCGGTTATTGCGAACTATTGGCCTACAAAAAGTTTCAGGTAATCCGTAGGCTCGTCACGGACGACGAGCCAGGGCTGCGCGGGCAGGACGCCCGCTCAGCGCGTTAGGTTTGCCCTTTTTGTCTGCCAATAGGCTGTTTCGCAATTTAGAACTGCGGGAGGTCAAGGGGCGTCGCACTTCGCCCCTTGTTGCTGTCGGCAACCCGACGAATGCTGAGGCTACCTCAACCTTGTGGCTGTTTTTGCTAAGTCGTTCTGCTCAGGAGATACCGGCTCGAAGGCCGGCATGACGGTTATTTTTATAATAACTACTTCATCTGAAAAGGTTATCATTCACCGTAAGGAAAATGCTCTGCCCAGTGCTGAGCGATCTGCTCCCTGGTACAACACCACACCTGTTCGTGACCCTGCACATACTCAACAAAGCGCTTTAACGCTGCAAACCGGGCCGGACGGCCGATAATACGGTTATGCAGGCCGATGGATAACATCTTCGGCGCATCCAGCCCTTCTTCGTACAACACATCGAAAGCATCTTTAAGGTAAGTGAAAAATTGCTCACCGCTGTTAAAACCCTGCGGCGTGGCAAAGCGCATGTCATTGGTATCCAGCGTATAGGGCACCATCAACAATGGCTTACTGTAGTGTGTATCATAGTAGGGTAAATCGTCAGCATAGGAGTCGGCGCAGTAAAGAATATCGTCGCGCTCGGCAATCAGGGCCAGTGTATTCGGGCTCGTTCTGCCAGTGTACCAGCCTGCCGGGGCTTTGCCTGTAAGCGCTTTATGGCGAATAACCGACTCTTCAATCTGGGCCCGTTCTTCATTAATATCCATGTCCTGAAAATGAATCCAGCGCAGTGCGTGACTGGCGATTTCCCAGTCGGCATCAAGCATGGCTTTAACCGCTTCAGGATGACGCTCAAGTGCCATAGTCACACCAAACACAGTAACCGGTATATTGGCCTGGGTAAACAAGCGGTGCAAACGCCAGAACCCGGCCCTGGAACCATATTCATAAATAGATTCCATGCTCAGGTGGCGGTCCGGATAGGCTTGTGCACCAATGATCTCCGACAGAAAGATTTCAGAGTGGCTGTCACCGTGCAGCACACAGTTTTCTCCGCCTTCTTCGTAATTCAGGACAAACTGCACTGCCACCCTGGCATTGCCCGGCCACTCAGGATGGGGTGGGTTTGCACCGTAGCCAATCAGATCTCTTGGGTAATCACTCATTTCGCTGACTCCAGGTATTTTTCAGGCACGGTGAGTCCACAGCCTGACAATATCAATTGCACCAGTTGCCGGGTCGCTTCATCAAAATCTGCCCGTTTCATGGTTTTGCCTCGCAAACTGGTAATTTGTGCCGAAAAATCGGCGTAGTGCTGGGTGCAGGCCCAGATATGAAATAACAGATACAGCGGATCAACGACGGTCATCCGCCCCTGGGCTATCCAGCTATTCAAAATAGCCACCCGCCCTTCCATCCAGGCCACGTGTTCATTGCTGAAAAACTTATTGAGATAAGGCGCGCCATTGAGTACTTCCATGGCGAAAATTTTAGATGCCTGGGGATGGGTCCGTGACATTGTCATTTTATCTGCGATGTAATCAGCCAGCGACTGTGCCGGATCGTCGTCTTCGGTCACCTGGTCGAAGCGTGAATTCCACAGCGACATGATGTCCTGCAACATGGCCACGTATAAGCCCTGCTTGGATTTAAAATAATACAGAATATTGGTTTTCGGTAACTCCGCCTCGTCAGCAATTTGCTGTACCGAAGTGCCCTTAAAACCGTAAGTTGCGAAAGCCTTTTCAGCCGCGGCCAGAATTTTCTGTTTGTTCTTAGCCCCGATACTACCGTCCATTTTCGATTTACTCGCCATTAATACTGCGTTCCTTGTTTTTCACTGAAATTGACTGAGCACCTGAATATCATCAGGCATCGCCCTGCCTGTGATAGCGGGCGGATGTCCATTCATGCTATATCTTGTCACTTTCTCGTTGCTTTGTCTCAGTACTGGGTCTGATTTACAGCAATTTCCTGACCACTTAGTCATTTTTTTGCAGACCAAGTGGTCAGTCCACGCAATTGTCGTCACAGTATCCTGCGCTACACTTTACAGAAAGCAGGCAGAAGCCTGACAGGCGCCCTACCTGATAACGCCTGGTTCGCATGCCGGTTAGGCTGCAGCGCTATTTAAACACAAAAAACTGACCACTTGGTCTACTTTTTGAATAGTATTTCCGGTATGGTATGCGCTAATTAGCCCGCCATCTCAGGCCCGGAGCACAGGATGATAAAATTTTTACTTAATAATGAATTAGTTACGCTAGAAAAAGATGCTGCAGAAGTGTCTGTACAGCAATACTTGCGTGACCAGAAAGCGCTGACAGGCAGCAAGGAAGGCTGTGCAGCGGGCGATTGTGGTGCATGCACGGTCGTTCTTGGTGAAATTGCCCCTTCCCAAACCGGTATTTTTTACCGCAGTGTGAACAGTTGTATAACGCTCATGGTTGCGCTACATGGTAAACAACTGATCACGGTGGAACATCTCAGTGACGGCAACACCCTTCACCCGGTGCAGCAAGCCATGGTTGAACACCATGGCAGTCAGTGTGGTTTTTGTACGCCGGGTTTTGTGATGTCGATGTTTGCGCTTTACCATACTGACCAACCCGCCACGCGTGAAACCGTTAACAAAGCGCTGTCAGGCAATCTGTGCCGATGTACCGGCTACCGGCCAATCATAGATGCGACGATAGACAGCTGCGCACACCGGGGCGCGGATAAGTTCACCGTACAGGAGAGCGAGGTACTTAAACAGCTACAGGCCATCGCTGCAGAGACATCCACGCCGGTGATAAACAAGGTTTATTTACCTTCGAGCCGTGAAGCCATGGCAGCCTTGCTAGAGGAACATCCGGATGCACGTTTCGTTGCCGGTAGCACCGATTTGTCACTTGAATATACCCAACAGTTAAAAACCCTCCCAACCCTGGTAAGCACTACCCGGGTTAAGGAATGCCGTGAACTAAAAGTAGACAAACAAGCGGTTACCGTTGGTGCAGCGTTACCCCTCAGCGACATCGCACCGGTGCTGCACGAGCATTTTCCTCAGTTACACGAACTGATTGACCGATTCGCCTCCCTGCCTATAAGAAATCAGGCCACGCTTGGCGGCAATGTAGCCAATGCATCTCCTATCGGGGATATGCCGCCGGTACTACTGGCCGTGAATGCCACCGTTATTATTGATAACGGCAGCGAATACCGCGAGGTCCCGGCCGATAAATTTTTCACCGGCTATCGCCAAACCGTTTTGGCCGATAAAGAGTGGATAAGCGCTATTCGCTTTAACCATTTGGATGACCAGACACAGTTAAAAGCCTATAAAGTCTCCAAACGCCACGAAGATGATATATCTGCGGTCTGTGCCGTGTTCACGGTAACGCTGGACAACGGCAGCGTTCGTGCTATCAGCTCAGGTTTTGGCGGTGTGGCCGCTACTCCGGTTAGTTGCGAAGAGCTGGAACAGCGCTTGCTGGGTAAAACCTGGAGTGATCAAAGTACCCGCCAACTGGGCATGAAAATCCTGGCTGAGGCTTTTTCCCCCATTGATGATGTGCGGGCCAGCGCGAGCTATCGTAAACAAATTCTCGCCAATTTATGGCAGCGCTTCTGGTTTGAAACACAATCTGAACTATTAGCCACAACCCGGGTGACAGCATATGCGTAAACTTGTCGATCAACCTTCACACAAGGCCGAACACTCACCACTGCTGCGCTCTGAAAAGCACGAAAGTGCTATACGACAAGTGTCGGGAAGCGCGCGGTATGTCGACGATATCCCCGCACCGGCATCGCTATGCTATGCCAGCGCTGGGGTTACCAATGTCGCCAGTGGCACGTTGACTTCACTGGATCTCAGCGCCGTGAAACGATCTCCCGGGGTTATCGACGTCATTACCATCAGCGATATTCCCGGCCATACCGATATTGGCCCGGTGTTTGGTGGCGATCCCATTTTGCTCGATAAAGAAGTGAAATTTCATGGCCAGCCGGTATTCGCCGTCCTGGCAGAAACCCAGGAACAAGCACGGGTTGCCGCCACTAAAGCCACCATGACCTTTGCCGAAGCAGAGGCTATTCTCACCACAAATGAGGCATTGGCCGCCGATGCCAAGGTACGCCCTACCCATGAATTTGGTCGTGGTGATGTCAGCAATACCCTGCAAACTGCCCCTTTAACGGCTTCCGGTCATTTATCGGTGGGCGGTCAGGAACATATGTATCTGGAAGGTCAGGTTAGCCTGGCGATCCCTGAAGAAGAAGATCGCATAAGCATTTTCACCTCCAGTCAGCATCCCAGTGAGGTGCAAAAACTGGTGGCCGAAGTGCTGGACGTAAAATTACATCGCGTAGCGGTAGACATGCGCCGTATGGGTGGTGGTTTTGGTGGTAAAGAATCCCAGGCGGCCCAGTGGGCCTGTCTGGCTGCGGTTTTTGCACTGCGTACCCGGCGCGCGGTAAAAATGCGCCTGCCGCGCATGCTCGATATGCAAGCCACCGGCAAACGTCACCCTTTTGAAAACGACTATGAAATTGCCTTTAATGAAACCGGCAAAATGCTGGGTGCCAAAGTCACCGTATCGGGCAACTGTGGCCACTCACCGGATTTATCAGACGCCATTGTCGACCGCGCCATGTTTCACGTTGATAACGCCTATCAGTTAGGCGATACCCATATCACCGGCCACCGCCTTAAAACCAACATTGTGTCACATACGGCATTCCGGGGGTTTGGCGGCCCACAAGGGCTTATTATGGCCGAGCTGATGATGGACGTGGTAGCCCGAAAAATCGGGCTGGACCCGTTAAGCGTGCGTAAGCTCAACCTTTATGGTGAAGAGAATGGTACGGTTACCCCATACGGGATGCCACTGGAGCAGGATATTCTGGCCGACCTGATTGGCAAACTGGAGGCCAACAGCAATTACTGGCAGCGCCGCGAAGAAGTAAAAGCGTTTAACGCTGCCAGCCCGATAATCAAAAAAGGTCTGGCCCTGACGCCGGTAAAATTTGGTATTTCATTTACCGCCAAACACCTTAATCAGGCTGGTGCACTGCTGCATATCTACACCGATGGCAGTATTCAGGTTAATCACGGTGGTACCGAAATGGGCCAGGGTCTGCACACTAAAATCGGCCAGATTGTGGCCCATGAATTTGGCGTAACGCTGGATAATATCGAGGTAACCGCCACGCGCACTGATAAAGTGCCTAATACCTCGCCCACAGCGGCATCAAGTGGTACCGACCTTAACGGTAAAGCCGCACAAAATGCCTGTATTACTATTAAAGAGCGCCTGGCCGCTTTCTTTGCCGAACAATTTAACGTGCCGGCAGAAGATGTGATCTTTGCGGCGGGTCAGGTAAGCGCCGGCGGTCATCACCTGCCCTTTACCCAGTTAATTCAGAATGCCTACATGGCGCGTATTTCGTTATCGGCTACCGGCTACTACCGCACGCCCAAAATATACTACGATCGCGAAACCGGCTCTGGCCGGCCGTTCTTTTACTTTGCCAACGGCGCGGCTGTTTCTGAAGTCAGTGTGGATACCCTGACCGGCGAATATACCCTCGATAAAGTGGATATCCTCCATGACGTAGGTACCAGCCTTAACCCCGCCATTGACCGCGGCCAGATTGAAGGTGGCTTTATTCAGGGCATGGGCTGGCTCACCACCGAAGATTTACGCTGGGATGACAGCGGCCGGTTAATATCTAATAACATGGCCACCTATAAAATACCGGCAATTGGCGATACGCCTGCACACTTTAACGTCGCGCTGTTTGATCGGCCCAACGCCGAAGACAGTATTTATCACTCCAAAGCCGTAGGGGAGCCACCCTTTATGCTGGCCATCTCCGTGTGGTGCGCAATTAAAGACGCCATTGCCAGTCTGGCCGATTATAAGGTGGATCCTGATCTGCCTGCCCCGGCCACACCAGAAAAAGTCCTGATGGCCATTAACGCCATACAGAATGCCGGTGGAGAGCAGTAATATGCAAAACGAAAAATGGCAGGTACGACGCTGGTTCGAGGCTATTCACTATTGCGAACAACACGCCGAGGGTTATGCGCTTATCACGGTACTTACCACGGCTGGCTCCACGCCCCGTGAACAAGGCACCAAAATGGTCGTCACTGCTGACCGCCAGTTTGACACCATTGGTGGCGGTCACCTGGAGTTTAAAGCCATAGAGCTGGCCCGGCAGGCTCTGGCAGACAGTGTCAACCAGCGCCAGAACCAACAGGCGGTCCACCCTTTTCCGCTGGCCAGTAAACTGGGCCAGTGCTGTGGCGGCGCAGTAAAATTGCTGATAGAAACCCACGTTAGTCACCGCCAGGTACTGGCGCTGTTTGGCGCGGGTCATGTGGCCCAGGCACTGGTGCCTGTCCTCGCGCAGCTACCACTGTCTGTACGCTGGATTGATAACCGCGAGTCACTTACGCCCACCGGCCCCCTGCCGGCGAATGTGGACTATCTGTGTGACGATGAGCCGGTTGGCGAAATTCCATTGTTACCCGGTGGCAGCTGGGTGGTAATTATGACCCACGATCATCAACTGGATTTTGAGCTGGCCGAAAAAGCCCTCAAACACCCGGATTTACCTTACGTAGGTATGATTGGCTCTCAGACCAAAGCGAAACGGTTTGTCCACCGTTTACAAAGTAAAGGGATCAGCGAACAGCAACTCGCGCACTTCGTGACCCCCATTGGCCTTAGTGAAATACCGGGCAAACTGCCCGTGGAAGTGGCTGTATCGGTAAGCGCACAAATTATTCAGCGCTTGCATGGGGTTACTGGCTCAGCAGCATCCGGCACTGTCAACACGAAAAAGGAAGTACTTCATGACACTCAATGAATTAAATCAACTGGACGATAATGCCGCTTACGACTGGTTTGAAGCCAGCTGCGCGGCTGAGCGCTGGGTTAATGCCATGGTCACAGGCCGGCCGTATAAAAGCGCTGCTGATGTATACAGCTACGCGGTAGAAGTGTGGGAATCGCTCACCGAAAGCGATTACCGCCAGGCCTTTGAAGCGCACCCGATGATTGGTGATGTAAACAGTCTCAGGGCCAAATTCGCCAACACCAAAGACACCGCAGCATCAGAACAGCAAGGCACTGCGGTAGCCAGCGAAGAAACACTGCAGGTGCTGCATACGCTTAATCATGAGTACCTTAACAAACACGGCTTTATCTTTATTATCTGTGCCACCGGGCTTAGCGCCGATACCATGCTTCAAGCGCTGCAAAAACGCTTGCCCAACGATACGGTCAGCGAGCTCGAAAACGCCGCTGCCGAACAAATCAAAATCACCCTGCTACGCCTGACCAAAGGGTTAAGCGCACCAACACAGGAAGCTTCATAATGATCAGTTTATCCAGCCATGTGCTAGATACCACTTCAGGTAAACCGGTTGCCGATATGCCGGTCACACTTACCGGCCCGGATGGTAGTCAGATAACTACCGTTACCAACAGTGATGGACGTTGTAAAGACTGGCCCGATATCACCTTCAGCGCCGGCGTTTATGCCATTCGGTTTGAGTGCAGGGACTACCTGATTGCCAATCATGGCCAGTCATTTTATCCCTTCGTCGATATCCATTTTGAGATGACCGAAGACGGTGGCCACTACCACGTGCCGCTGCTTATCTCTCCGTTTGGTTTTAGCAGTTACCGGGGTAGCTAGTGGCAACAACACAACTCATTCGCGGAACGCTATATCATTATCCGCATTCGACAAGCCAGTATCAGAGCGATTTACAGAGCTTTAAAGATGGTGCGATGCTGATAAAAGACGGCAAGATTGCCGATCTTGGCGACTTTTCAGCGCTGAAAGCAACCTATGACGATGTAGAAGTTGTCGATTACTCAGGCCGGGTTATTATTCCGGGACTGATTGATACCCACCTGCATTTTCCGCAAACCGAAATTATCGCCAGTTACGGTGAACAGCTGCTGACCTGGCTCGACAACTTTACGTTTCCGGCGGAGCGTCAGTTTGAAGATGCCGACTTTGCCAACACTATGGCCGACGCCTTTTTAACCGAATGCCTGAAAAACGGCACCACGACCGGTCTGGTTTATTCAAGCGTGCATAAGGTCGCCACCGAGGCGCTGTTTGAGGCAGCCAGCCAACGCAATATGCTCACCGTGGCCGGTAAAGTATGCATGGACAGGCACTGCCCGGACTGGTTGCAGGATACGCCCGAGTCGGCCCAGCACGACAGTGCCGATCTGATTGACCGTTACCATGGTAAGGGGCGAAATTACTACGCCCTTACCCCGCGCTTTGCGCCCACCAGCAGTAGCGCCCAAATGGCCGCACTGGGTGAGCTGGCGCAGCAATACCAGGACGTGTTTATTCAGACTCACTTGTCGGAAAATCACGATGAAATCGCCTGGGTAAAAACCCTGTATCCAGAGTGCGAAGATTATCTGGCGGTGTACGAAAAGTACCATATGGTTCGCCCCAGAGCCGTTTATGGCCACTGTATTCATCTGTCTGACAGCGAATGGCAGCGCATGGCCGATAGTGGCGCCATTGCCGCTTTCTGCCCCACATCTAATTTATTTTTAGGCAGCGGCTTATTTGAAATGAGCAAAGCCGAAAAATTCGGCGTACCGGTCACACTGGCTACCGATGTAGGCGGTGGCACCAGTTTTAACCTACTCAGAACCCTCGGCGAGGCTTATAAGATTTGTCAGTTACGCAACTACAGCCTGTCGGCGCTACAAGGCTTTTATATGCTCACCCAGGGGGCTGCCGATAGTCTGGGGTTAAGCGATCAAATTGGTAACCTCAATCCGGGCAGTGATGCCGATTTTGTGGTGCTTAACCCTCGTTTTGATGCACTTACTCAGCTTCGCATCGACGCAGACAGTACCTGCGAAGACACCCTTTTTGCCCTGACCATGCTCGGCGACGATCGCGCCACTGTGGCCACCTATGTGGCGGGTCAACCACTATATCAACAACAGGAGCTCTAACCATGCCGTGGCTTGATTGGCTTTCATTATTTGTGCGCTGGTTTCACGTAATTGCCGGCATCGCCTGGATTGGTGCGTCATTTTATTTTATCTGGCTGGATAACAGCCTGGAAACACCGCCGGAGTGGAAAAAGCAAAAAGGCATTAAAGGCGACTTGTGGGCCGTGCACGGTGGCGGTTTTTATGAAGTCGGCAAATATGCCTATGGCCCGGAGGTAATGCCCAAAACCCTGCACTGGTTTAAATGGGAAGCCTACTCCACCTGGCTGAGCGGGTTCGCGTTACTTATCATTGTGTATTACTTTGCCGCTTCGGCGTATCTTATCGACCCGTCGGTAATGGCGCTTAGCGAAGGTGAAGCGATTGCCCGCGGACTCGGCTTACTGGCCGGTGGTGTGCTCTTGTATGAACTGGCCTGTCGTTCGCCACTCGCCAATTACCCAAAAGTGTTCGCCCTTGCCCTGACCGCATTGTTGGTGGTTGCCAGTTATCTGGCCACTCACTGGTTTAGTGGTCGCGGCGCTTACATTCACGTTGGTGCGCTGATTGGTTCGATAATGGTGGCCAATGTGTGGCTCAATATTATGCCGGCACAGCGCAAAATGGTCGATGCCGTCGCCGCCAAACAAGCCGTCGACCCGGCCTGGGGCGCGGGTGCTAAATTACGCTCGGTGCATAACAACTACCTGACCTTACCTATTCTGTTCATCATGATCAGCAACCATTATCCGATGACCTATCAGCATTCGCAAAACTGGTTAGTATTAGTGGCGATCATGGCGCTATCCGCCTGGATCAGACACTTTTTTAATCTGCGTCATGTGGGTAAGTTCAGTCCGGCCGTGCTGGTGAGTGGTATGCTGGGTTTGCTGGCTGTAGCGCTGTGGGTGTCCTGGCCGAAGCCGCAGCCTGAGATGGGTGAAGCGCCGGCAGCGAGTGTTAGTGAAAGCCAGACTGTTTCGTTATCAGCGCTGGATAAGCAGGTGCTGGCACTGGTTGAAACCCACTGTGTAGGCTGCCATGCAACGAACCCTACCGACGACATCTTCAAGGTTGCGCCGCTGGGAGTGAAACTCGATAGCTGGGCCGACATTGAGCGTCAGGGCCGCCAGTTGGTGAACCGCACCACGGTTACCCGGGATATGCCGTTTTTAAATAAAACCAATATGACCGATGAGGAAAGAGCCATTATTGCCGCCTGGGGCAAAGAACAAGGCTATTAGACTTACCCCGGGCCTGCTAACCTTACCCTGCTTGTGATACACATTAGGGTAAGGTGGCTAGGATGCCTTATTCCCTTTTACGTGATACATCTGTCTGTCTGCTTCATCAATCCATTGCTGAACGTTTTCCAGCTCCTGATGCCATTGTGACATGCCGATAGAACACTGAATAAGGATCTCCTCGCCACATTCCCCCCTGACTATCAGCGGCTCCGTAAAAATACGGTCAATCAGGTGCTGTGCTTCATAGTCCCGGGTATCTTTTAGCAGCAGCAAGAATTCATCACCGCCATAACGTCCCACCAGATCATTGGCGCGCATGGTGGATTTTATCCTTTCAGTTATCACCTGCAGCGCTTTATCGCCCGTCTGATGGCCATACTGGTCGTTGACCTGCTTAAATTTATCCAGATCTAAGAACGCCAGAGTGGACGTGGTACGTTCGCCAATCCGCTGTAATCGTTTAAATTCTGCATCTAGCGCATATAAGCACTCGCGGCGGTTATTAATCCCGGTCAGGCCATCGGTTCTTGATAGTACATTGAGTCTGTCGTTGGCAGACTTAAGTGCTTCGTGCATTTGTTTATCGTGGGTGATGTCGTCTGCGGTTATAACCAGACTGATCACCTCGCCTGCCGGGTTGCGGATCACTTCGCCACGTTCACGAATGTATCTTAGCTCACCGTCATCGCGCATGATGCGATATTCAAAGGACCAGGGGCTAGTAATGGTATGCCGGTAGAAATCCATTACCCGTGGCCTGTCTGCCACATGAATATGGCCGATAAAGCTTCTTGGATTATCATAGAGTTCTTTAGCGCTGCGCCCCCAGATACGCTGATAGCCCTCATTAATATAGATTAAAGACGTCAGGTCGGGACTGACGACGCTAACTGCCATACGGTCGGATAAGGAACTGATAATAGAGCGGAGGGTTTCCTGGGATTCAAAATAATCCTGCTCTATCCGCTTCTTCTCGTCGATATCCTCCACCACAGAGATAAAATAAGCCGGCGTATCATCGTCATTTCGCACTAATGTAACGGTAAGATTACCCCACACCATCCTGCCACTTTTATGGACGTAGAGTTTTTCCATCTGATAGGAATCGTAGAATCCGTCCAGTAACTCCGCCACGTGCTGAAGGTCTTTGTCAAGATAGTCAGGATGAGTAATATCCTGAAAATCCAGCTTTACCAGCTCTTCTTTACTGTAGCCAAGAAAGCTACTGAGCGCGGCATTGACGCGAATAAATCCCCCTTCAGGGCTAACATGGGCCAGGCCTATGCCACACTGTTCGAAGGTTGACTCAAATACATTCGCTGTTGTCTCACTGGCCATTGATTCCTCCATTCTGAACCGGCTGTATACGTCCATTTAATTACTTTGCGCTGTTCGCACATTCGTTATTCGCTAACCCGGGGTAAACGGATCAAAAAGCATGTCCCTTTGGCACTGCTTGATTCAAGATGTAGCTCGCCACCATATTTTTCAATAATCGCCTTTGATATGGATAATCCCAGTCCGGTTCCCATTCCCACGGTTTTAGTGGTGAAAAACGGATCGAAAATTTTAGCTGCCACCGCTGACGGAATGCCCGGTCCGTTGTCTGCTATGCGGCAATCCACGGTGGTTTTACCAGCTTCAATAGTAATGGTTATCCTGCCTGTTTTATCGGTTATCGCCTGGATTGCATTAGTCACAATGTTGATAAAGACCTGAGCAAGCTGATTGGCGTTAACATGAATCACAGGTTTTTCTTCACAACGGGTAAATTCGATATCTACTACCGTTTTTGCCTGGGTTTTGATAATGGTCAGCGCCAGCTCAATAACGGAGTTTAAATCCAGATCAACTCGGGTTTTCTCATCCGGATGTGAGAAGGATTTAAGATTGGCAATAATATCGCTGGCACGTCGAATGCCTTGCAGCGACTCATCAATCAAATCGTCCGTATCTGTTAAAATATAGTCCATATCCATCTTTTTGTGCAGCGCTTTCATTGCCTCTGACGATTCTGTTGCCTTACTGACAAACTCACTGACATCGCCAATGTAATCCTGCAAACTGGACAGGTTGCTGTTAATAAAACCCAGCGGATTATTCAGTTCATGAGCTACGCCGGCAGCCAGTTGTCCCAAAGCGGCCATTTTGTCCTGGTGCATCATCGATTTTTCAATACGATCGCGTTCCTCAAGCAGGGTTTCGCGCTCGCGGATAAGACTACGTTGTTCGAAGTGAGACAAGGTATTCGCGACAAACGCACTAAAAGATACGAAGATATCTTCGTACTGCTTAGAAAATGCACCAATATTTTTGTCGGAAATCAGCCAGATATATTTAGCCTGGGAGGTACTGATAGGGTGAATGAGCACCGAGTTCGCATCCGGTAACCAATCTCCCAGGTGGGCTTTCCACCCCGGGATCAAAGCCACGTTAAATACGTTCATGGTTTCTTCAAAAACGTTGGTTAAATCGGTATAGCGCAAGGGTTTAAAGGTTTTCCCCTCGATGCTGCTGCAAACCGGAATCACCGTACTTTGCTCTTCATTATGATGGGCAATGAGAATTTGATCGCAAGGCAATATCTCACCAATTACCTCAAATAACCGCCCGAACACCTCACTTCGATGAGTAGATGTCATGATTGCATCCAGGCTATGCAGCATTAACTGATTAATCTGCTTAAAGCGTTGCAACTGGCCATTTTCGTAACGTAACTTTTGAATTGTTTCGTGGAGTTTTTCTACATCGGTCACGAATTATTTCACCCTATTGCCGTTGCAGAAATCATTAAATTACCGTGACGGCTGATGCCATCTGAGAAACAGCCCTGCTCGCCAAAAGTAAATCCCACAATAAAAGGCACATCCTGAGCCAGTACCAGCAGCGAACTCTGGATCTCATCAAGATGGTCCTTAACAGCCAGCATACAGCCGCCACAAAAAACAATAATTAATGCCTTGGGGCGACATTCATAATTCAGCTCATGGGTTCTAAACACAACTTCAGTAACTTCGGTAGCGCGTCGGATTAGATTATCCGGTTGCCCGCTCATCAGCGTAATCTGCTCGCCGACTTCCAGGCTGGCAAACAGCTCAATGCTGCCATCGTCATTCAGTCGTGCCGGATGACTAAGCAGCGGCACACCGAGGCTCACTGTGCCCTGGTTGCGACTAATCGGAAAATAGGTACTTGCCTGCAATATGTTGCCAGGTACCAGTGGCGCTTGATCGAGCAGATTCAGCCAGCGATTGTAGACCGTGCCGGCCGGTTCGCCGTCGAGGGTATAAATTTTTCGACCTTCTCCCGCTGTGACCTGGGCAGACAATTCTGTCGGCTCATAGCCCGAACTAAAATAACAGGACACCGGCTCGCTCATGTAAAGCACCGCGACCACAATACCGTTGTGATGCAGCTCATTCCCATCAAACTGCACCCATTTACCTTCGATACTGTTATCGGCACTGCTGCCGCCAAATATCGGCACACTGTCACCAAGCACGCCATGCAGGCCATTGAGCACTTCTTCTTCATTACCTGGCGCCACAATCAACCAGACCAGCGACGGCATTTCACCCAGCTTGCCCGCGTCCTGCATCGCATTCACCAGCGTCGCCTCGGCGATTGCTCTCTCCTTACCGGGCGCCAGTTCTGCTGAGGCCACGCCCGCGCCGCCATCAATATCGGCCACAGAAAGCACATGCAGATAGCTTTCGCCTTTATCAGTGCCTAAGTGGCTCATAGCCCCCAGACAACTGGAAGAAGCAATCCATCGCGCACCGTTACGTTTATTATCAGCCTTATTAGAGCCTGCCAGAGCGGTTACCGCTGCGACATCACCGAAAGCAATATTGATGTCCGCTTTGTCCAGTTCAGATATCACGCACGTTTCGCCAAATGATCCATTCGCATCCAGGGGGAAGCGATTGACACCGATATGCATAGCCAAAACCCTTTAATTGTCACAATTGTCGCATCTTACACAATAATGACTTTGTATTTTAATTTTTACATTGATTTATATAGGTTACGAACAGTAAACTTGCAAAAAAATATCGTATAAATAAGCATAACCGGTAATGCCCATTTTTTCCTTTGAGCCGTGTGGAGCGACACTGGCGGCAATAGGAGCAAGGTAGCGGGCAAACTGACTTTTGCTTTTGAGGCTGGCAGTAAAGCAACGATGACTAATAACTACTATGCAGTGTTTATTGACGACGATGAACTGATGCTCAAAGCGATCAGGCGCACATCAAGGCGTCTGATCCCAAATTGGGATGCTACTTTTATCAATCAGCCGCTGACATGGCAAGAGTCACTGCGAGAGAAAGCCTATCCGGATATTGTATTTTGCGACTACAGAATGCCGGGGATCAATGGCGCGGAGTTACTCAGGCAAGTCGCTGAAAAATATCCATTGTCTATTCGCGTTCTGATGACCGGCGATACCCGGGACGAAATCCTGCTAGGTAATAGCGGTAATGCCCACAGTCTGCTCAATAAACCTTTTAGTGACGAACACCTTGGTGAACTGTTAAGCCACGTAGAAAAGCTTAAAGCCTTACCGGTGACCTACTCCCAACAGCAATGCCTGGGTCAGTTAAGCCAGCTGCCGGTATTACCCGAAATTATCGAAAAGTTACGTGCCGCGCTGAGTGATGAGCATACAAACGCCAGTCAGATTGCCGATATTATTCTTGAAGAACCGTTGATTGGCGCGCGTATTATGCAGGTTGCCAATTCGGCCTACCTGGGTTTCCAGCGCACCACCGACACCCTGGAAGAGGCTATTAGCAGACTTGGTACGCAGTTACTTTACGCTCTGACCATCAGTTTTGTACTGGAAACTGAAACCGCGCATCTCATGCCTGCCGCGCTCCACCAGCAAGTCTGTGAAAGCACCAGTCAAATGGCGACCTGTGGCAAAGCCCTGGCGGTTGCGCTGAATTGTCCGGCCAAATGCAAGGAGCAGGTATTTACCGCAGCAGTACTAAATGGCACTGGCCGACTGGTACTGGCAATGGTCAATGAAAGCTCACCGCAACTGGCTGACCAGCTAAAGGAAGTGAGCACACATCCGGATATTCTTATTACGGTATTTTTACTTACCCTGTGGTGTTTCCCGGAAGAACTAATTACGCCGCTACTGGATATCCAGGATGCACCGCTTGAAGAAGATAAAGCCTGGATTAACATACTCTACTACGCCCACCGGTACATTACGGTAAAGGACAACGCACAAAATCTGGCAGACTTTACCAGTACGTTACCCGAGGACGTGAAGGAAGCTTTGTTAAACGCCTGAACGTAATTCGGCAAGTTCTTCAGGGCGATTAATGTTTACCAGCTCACCCACTTTGCCACTAAATGCCACGGGCTGGGCATTCAGGCTGGCCAGTAATTTACGTACCGAAGGTGACGAGTCAGCGGCAATAAGCTTCCGTGCTGACTCCTGCGCTTGCGTGTTGACAGGTATAACCAAAGGTAAATAGTGCGCGCTGTAATAGACAGTCTGCTGATTACGCCTGGCGCACTCAAGTAAGGTATCAATGCTGAAAACAGAAAGACGGGGCATATCAACCGGCATAAACAAAGCCAGTCCCTGACTATCCTCTGTAGCAGAAAAACGCGCCAGCACATCACAAATAGCACTGGCAGGCCCCCGACCTGACTGCTGTTCGACTAAATCAGCTAGAGCGCCGCCTATTACAAAATGCTGATTCACCGCTGCCGCGTGAAGCACACCAGCCGCGATATCAAGCATGGTTTGCTGACCCACTTTGAGTTGCGCTTTGTCACTCCCCATTCGTCTGGAGCTGCCTCCGGCCAGGATGAATCCCAGGCTGTGATACGGAGGCTGCTGGATCAGCTTATCTATCGCGGCTGCTGTCATGGTCTGATTAAAACTTAGTGGCTATCCATACCCATAGTTTATCAGTATCTACCTTAATGTCGCCTGCTGAATAATTGGCATATTTAGCGCCGAAGCTAAATTTTTCAGCAATTTTGGTGGTGTACTGGATATTGATCTCACTACCCAGGTCGTCAACCGTGCTGCTCGCTTCATCTGCACTGAAGTCATGATAGACAAACAACCACTTACCACCGGCAAATTTGGTTGCCGCACTCACGTAAACATCCTGTAAGCCCTGGGCTGGCGTACCTAACCATTGATCAGACCAACCATTAAATTTATGCAGGGTCGCCAGTGGTGTGGCAAAGCCGTACATGCCATCATCAGAGCCCAGCAGCTCATAACCTAGCTTGGCCGTTACGCCTGAAACCACTGCGCCCGCTTCTAGCATTGCATAGGTGGCAGAGTAATCAGTCGCTGCCGTTTCGCTTGACTGGGTAGCAAACTCTGCGTTGTAAAGCCATTTAACCGAATCCGTTTTATAAGCTCCGCTATAACTTACACCGTAGGTATCCAGGCTGTTATCGGTGTTGTTATCCACTTCAAGCAGGTAGGCATAAGCGGTTAATTTACCGAAGTCGTCTTTGTAACTGACGTTGAGCAAATGGTCTTTTGAGTCGATATCCGCCGCTTCACCAAAAATACGGTTACGCTTATTCAGGTAGGCGTAAAACGCGTTGAGTTTATCACTGGCCTTATAGTTTACCGATACCGCATCATAGGTCTGCCAGTCCTGACGCCAGCCAACGTGTCCTACAAAACGGTGGCCGTCCAGCGCAATAATCTGCCGTCCGGCTTTTACGGTCAGGCCGTCATTTTTAAATTGTACATAGCCCTGATTCAGTTCGGTGGTTTCCGGGTCGGCAATCACCGAATATTCGCCTGGGTTGTAACCAGCCGGGCCAACGGTGTAGTCGCCCTGACCCATTACGATGGTCACATCTTCCAAATCCGCTTTAAATGAAAAGCCGTTGTACTCACCGGATTCAAAGCTAAGTAAAGTACGCAGCGTCAGTGCGCTGGCATCTTTTACCGCATTATCCTGATTCGCGCCTTCGTAACGCAGGCGAAAACTGGCTGATGCCTTGGAGTCTGATAACGCATCATGCCACTCAGTAGCCGCCTGGGCGGCAGGTAATAAGGCCGCAGAAATAACCGTAGCCAGCAGGCCTCGTTTGAAAAAAGAGCTTTGTGTTTTCATGATAAATTCCTAAATTGAGCGTGAGAATACCCGGCCCGGCCTCTTAAGGCCGAGCTAACAAATTGTTTTTATTAAGATTACTTAAGCGGCGTCAGACTTCTTTTTGGCGCCGGACTGCTTGCTTTTTTTATGGCCCGAAACGGTTTCCACTTTTTTCTGTTTTTCGTAAAGGAAGGTCAGCACTTCATGACGATAGTGGTTATATTCAGGGTTATCAGCCAGTGCCAGACGGTCCCGGGGACGCTCGAGTTTAACGTCCAGAATTTCGCCAATGGTAGCTGCCGGGCCGTTAGTCATCATTACGATGCGGTCAGATAACAACACGGCTTCATCTACATCGTGAGTAATCATGATCACCGTATTACCCAAATCTGCATGGATCTCCATCAGTGAGTCCTGCAAATGAGCCCGGGTCAGCGCATCAAGGGCACCGAAGGGTTCATCCATTAGCAGCACTTTAGGTTCCATAGCCAGCGCCCGGGCAATGCCCACCCGCTGCTTCATACCACCTGAGATTTCCGATGGCAGCTTGTCGAGTGCATGGGTCATATGCACCAGTTCCATGTTGTGCATTACCCAGTCACGGATTTCCTGTTTGGATTTCCCTTTCTGGGTTTGCTTTACAGCCAGTTCTACATTTTTGTAGCAGGATAACCAGGGCAGCAGTGAATGGTTCTGAAACACCACCGCCCGCTCTGGGCCAGGCTCTTTCACTTCAGCACCGTCGAGAATAACGCCACCTGTGGTTGCCTGATGCAGACCGGCGACAATATTTAACACGGTAGATTTACCGCAGCCTGAGTGACCAATCAGCGAGATAAATTCCCCTTTCTGAATCTTCAGATTCACATCGGTTAACGCAGTAAACGGCCCTTTAGGCGTAGGAAAGTCAATCCCTACCTGGCTGAGTTCTAAATGTCTGCTTTGCATAATTTATTTCCTCGAATATATTAGCCGCTTAGCGCAGCACTGCGTTTTTGTCCCAGCTTACCAACCGCTGTACCGACAGCATCAGACGGTCGAGCAGGAAACCAATTAAACCAATGGTGATAACCGCTACCATAATGCGTGCCAGTGACTCTGAGCTACCATTCTGGAACTCGTCCCAGACAAACTTACCCAGGCCCGGGTTCTGCGCGAGCATCTCAGCCGCTATCAGCACCATCCAGCCTATGCCGAGTGACAAACGTAAACCGGTAAAAATCATTGGAATAGACGCTGGCAATACGATTTTCTGCACATGGCTTAATGGCTTTAACCGCAGCACCTTACTCACGTTCACCAGATCTGAATCGATGTTAGAAACGCCTACCGCAGTATTGATTAGCGTGGGCCATAAGCAGCACAGCGATACGGTGAAAGCAGACGTAATAAATGACTTGGAAAACATCGGGTCATCACTCACGTACACTGCACTGACCACCATGGTCACCAGGGGCAGCCAGGCCAGCGGAGACACCGGTTTAAAAATCTGGATCAGCGGGTTCATGGCCGAGTATGCGGATTTACTCAGACCACACAGGATCCCCACTGGCACCGCCACAATGCTGGCAATAAAAAAGCCCACCATCACCGTGTATAAACTGGTCCATATCTGATCGAAGAAGGTTGGCGCACCGGTGAAGTCACGAATTTTCGGCACGTAGGTTGGGTCCTGTGCAACACGCTTGGCGTTGCGAACTTCCTGGCGCTCGTAAAATGCAGCGGCTTTCTCTCGCTGCGCGCTGTGTTCATCGATTAACGTAAAGGTTTGTTCCCACACCTGCGCCGGGCCAGGAAACTGCCCCAGCGACGTATCGATGTTTTTGGCTACCACATTCCAAATCGCGAGGAATAATAATATGCCAACAACAGGCATCAATAATTTTGGTACGGTGGACATAATATTCCCTAACACATTTTTACCGCGGATCTGGCCAATATGGCTGACAACTGGTACCGATTTACTCATCGTCTTTACCTTTTATCATCGAGGGTCCGGGAGACACGGTTATAAAACCGTGTCGCCTTTCAGACCAATTGAGAATTTCTCTAAGTATTCATTGGGCTTGCTGCCATCAAACGTCACGTTATCGATAAA
The DNA here is from genome assembly GCF_003731635.1 of Marisediminitalea oceani. Classification (GTDB taxonomy): domain Bacteria; phylum Pseudomonadota; class Gammaproteobacteria; order Enterobacterales; family Alteromonadaceae; genus Alteromonas; species Alteromonas oceani. Next base: position 16,496 of record NZ_RCUA01000028.1, on the reverse strand, counting down.
CTCGGTTTGCGGCGGCTTAAAGCCGGATTCTGTGTCGAAGTCAGGAAAATCTTTAGGATCTGCCAGGCCTTCTTCAATCAGCGCTTTGGCAGCAATGGTGTAGATATCAGGGCGGTATACGCTCTTTGCTGTCTGCATGTACCAATCGTCAGACTTAGGCTCAGCAATCTGTCCCCATCGGCGCATCTGGGTTAAATACCAAATCGCATCGCTGTAGTACGGATAGGTCGCGTTATGACGGAAGAATACGTTGAAGTCAGGCACCTCACGCTTGTCGCCTTTTTCGTATTCAAAGGTACCTGTCATGCTGTTAGCGATTACGTCGGCATCAGCGCCCACATAGCTGCTCTTAGCCAGAATTTTTACCGCTTCCGGGCGGTTAGCATTGTTGTTTGCATCCAACCACATGGCGGCGCGGATCATCGCCTTCACCACGCGAATGTGCGTATTCGGGTTTTCTTCGGCCCAGGCTTTACTGACACCAAAAACTTTTTCCGGATTGTTTTTCCAGATTTCGTAATCAGTGATCACCGGTACACCAATCCCTTTGAATACCGCTTGTTGGTTCCACGGTTCACCTACGCAGTAACCATAGATAGTACCGGCTTCCATGGTAGCTGGCATTTGCGGTGGTGGCGTTACCGACAGCAGTGCCTGAGCATCAATCTGGCCTGAGGTATCGCCTTTGTGCGGTGCATAGTAACCCGGGTGGATGCCGCCTGCGGCTAGCCAGTAACGCAGCTCATAGTTATGCGTGGAAACCGGAAATACCATACCCATTTTAAATGGCTTACCCGCCTGTTTGTAACTCTCTACCACCGGCTTTAAGTAGTCGGCTTTAATTGGATGGACCGGCTTGCCATTTTCAACCGGAATGTGTTTTTCCATCTCGGCCCAGACATCATTAGAAACGGTGATCCCGTTGCCGTTTAAGTCCATGCTGAAAGCGGTGATAATGTGCGACTGGGTACCAAAACCGATAGTTGCACCCAGCGGCTGACCGGCCAGCATGTGTGCGCCGTCCAGCTGGCCGTCGATAACACGGTCGAGTAACACTTTCCAGTTAGCCTGGGCTTCCAGCGTGACATACAGACCTTCGTCTTCGAAATAACCTTTTTCGTAAGCAATCGCCAGTGGCGCCATATCGGTAAGCTTGATAAAGCCAAACTTCAGTTCTTCTTTTTCTGGCCAGCCAATATCCTCAGCAGACACGGTAGTCACTGAGGCAGTAAATAATGACGCAACCAGAGTCAGGGAGCCTGCCACCTGCTTGAACTTGTGTTTTACAGTCTTGTGTAACATGTACTTTCCTTAAGCCAAAAAAAACCCACCCGTTCGAAATGACAGTGTCATTGTGAACGGGTGGGCTTCGTTGCCGTGTACCTCGCCTCATTAGAAGACAGCAAGGTATGAATAAATTGTTTAGGTGTAGCGCATACTAGTATTGCTGATTAGATATATACACATTTAGTGCCAATATTTAATAACCTTTAATTTCAACAACTTATAGGTTTCGGTTGTTTATCGCCGAAATTCAGCGACTCATCGTAGTGCATTTTGTGCACTGTCAGTGCTCACCATGAAAAGGCAACGCCTGCTTATGGCGCATTTGCCATAGTTCTGTTGCCCGCTGCTCGGCCTCTTGTTGGCTTAATTTTTCCAGTAATATCAGATACACCGCCAGCGAGGCAATCACGGCCTGGCGGGCGTAACCGTGTTCTATATCGCCCCGCCACACTGCTATCATGGTCGCCACTGAGAAATCACGTTCTTTCATTGCCCAGCCATCCGCCTCGGGTAACACCACTTTGGTGGTGGCGCCGCTGCGGGTGTAATACAAATCTGTTGGCCTGTCGCGATTCACCTCAGGGTCGCCGCCGTCGCCACGAAACACCAGTGACTGCTGTGAGCTAAAGGTTTCATTAACTTTGGCATGTCGCTCATCCAGGTGAGTATGGTATACCCCCTGTACTGCAAACGGCGCATTACTGGGGTTTAACAGCCTTGCCAGGGTATTGGCGCAGGACCGTAAGCCAAATAATTCACGTAGTTTAATAATGCGATCAAGCTCGGGCAGGGCAATGCCTAAATCCAGATAACAGGCATTCATGCTGTCCATGGTTTGCTCGGCATGTTGCACCGATGTTGCCAGTGGCAATCCCAACTCGGCCAGGGCATGGCTGGCATAAAAGCGTTATGAACCGGGCTCACTGGCACCATGCAGGCACACCCGGTAGCCAACGCTTGCAAGTAACGCCACGCTCAATAAATACCAGGGTAATTGCCGGCGTTTACCGGCATAACAACCAATATCCACACTGGCTTGCATTGCGCTTAATTCGGCGGGTAACTTGTTGCGACAGGCGGCAATAAAGCCGCATAGCTCTTCTACCGATTCTTCCTGCATGCGCAGCAGCATTAAAAAAGCGCCGGCTTGTTCCGGCGCTATAGATTGGTTGAGTAATTGAGAAAAAGCATCGAAAGCTTCAGCTTGCGTAAGATGCCGGGCGCCCCGCTGGCCTTTGCCGAGGGCTTTGATGTATTCGCTAAATGGCGCGTTGCTCATAGGTATGATGTAATAAATCGGCGGTGATGGGCTGACGGGCAGAAACCACATGACCAATCACGGTAAGTGCCGGTCCTTCGATTGCCGCGTCGAGCACGCGTTGATAAATATCGCTGACGGTGCCAACGATAACCTGCTGTTGATTACAACACGCGTTTTCAATCACTGCAACGGGTAAGTTAGCGTCAACACCGGCTTCTGTAAGACGCTGAGATAACAACGCTAAACGCTTTAACCCCATATACACCACCGTGGTTTCGCGCTCACTGCTTGCCGCAATGGCCTGCCAGTCGGCTTCTTTCGCCGGGTTTTGAAACTGCGCGGTCATAAAACGAACCGACTGAGCAAAGCGGCGGTCGGTTAACGGAATTCCGGTATAGGCCGATGCGCCCGATGCTGCGGTAATACCTGGCACAATGGCAAACGGAATACCCGCCTGATAGAGCGCGTCGGTTTCTTCGCAGGTACGGGCAAATATAGCCGGATCGCCGCCTTTTAAGCGCACTACCCGTTTGCCCTGTAAGCCTAATTCGACCAGCCGTTCACAGATTTTATCCTGTGGCACACTGTGTTTACCGCAGCGCTTACCTACAAATTCACGAGCTACGTGGCGCGGAATGCAATCGAGCACCGACTGATCCACCAGCCAGTCAAATAACACCACGTCGGCTTCCTGTAATAAGCGGTATGCCTTCAGCGTGAGCAGTTCAGCATCACCCGGTCCGGCGCCCACGATAAAGACTTCACCAACACCGCCACGCGTACTCTGTTTCTGATCGGCACCGGATAGTTCACTACCGTTATTGCCACGTAAAAACGTACCTAAACGCGAGACTCTCAGCATGAAAGGCATTACAAGTGTATTAAAGCGCATATTCATTGGTCGTTTCCTCTTTAGGATGTGGCTTCGACACGGCCGAAGTCGATTCGATTAAACTGGCTAGCTCTGTTTTACAAGAACCGCAGTTGGTGCCGCATTTAAGCGCTTTACCCAGCCCTGCCACGGTATTATTGCCTTCAGCAATGGCTTGTTTAATGGTGTTTTCTCTAACCCCGAAACAGCTACACACCACTTTGCCCAGTAAAAAGGCATCATCGGGTTGCTGTTCCAGCAGGCCATTAATTTGCTCAGGTGACAGTTCATCACCGTTATAAAGACTATCCAGCCAGTCACGGGGAATATCGGTGGGTTTATCCTCTAACAATATCGCCAGAACCAGCTTATTTTTACGAGTAACCACTATGCTTAACTGATGTGATCCTTGCAGCGTTGCCCACTGGGCATCCTTTGGCAGGTGTTTTATTACCTCAGCCACCATGCTTTGCGGGTCACGCTGATCGGCTATTTCGATGCAGGCAGCCACCGACGTTGGCGTATTCAGATAGTAATAAGTTGCTGACTGCAAAGCATTAACCAATGCTTCTTCGCCATACACCAGGCCATAGCTTTGCATAGCCACCGGGCTTAGCTTTATCGCCCCGTGTTTTAATTCCGGCTGTCCGGACAGCGCATCGTTCGCGCCATTTAACAACGCGCCAACCCGGGCATGAGAGCCCCAGGTAGCAGACCAGTGAAACGGCGCGAACACCTCTTTACGACGCTGTTTATCATCAATTTTTACCGGCAGAATGACTTCTAAATCGCCAGTACAGGCAGCTTCCGCTTTGATCAGATCACCGTCTTTAACGTCAAGGGCTTGTGCGTCCACAGGATGCACACTTAACCAGGGCCGGTCGATATGTTTAAGTAAGCGCGGCGCATTACCAGTGCGAGTCATAGTGTGCCACTGATCGCGAATCCGACCGGTGTTTAATACAAACGGGTATTCGGCGCTGGTTTGCTGCTCAGGTAAACGTGGCGTGATGGCCACAAAATTAGCTTTGCCGTTCGGCGTGTAAAAAGACCCGTCAGCAAACAGCCGGTCTGTCCCAATACGGTGGGTGTTACTCAGGGGCCATTGCTGCGGGCGCAGACTATCGTATTGTGCGATGTTTAAGTCGGCCAACGGTCCTAAATCCAGCGCACGGCTGCCGTTGTTGTTGGCTGCAGTAAGTGCACAATGCTCTGCAAAAATCTCGGCAGGATGCTGATAGGCAAAAGCCTCTTCAAAGCCCATTGCCCGGCCTACCATCGACAGAATTTCCCAGTCATGCCTGGCTTCACCCATGGGTGAAACCAACCCTCGCTGCCTGGATATTCGACGCTCTGAATTCGTTACGGTGCCGTTTTTCTCCGACCAGCCGGTGGCTGGCAGTGCAATATGTGCATAGTTAAGAGTATCGGTTTGTGCTGCGGTGTCTGATACGATGACCAGTTCACAGTTTTTTAGCGCGGCTTCCACTAACGCCCGATTTGGCATACTTGCTACCGGGTTGGTTGCCATGATCCAGAGGCATTTGATCTTGCCATCGGCTGCCGCCTGAAACATATCCACCGCCCGTAAACCGGGCTTAGTGATTAGGTTCGGCGCCTGCCAGAACTCTTTGACCGTTGCATGGTGCTGAGGATTATCGATATCCATATGCGCGGCCAGCATATTGGATAAACCGCCAACCTCACGACCTCCCATGGCATTGGGCTGACCGGTAATCGAAAACGGTCCACTGCCCTCTTTGCCGATTTTGCCGGAGGCTAAGTGACAATTGATAATGGCATTGCCTTTATCCACACCACTGGTTGACTGATTAATGCCCATGGAGAAAAACGTAATAGCCCGGGGCAGGCTCGCAAACCAATTAAACAACTGCTCTATTAGGTTAACCGGTACATCACAGGTTTCAGCAACCTTTGCTACCGTCCACGGAGATGCTTCAGCCAACGCCTCGGCAAATCCATTGGTTGAATTCTGGATAAACGTATCGTCAAGGGAATTGTGATGGGCAAGATAATTCAGCAAGCCACAAAACAATACGGCATCGGTGCCTGGCTTAAGCGCCACATGCAAATCAGCCAGTGAACAGCTGTCGGTTTCTCTGGGATCCACTACCACTACTTTCATGTCCGGGTTACGCAGTTTAGCCCGTTCGATGCGCTGGAATAATACCGGGTGCGTCCAGGCCGCGTTGCTGCCGGTCAGGATCAGTAAATCGGTGTGCTCTAGGTCTTCGTAATTACACGGCACAATGTCTTCGCCAAAGGCCCGTTTGTGGGCCACTACCGCAGAAGACATGCACAGTCGTGAGTTAGTATCGATATTCGCAGTACCAATAAACCCTTTCATCAGTTTATTGGCAACGTAGTAATCTTCGGTAAGCAACTGACCTGAGCCATAAATCGCTACGGCATCCGGGCCATGTTGCTCAACAATACTTTTCATTCTGGCCGCAATGATCGACGTTGCTTCATCCCAGCTGGCCTGTTGACCAAACACCACGGGCTTGAGTAAACGCTTATTGCCGTCCAGGGTTTCCAGCAAATGGGTGCCCTTGATACACAAGCGCCCGTAGTTGGCCGGATGTTCGGCGGAACCTTTCAGCTCGCTGAGACTGCCTGTCATGCCGCCGCTTTGCACCACATCCACACCACATCCCACACCGCAGTATGGACAGGTGGTTTGAACCAGTTTATCGGCTACTTGGTGTGTAGTGGTTGTTTGCGGCAGCATGGCATTCATCTCATCACCCGTTATTAAAGTTCGATTAACACGCGCTCGTGTTCTACACGCACCGGATAGGTGTTAACGCTGATATCATCGCGTTCCAGGCACGTTCCCGTAGCCAGATCGTAGTGCTCTTTATAAAGCGGTGACGCCACGACAATTTTATCGGTCAGCGTGCCTACTATACCGCGAGACATCACATTGGCCTCACCAATGGGATCCCAGTTGCTGATAGCATAAAGATTCTCTTCGCCGTCGAGTTGGACACTGAAAATCGCTACCTGCACATCGCCTATCAGCGCACACACACCACTGTTAGTGACCAGGTCATCCACATGACACACATCATGCCATTGAGCAATAATATTAGCCTGAGCCTGCATGATAATTCTCCTAAACGAGTTCTACGGGAATGGCTTTACCAGCCGAAAACTTTTCGGCCTTGGTGGCCGGACGAATCTGCTCGCGCTCGGTAACGAACTGGATATTTGAATCCGACTCATCACTGTTAACGAACTGACGAAAACGTTTTAATGCTTCAGGCGATTCAACGGTGGTTTTCCACTCGCACTGATAGGTATCGGCGATATGCTGCATCTGAGCTTCAAGCTCGTCACAAATGCCCAGCGAATCGTCAATCACCACGGATTTCAGATACTCCAGGCCGCCCTCGAGGTTTTCCATCCACACCGATGTGCGTTGTAAACGGTCTGCCGTTTTTGTGTAGAACATCAGCACACGGTCGATGTATTTGACCAGCGTGGCATCGTCCAGATCGGTGGCGAATAGATCGGCGTGGCGCGGTTTCATACCGCCGTTTCCGCATACGTAGAGGTTCCAGCCGTTTTCGGTGGCGATAACGCCAATGTCCTTACCCTGCGCTTCAGCGCATTCACGGGTACAACCAGACACAGCAAATTTAATTTTGTGCGGTGCGCGCAGGCCTTTGTAGCGATTTTCTAAATCAATTGCCTGGCCAACTGAATCCTGCACACCATAACGGCACCAGGTACTGCCTACACAGGACTTAACGGTACGCAATGCTTTGGCATAGGCATGCCCGGTTTCAAAGCCGCCTGCGACGAGTTCTTCCCAGATTGCGGGTAACTGATCAACACGGGCACCGAACAGGTCAATACGCTGACCACCGGTAATTTTGGTATACAGGTTATAGCGCTTGGCCACATCACCTAATAAAATGAGTTTATCCGGCGTGATCTCACCACCGGCTACACGCGGCACAATGGAATAAGTACCGTCTTTTTGCATGTTGCCCAGATAGGTATCATTGGTATCCTGCAGCGGCTGGTGTTGTTTAGCCAGAATGTAATCATTCCACACCGACGCAAAGATAGACCCTGCCGCAGGTTTACAGATATCGCAGCCGAGGCCTTTACCGTGTTTTTCCAGTAGCTCATCAAAGCTCTGGATCTTGCCAACCTGAATCAGGTGATAAAGCTCCTGACGGGAGTAGTCAAAGTGCTCACAAATGGCCTTGGACACTTCTACGCCGCGTTTTTCCAGTTCGCTGTCTACTACGTTTTTCAGTAACGCCGCACAACCACCACAGCCTGTAGCTGCTTTGGTAGTGGATTTTACATCGCCTACCGAGCAGCAACCGCCGTCGATGGCACCCACGATGTCGCCTTTAGAAACGTTGTGGCACGAACAAATGGTTGCCGTATCACCCAGTGCATCGGCACCCAGCAATGGCTTTTCGCCTGACGACGGCAGGATCAACGATTCAGGACTGTCTGGCAAGGCAATACTGTTTAAGGCATACTGCAACAGGGTATCGTAATCGCTGGTATCACCAATCAGTACGGCGCCCAGCACCAGTGATTTATTGGCATCGACCACCAACTTTTTGTACACACCTTCCGGCTGGTTGTGGTAGGTGTAAGACAACGCGCCAGGGGTACGGCCATGGGCATCACCAATGGAGCCTACTTCTACGCCCATTAGTTTCAGTTTGGTGCTCATGTCAAAGCCGGCAAATTCGCCTTCATTTCCGATGATATCGGCGACGGCAGCGCGAGCCATGGCATAACCAGGTGCAACCAGGCCATAAATTTTCTTATCCCAGAGGGCACACTCGCCTATGGCATAAACATTCTTATCAGAGGTTTTACACTGATTATCGATGACGATACCGCCACGTTCGCCGATAACTAAGCCAAATTCACGAGCCAATTGATCGCTGGGGCGGATCCCGGCAGAAAACAGCACCAGGTCGGTTTCCAGGTGCGTGCCGTCTGAAAATTTCATACGGTAGCGACAGGTTTCACCGGCTTCAATACATTCGGTGGCTTTTTGCGTATGAACCTGCACACCGAGTGCTTCAATTTTGTCTTTCAGCAACTCACCACCCATGGGATCGAGTTGTACCGCCATCAACTGCGGGGCAAATTCCACCACGTGGGTATCAAGCCCGGCCTGTTTGAGCGCATTTGCCGCTTCCAGGCCTAACAGACCACCACCCACAACAACACCCACTTTGCTTTGCGCGGCAGACGCGCTGATGGCTTCCAAATCTTCAATGGTACGGTACACCAGGCAGTGTTCCTGATCGTTACCAGGAATTGGCGGCACGAACGGATAAGAACCGGTTGCCAGTACCAGGGTATCGTACTCATAAGTTTCGCCTGATTTGGTGGTAACAACCTGCTTCTCACGATCGATGTCGGTCACCCAGGCGTTGGTGACAGCATTAACGCCCCAGTCCTGATAAGTTTGCTCATCGGTAAGTGCCAGGTCAGCAGCGGTTTTACCAGAAAAATAAGAAGAGAGATAAACTCGGTCATAAGCCAGTCGGCTTTCGCCACTTAATACCGTGATATGGCAGTTGTGCTCACTGTTAATCAGTTGCTCAACAAAGTGGTGACCCACCATACCATTACCAATAATAACGATGCGTTGTTGCCGTGATGAAATGTTCATTTCGTCTACCTTTTTTAAAGGCAAAAAAAAACCCACAACCATTCCTGGTTGTGGGCTTCGTTGCCTGTTTAAGCATTTGCTAATCTGTTTGTGTAGGCTCTTGTACTACGCTATTGCTTAGCAGCGTAAATGCCACAAGAGTCTCGATGTGTTTACTAATACAAGTTAAGTGCCAACATTTATAATTAAAGACTTTCAATCACTTAGCTTTTGTAATGCTCATCTGCCTCATAGTGACACGCACCAAAACGAAGCAAAATCCTATTATTGGTGCATCGCACTGGCTACTTTAGGGTGCGTCGAACAGCAGCACCAGCAATACAATTACCGTAATAGCCAGAATGCCGGAGATCCCCTGCCATACCCGAACCGGGTGACGCTCCATTAAAGGTAGCGTGCGTCCGTACGCCGGATTAGGATGATGCAGGTCATAAATAAATTCCGACAAGCTTTCGTAGCGTTTGCCAGCCTGAGGGTGACAGGCACGCTTTATGGTGGCATCCAGCCACGCCGGCACCGACATATTGCGCTGATTTAAGCTGATGTAGCGCAGTTTGAGTAACCCTGGATAACTGGTCTTTTTGGCCACGCCCGCATCATAGGGATACTCCCCCGACAACAGGTAATACAATAATACCGCTAAAGAGAACTGCTCGGCGCGCTCATCAGGCCACAGGCCAACGAAATACTCCGGCGCTGCAAACAGCAAATCGCCGGGAATAAACAACTGCTCGCTGGCCATTAAAAAATTGTGACCGGAAAAGCTGGCAGCACCATAGTCAATCAGCATAAGGGTATTGTTATCGCCAACCAGCACATTCTCCGGACGAATATCCTGATGCAATATCCCCTGCCGGTGCAGCGCGGTTAAAGCGCCGGATAATTGTGTAGCCCAGTCTCTGAGTAACATCAGATCAGGGGCGCCATTATCATCACGCCACTGCCGCATACTTATGCCCGGACAGAATGTCAGTACAACGTAAAAACAGCTGCGGGAAAACGTCTCACCAACGCCAGCAAGTAATTGTGGATGACTCACCCGCTTAGCCACCCACTCCTCTTTAATCATTTCATCCAGAAAGCCGCTGTTATCCTGCATCGACACGACAGGCACTTTAAGCACCACTTGCTTATTTGAGTGGTTATGACGAGCAAGGTATACGCTACTGCGCTCGGTATTGCTGAGCTGCTTTTCCACACGCCAGTCGTCAATAACGCTGCCATTGGTAAGCGGGCTCTGAATAAAAGGCAGGTAACCTGATGACTCATAGCTCACCGGCACCGGATGATTAATGGCAGTAACGTTAACCGCGGCAATGGTCAGATTATCATTACAACCGAAATCCAGCGCCATATTGGCGACCTGCTCACAGCCGTTATTTAAGTCAGTGTCAGCTTGTTGAAAAACAGCTAACCAGTCTTCGACGCTAAGCGTTTCGGCGATGCCGTCGGTCATCACCACGAAGGTATCACCGGGCGCAATATCCCTGACAGTTATATCGACGTTTAATTCGGGTTTAATGCCCAGTGCATTACTAAGGTAATGATGGCCGCCCTCACCTTGCTGACGATGATCCTCGGTACACAATTGGGCCTGGTGCTGACGCACATGATAAATACGGCTATCACCGCAGTGCAGCAAGATGGCTTTGTCACCATGCAAAAGCACGGCACTAAATGTGCACACGTAGCCCTTATCCGGATTCTCCCGATAAGGGCTAAGCTGTGACTTGATATACAAGCGGGTGTTAATGGTTCGCAGGACCAGCTCAGCGGCACGGGCTGGTGACCATACGTCGGCAGTCATCAGGTAATCGCGAACAAACTCATTGATAGCCAGTTCGCTGGCGTACTGACTTACCTGACTACTGCTGATCCCGTCTGCAACGGCGGCAATCACGCCACGACGCTGCAAACGCGAAAAATCAGGCACTGTCACTGCGTGACAGTCCTGATTAATGTTTTTTATTCCTTTGCCGGAGAATGCTCCCCAGCGTACTTCAGGCATAAAAGCTTATACTTTATCGTTCACTTTCGCCGCTGGTACTGCTTTGTTAGTACCACCAGTCGCCAGTACACGCTTAGGTGCAGTTTTAACGTGCGTTGAATAAAGCGTCAGACCAGTGAACGCTAAACCACCAACCAGGTTACCCAAGGCGGTTGGGATCTCGTTCCAGATGAAATAATCCATCACAGAAAAGTCACCACCCATAATCAGGCCAAACGGGAACAGGAACATGTTAACCACTGAGTGTTCAAAACCCATGAAGAAGAACAGCATGATAGGCATCCACATCGCCAGTACCTTACCGCTCACGTGGGTAGAAATCATCGCACCGACTACACCCAGAGATACCATCCAGTTACACAGCATGCCGCGGATAAAAATAGTAAACCAGCCAGCTGCACCATATTCAGCATAACCCAGGGTACGCGCCTCACCGATACCCGACACCTTGGTAGCAATAGCACCGCCATCGGTGTTGTAACCCATGGTAAAGATAAAAGACATCATAAAGGCTACGGTTAACGCACCGGCAAAGTTACCCAGGAACACCAGCCCCCAGTTACGTAAAATTTGCGGCCAGGTAACCCCGGGCCGTTTAGCCAGCCAGGCCAGCGGCGCCAGTACAAATACACCGGTTAACAGGTCAAAGCCCATCAGATAAAGCATACAGAAACCAACCGGGAACAGGATAGCCCCAATCAGAAACACACCGGTTTTAACGGCGATTGTAATCGCAAATACTGCAGCAAGCGCCAGAATAGCACCAGCCATAAAAGCACGAATTAACGTGTCGCGGGTCGACATGTAAATCTTCGATTCACCCGCATCAACCATTTTGGTTGCAAACTCAGAAGGTAGTAAATACGCCATATTAATCACCTAAATATATTGAACAAAAACACACCCACAAACACTTCATTACAATCGTCAGGCACAAAAAAAGGCGTCCGCACTCACTCCTGAGAAGTAAGTTGCGGACGCCTTTATCCGAATTCTTTTCCAATTGTAAAACCATTACGGTTTGCTGTTTTTAACGAATACAATTTCGATGCCAATTTAAATAAAAATAAATTATACATACTTATCAATAACTTAAAAACAATCCGCAATTTTTATAAACGCTTATCCAAAAGTACGGCGCGCCACGATAGCGCAATTTCACCAATAAAGTGCATCATTACCGGTGCAACTTCCTTTGCTACGGTAATTATTGCGCGCATTTTTGGCAAATCCCGCTATTACTGCCTATTTAAAGCACAAACTGCCTTCTTTATGACCAAAGTATTACATGGGAATAAGAATTGCTTGCCTGTGAAGTTTAAAAGCCAGTCCACGTTACGGAGCACCTGATGAGCAAACAAAGTGACATTACCAAGCGATTTTTATTGTCAGCAAAGCATCAGGAAATTCAGGCATTACAGCATTTATCGTCTAACTGCCGCACGGTAAAAGCCGTGAAGGACATGATTCATCAGCTCCAGCGCGAACGTGGTTTAAGCAATGTGTTTTTAGGTTCAAAGGGCGACCGGTTTGGTGGGCAGCGCCAGCAGCAGATAACAGCCAGTGAAGCCTGCGAGCAGGATTTACGCAGCCTGCTTAAGTCGCTTTACCTTGGCCAACACGACAACGGCCAGTCCATGCGTTTACTAAGCAGTATCACCTTTGCCCTGCAGGGTATGGATCACTTACCCGATTTGCGCAATAAAATTGCTGCTCAGCAACTTACACCGCTAGAATCCACCAACGCCTACTGCCGATTAATTACCGGTTTACTCGACGTTGTTTTTGAAGCGGCCGATGTCGCCAGCGATCCAACCATGACACGTCTGCTGGTAGCCTTGTTTAACTTTATGCAGGGTAAAGAATACGCCGGGCAGGAACGGGCATGGGGCGCGATTGGCTTTGCTGAAAGTCACTTCGATAGTGATCTGGGAGACAGAGTAAGCGCCCTCAGTGATGCTCAGCAGCACTGTTTTGAAACCTTCGAAAATTTTGCCGATGAAGAAGAAATGCAAATGTGGCAGTTACAGCAATCCAGCGACACTGCCACCCAGATCACCCGCTTACGCGGAATGATCCAGTCGCTGGCTTCCGGCGGGGAATGCTCGGCAGAACTCAGTGAAATCTGGTACGACATCGCTACCCAGCGTATCGATGCCATGCAGTCCATTGAAGAGCATCTGACCGACCGTCTGACCGACCAGGCGACCCTGCGCATTCAGCAGGCCGAAGAAGAGTTACGTAATCATGAGATGCTGATCGCATCTCTGAACAATTCACCACCGCTTACTGATACGCCTATTACCATGCTGTACGACAATACGGTAAAGGGCCTTAAGGGCGCCGGAAGAGAGGCGAATAAACTGCCCGAGGGCTCTGCCCTGTCGGCGCATAAATCATTTTACGATCTTATCCGTGGTCAGGCTCAGCGTATCGAGGATATGGCCGATGAGCTCAGTGCCGCCAGACAGGCACTTAATGAGCAAAAAGTGATCGACCGGGCCAAGTTGCTGTTAATGCAGCAAGGCGGGTTGTCAGAGCAGCAGGCTTACCGCAAACTGCAGAGCTCTGCCATGGAGCAAAATATGCGCCTTTCGGATCTGGCCCAGCGTGTAGTGAGCCGCGTTGGCTGATGACGCACTGCTAAAATTTTGCTATAAATCGCTGCCATCTCATTTAGCTAAAGGATATAGCCATGAAGAAGTCCCTTTTCATTGGTCTGATGACCCTGCTTGCCGGCTGTGCAAGTAATCAACTGACCACAGATTCCCAGTCGGTAGAACAACCAGCAGATGAGTCTGAGTTCGCATCACTCTGGACCCTGACAAAACGGGTAAATCCACAATATCCGATCAGCGCAGCAAGAGACGGTTTATCAGGTTGTGTGAATTTGGCTTTTGTGGTTAATAGCGAAGGCAGAGCTGCAGAGCAAAAAGTGACCGACTCATTCCCCAGAGGCGTGTTTGATAAAAAGGCCATCGAGGCTTTAAAGCGATGGCGCTGGAAACCCACAGCGGCTAACCCGGATAACCAGCCGGCCCGCTCTACCGTGCAGTTGGACTTTATGGTCCAGTACAGCAAAAATATCAGCGATGCGGAACAACACTGTAATATAAAGATACCTTCGTTTTAATAAAGATGGTGCGGCGATTAATGGATTCGTCACTTCTGGTTATTCCACTCCCCCTGCTCCGGAATAACCCTGACAAGACGCAACGTTGTTGCGTTAAACTCCCCGGCTTTTAAGGAGACCTCAGATGCGATTATGGACCTATCGACGTCCCTTCAACTATGACAACGACAACTACGAAATCCGCTATTCGTTTTCGTTTACCACCTATACATCACAGCTGTATAGAAACGGACACCTGATTGATGAATTAACCGGTAACTTTATCGACGAGCTAAAAGTACTTACCCATATTGTCCACTCTGATGACGCAGGCAATACGCTAAAAGTGTCTGTGGGTTATATCAACTGGTGGACAGTGGGCATTGAGGTTTACCATAACGATGAGCGCATCTACGCCAGTCACCCTGACAAAGACATTTACTTTGCCGATAAAAAGCTAAAAAAACTTGCTGGCACAAACGCACAAGATACCGAAACGCTCAAACAGGAACGCCAGAAACAAAGTGCTCAGTGGCGAAAAAACAAACACTCCATTTTCGCCGATATCGGCTTAGGGGCGGCATTTTTTATTGTGTCCAAAACAACCGGCGACTTAACCGTGGCGGCATTTACCAGCATCGCTTTAGGCTTGGCTCTGGTAGTGGTACAGCGCTTTGATACTTATTGAGCCTTCTCCCCAGCTTAGCCAATTTCTTGGCTAAGCTGGAAGGCGACCAAACCCAAACGGAGAAGACTCAATGCAATTTTATACTAACTTACATCCTTTTTACTGCGGAATCGATCTTCATGCGCGAATGCTCTACGTTTGCATCCTCGATGAGCGTGGCGACATTCTGGTTCACAAGAAGATTAAAGACTCGCCTGAACAGCTTTTAACACTGCTTTCTCCCTATCTGGGGAATATCATAGTCGGTGCCGAATGTATGCATTGCTGGTATTGGCTCAGTGATTTTTGCGAACAGCACAACATCGACTTTATTCTTGGCCACGCCTTGTACATGAAAGCTATTCATGGCGGCAAAACCAAAAATGATAAAATTGACGCGTATAAAATTGCCAAGCTTATGCGGGGCGGCAATTTCCCTCTGGCTTATGTTTATCCGAAGGAAAAACGGGCTATCCGGGACTTATTACGAAGACGAACCCATGCCATGCGCCACAGTGCTGAATTAAAAGCCTTTGTTAAGAATGCGCTTGCCCAGTACAACCTGCCTCTTCCCGAAAAATCAGATTTAAGTTACACCACGGGCCGGGATGCTATGCGCGGCTATTTTCCTGACCCACTGGTACAACGCAGTGTGGATATGAATCTGCGTCTGATTGAAATTTATGACCATGAAGTTAGCAGTATCGAATGTTATGTAGAGAAGATAACTAAAAATGACAACGGCCGTGACTATCATCTGCTACGTTCATTGCCGGGTGTCGGACGGGTTTTGGCTCTGACAATTCTTTACGAGATTGGCAATATCCAACGCTTTGAGAGTGTTCAGAAGTTCGCCTCCTATTCACGGCTGGTCAAATGCAAAGCGGAATCAGCAGGCAAAACATACGGTACTCAGGGCAATAAAATCGGTAATGCACATCTTAAGTGGGCATTCTCGGAAGCAGCGGTGTTGTTCTTGAAAGGCAACCCACGTGCACAAGCATATCTCGCTAAGTTACAAAAGCGCATGAGTAAAGCAAAAGCACTCTCGGCCCTGGCCCATAAACTCGGGCGATGCATGTATTATATGTTGAAGAATAAAACGGTGTTCGACAGTGAACGCTTTTTAGCAGGGTAAGTCGCGCAGGCAGATGAGCTGAAAATCTAACTGGTCGAATGGCGAGTATCATGTTTATCACTTATTTAGGCATGTGAACCTGCAATGTGATGAACTATACCGGTGTCCACAGCCACCACGCTTTGATTAGACATCTGCCTGTTGCGCAACAATACCCTGTGCTAAATCGCTTGCACCTGCACTGAGCCTTCCACTAACTGGCGAGAATAATCAGCCATTACGTTTTGAATAGTGCCAGCATCAGGTTAACCGATGAATGTCTAGTGCCCCTGCGCCCGCCACGGATTGCCCGGCAGCAGGCAGCGATGAGATCGCACTAAGAGAGCCTCTATATGTGTTTGCCGCAGGCGAAGCCTGACGATGACCATGACAGATGAAGTTAAGAGGTTTAGCACAGGGACTTGAACTGGCTGCTGACGCAGCCAGAGAATTGTTATTACCTATTGACGGGAGTTGGGCTCATATG
>NZ_RCUA01000027.1 GCF_003731635.1 Marisediminitalea oceani | reverse complement strand
ATTCAGTGACTACATCATTCAACGCGACTTCGATTTTGGCGCATGAAGCACAAAAAACAGACCATCACTTGAACATGCAACATGTTGAGGTAAGGGCTTTCACATATCTCATTGCGGATTTCAGTACCAAAGACCAGTTATATTGCGTCTATCTTGATGACAACTACTTCACTGATTCCTGAAAAGTACCCATTTGACACACGTGCAACTGGCCTTAAATACAGCTGACACAGTGGGTAGTACATAGCGTTAATATTTCTTATAATCGGCTTCACCGGCTCGATTGATGCCGTGACGTAGTTGTCGTCGTCGCCGAACAGGAACGTCCCTAGTCTTATGTTCATACGCGCCTCAAGGGATAGTCAAAACAAGGTTTCTAACATATCATATTGAGCGCACGCTTAGAATATGTGCGTTACGCAGACCCTTAAAATGGGCACAAAAAAACGGCACGCGCTTTCGCGGGTGCCGTTCAAATGAAAGGTAAAAGCAGCCTCACAGCGCAATCATGGGCCATGAAACAGCAATCTATATCTTATCACGGTGATGCGGGTACGCCCATAAAAACCGCGCACTTCGTCGCGAGGAACGCCAATGTTGAAGCCGATTGAAGCACTGCAAGAGTACGCGCAAGCCAAAGGAATGGAAGCTGCCGATCTCCAGCGCAAGCAGGAAAAGCTGCTTGATGCGCTGCTGCATCCAACTCGCGCCGACCACGGCGAAAACGTGGTAGTCGTATTCGCGCATGGCGCGGAGGCAATGCGCCTTGCCGCAGTGAAGGAAGATGGCGACCGATTCCCGCACTGGGCCGTGCAGTCGTGGAGTGTCACGAAAGAGGACTGGCTGACACAGAAGTCCTACGACATGAAGCCAGAGATGCGCAACATCGCCTACATGGACGCAAAGAACTGGTATCCCGCTCCCACGCAAGCTGCCGCCGAGGCGAAGTGGGCCGCGATCAACAGTGACGAAGACGGCGCTTTGGAGCGCCTGTTCGACAGCCGCGCAAAGCTCGCCGAATTCTGGTACGAAACCAAGGTCATCGACTGGGAAGGACGCTACGGAGGCGATCCGTGGTTCTTCATGAGCGAGGTTGCCGAGACGGCCTTCGAGCGCGAAGGGCAGCCCAATCCGATTCTTGGCGAGAAGTACGGCGAAAAGGTGACAGCCCAGCTTGCCAATTTCGCCGCCGACTGGGGCGAACTGGCAACACCCGTATTGTCCGGCACCCTGCGCCGCGCTGGCACCAACGAGGTTGAAGCGATTGTGCAGTACCGCTCTGCCGTTGAAGCAATCGACGACATCCTCCAGTCTGGGCACGACGCCCACTTGCGTGCCGCGCCGCTCGGAGAAGCAGGCGGGGCCGACCGCTTTACTTACCTGCGTGACCGCGACGCGGGACTATCCCGCGCCGAACTGGTTGCCTCGCTGGAATCATTCATCGAACAGAACAAGGAGCTAACGATGGCTGTGACAGAAGCCCAACCCAAGGAAGACTCGTTCCTGATCTCGATCTACTACGAACGCTGGACGCGTGGTTACAGTGTTGTAGAGGTGTGAGTGGGGTTGTAAGTCACGGAATCAGGTGATAATATTTGCTTGGCTTGGCTTGGCTTGGCTTGGCTTGGCTTGGCTTGGCTTGAGCGGGCCTTATACCTTTCTGTATGGATCTCGCGAAGCGAGTTTGGGGCGATCAACGAGATCTATAAAACTTCAGGAGACCATTTATGAAGAACAACGATCCGATATCCCGCAGGAAATTTTTCCGCTCCAGCATCGGTATGGGTGCTGCAGTTGTCGCGACGATGAGCTGCAGCGCATCTGCAGCCGCAGCGCGTCAACCCAGCGCCATTAACTTCCATAGCGGATTTGTCAGCGATCCCTCGACTTATTACGAGGTGCTGGAGCCGGTCACGAAGACCAACAAACCACCGATGGTTCTTATCCACGGCGGGGCGGTTAGCGGCGCTTGTTATATGGCAACAGCCGATGGCAGACCTGGTTGGGCACACGTTTTTGCCGCCAAAGGCTATAAGGTTGTTGTGCCAGATTGGGCTGGGACGGGTCGCAGCGGATATATCCCTTATGACGCCTTGACCGGAGAAACGGTGATACGGGGCTTGGGAAAGCTACTTGCCACGCTTGATCGCCCCGCGATTGTCATGACGCATTCGATGTCGGGCCCTTTCGGCTGGAAGCTGCTCGAACTTTACGGTGACCGGATCGAAAAACTTGTTGCCATCGCCCCTGGAGGGCCAGGGAACGTGAGTGCTCCGACGGAGTTTCTGACAGTCACTTCCGACTTCGTAGAGGTACGTTTGGCACCAGGAGCGCCCATACTCAAGCTCAGTCGCAAGCAGCCTTTTGTTGCGGAGCCCGGTTGGGCCGCCAAGAAGATGGTAGGCACCAGTACACGTTTCCCGCGGGAATTCCTGGACGCTTCTGTCGCCACGCTGGATGTGATCCCACCCAGGCTTCTGCTGGAGCGGGTGAACTATGCGAACAGTGCGCCTCGTGTCGCAGATTTCTCTGGCTACAAAGGTAAGCACATCGCCCTTATCATGGGGACCAATGATGCGGACCACACGGTCGCGACCGATAAACCTATCGTGGATTGGTTGAATGAAAACGGCGCGCGTGCCGAGTTCATTCCTCTCGGTGAAAAAGGCATCCAGGGAAATGGCCACATGATGATGATGGAGAGCAATAGCGACCAGTTGGCGAACGCAATTGTGGCGTGGTTGCAAACAGGGAAATTTGTCGCCGCGACATCCTAGGAGCCTGCTCAGGAGTGGGTGAAGGTCGGCTGGCGCTTGTTCACGAAGGCGTCCATGCCTGCCTTCTGGTCGTTGGTGTCAAACAGCGAATGGAACAGGCGGCGCTCAAACATCACACCGTCGGACAAGCCTACAGCATCCCGTAAAAGATTCGTGGTTCGCTTCATGCACGAGGCTGTCCGTCAAGCACGTGTAGGGGTGTTATAGCCGTCGCACAGAGCGGACCATTTCGTGAATCTCCCGCCCACTTAAAAAGATCGATGACTGAAAAAAGTAACAATTCAACTATAAGTGCTGTTTGCTTATTTGTTACTCTTTTCCTGTCTCAACTCAATGAATGCGAAGCAAGGAACCACAAGTGGATGTGCAACGAATGAAATGAGTAGCACATCCGCGCCGTGGTCAGCAGCACACCGCAGGTGTGTATGCTTTCAGAATGAGGGGTATGAATAGCTGGTTGTTCTGTCTATATCGCTTCTTCGTTGATAGCCAGTCGAAATAAGCCGTCATTCGCTGCGCTGCCGCTTCGCAAACGACGTGGATGCAATTTCGTTTTTTTACTTCAGCCTTCCGGCTTTCGTGACAAAAACTCATTGCGTTGGTCTTCAACCAGTTTGAGTTGAGTTCTTGGCAATTCATCTTTTGCACTGCGCCCATTTCAGCCATCACGCTGTAGCGCCACCCGCTGAGTTCTCCCGATGGAGCTTGTTATATAAGCCATTGGTGTTGGTCATTGACCAGATAATTTCCTTCATCAGCAGCTCAGTGGGCGTTTCTTGGTAGAGCGGAAAGTTCTTTCGAATCATTGTGGCCTTCTTGCGTTGCACGGGTGTCAACACCGGGGCACGTTCTGGGCGCTTCGTGCCGTCAATCGGTAGCTGCTTGCTGCCTTTGAAGATGTTGTTCAGCAGATAGTTAGCCAGGTCCGCTTCCATCACGTAGACGTGACAGGCATTGGCGTTGTCGCTGCGCAGGCAACCGCGCATAATGACTTGATGGGCGATTTCTCCCAGCAATGCGTGACGAACCTGTAGTGCCGTCATGCCGCCCATGTCCATCAAAAAGGCTGTTGCCAGGTTGTCGTAGTTGATGGCACTGAGGATGGCGATATGCGACTCATCGCGGAACTGATTTACACCGTGGCAGTTGTGCTTGACGCGTTGCCAGCCCTGCTCCGTTTCATACATATTGTTGTCTACATACACCGGATTGGCGCACTGGGATTTGATGTAGGCCGTGACGGTGTCCTTGAGGCCAGTGTTGGCACGGTTGAACGTCTTGCTGTTCCGATTTTGCTCAGCCGAATGCAGCGTCAAATTGGGTGTTGAGTAGGGTTCGAATGCGTGGGTGAAGTGGAACTGCGCCCCATATATTGCTGCCCATAAGTGGTACTGGCGTGTCACCATAAAGTTGGCGCAGGCGATGTGCACAGCATCGGCTCCAGCATAGATGTCGGGACTCACGACACGGAACAGCAGCGAGTCCATCTCCATGGTGGCCTTGTTGGTGTAAATGGCCTGCGGTGTTGCCAGCAAGTCCTGCATGAACTGCTTGTTGTCCAGCATGTCGGCTGTGGCCAGGAACTCAGCTACACGCGCCGTATTCAGCGTGACCTTGTACCAACCCTCTTTATCGCTCGCGCCCACCACAAACATATCCAACCACTGCGCGTGATTGGCCATCTGCCACTTGCACACATAGAAGGGCTCAAGGTGTTCGTCCTGCAGCACGGTGCGGTTGGTGCACAGCAGCGTTTTGGATTCAAAGTCCAAGAAGGCTTTTTGCGTGATCACGAGAACACGGGTGTTGGCCTCGATGGCTTTGTAGACTTGTTGTTTGACGTTGTGACTGTTTCCGCTGTGAATAGTGGTGCCATAGTCGGCATATTCATCTGCTAACGCGAGCGATGGCACGATGACCAGAAAGCGTGTGTCTTTGTGCGCTGTGATGAATTTTTTATTGTGGGTGCTTTTGCCTTTGCCACACCCGGCCGCATTTACCTTATACATAGGGGTACTGGGGACATCCCCACAAACGGTCGCATAACTCCATAAATCCCACGGATACCAAGGCATCCAGAGGAGCCTTACTTTTAAATCCTTAGTTAATTGACTGGTTTATAGCCAGTTTCAGGTATGATCCGGCTTTTTGGTCCGCAAATGAAGCCCTCTCGCAAGCGCCTGACGATTCTACATCAGCCAGAAATCCAAGACCTGTTTGGTCCAATCTTACATTTTTGGATTTGGAACACGACCAAATCTGACAGTCGGCTTAGTACGTTTTTCGGACCTTGAGACTATAAATTTCCCACCCTATTGATCAGTAGATTTAC
>NZ_RCUA01000026.1 GCF_003731635.1 Marisediminitalea oceani | reverse complement strand
GAGCCTGTAACAGATTCTGTGTAACTGCCATTTAGTTAATGTGTCTTTCGAGGCGTTCCTCGAACTCGATAATAAAACGACTCATAGCCTGACGCCAGTTTTGAATGGGCATTGTCCATTTTTTGCTGGCATCTTGAATCGCTAAGTAAACCATCTTTCTTGCTGCATCGTCACTGGGGAAGATTTTCCGCTTTTTGATAGCCTTTCTGATGACACTGTTGAGCGACTCAATGGCGTTGGTGGTGTAAATCGCTTTACGGATATCTTCAGGGTAACTGAACAACGTATTAAGGTTCTGCCAGTGGTTACGCCATGATTTAGAGATTTGTGGGTACTGGCCATCCCAGATTTCACTGAAGCGTTCCAGTTCGAGCAAGGCTTCGTCTTCAGTCGCTGAGCGGTAAACCCGCTTTAAATCCGTCGTGACGGCCTTGTAGTCTTTCCATGATACGTATTTGAGTGAGTTGCGCACCATGTGCACGATACATAGCTGGATGTGTGTCTGAGGGAAAACGGTGTTGATAGCATCAGGGAAGCCTTTCAGGCCATCCACACAGGCGATAAGAATATCTTCGACGCCACGCTGCTGAAGCTCAGTCAGCACACTCAACCAGAACTTAGCGCCTTCATTCTCAGCAATCCACATCCCCATCAGTTCTTTGTGACCTTCGGTGTTGATACCCAGAGCCAGGAAGATAGATTTATTGATGACCCGTTTATCCTGACGAATCTTCACTACGATGCAGTCCAGGTAAACAATCGGGTAGACGGCATCTAAAGGGCGAGATTGCCATTCAATCACCTGCTCAATAACGGCATTGGTGACACGAGAAACGAGCGTGGGCGATATCTCTGCGCCATACCATTCCTCAAAGGCATTGACGATGTCACGGGTGCTCATGCCCTGTGAATACAGCCAGAGGATTTTATCGTCCATGGAGGTGAAACGGGTTTGGTGCTTTTTGACAAGTTTGGGTTCAAAGGAGCCTTCACGGTCGCGAGGCGTATCGAGTTTAAACTCGCCGTCTTCGGTTTTGACCCGTTTACTGCTCTTGCCGTTACGGGTATTGGTAGACGTGGACTGTTGGTGTTTCTCGTAGCCAAGATGCTCATCCATCTCCGCGTTCAATGCCGCTTCAACAGTAATTTTCTTCAGCATCTGGCTAAACTCGTTCAAGTCCTCAGGTGTTTTAATCCCTTTGGCTGCTTCCCTTGCGAAAGCTTCAAGCTCTTTCTTATTCATGTTCATCTGCCTATCCTTAACTCTTAATAGAGTATGTTGAGATAGGCAGTTACACAAAATTAGTTACAGTCTCGATAGTTAGTAATTCGTTGCTCAGTATAGTGTTTTAATCCACTTCTCTTCGGTAATAAAGCTCCAGTCCCACTTAGCGTATTGTTCTGGTAAACCTTTCTCTACCGCTTGGTCCACCGATAACCCGGCTGCTTTTTGTTCTTCCACCCAGGTTTTGGTGGCTTTAATCATCGCCAGAAAGTTTTCGTAATCCGCTTTGTTGGCTAGTGGGCCATGACCGGGAATGATTTTAGTTTTGCCATCGATTTTCCCCAGCAGGGTTTCAACCGCCTTGATATAACCCTCTACGGTACCGCCAGCGCCTAAATCGATATAGGGGAAGCGTTCGTTAAAGAACAGGTCGCCGGTGTGTAACACGTTGGCCTCCTCAAACCACACCACACTGTCGCCATCGGTATGGCCGTTAGCTAAGTGAAACACGGTGAGGGTCTCATCGTTGAAGTGGATTTTAATACCGTCTTCAAAAGTCACTACCGGCAAGGCAGCTTTGCCGATGGAGTCATCATTGGCCAGGCGGATACGCACGTTTTCGTGGGCAAAGATGGTGGCCCCTTTGTTGTCATGAAAAAAAGCATTACTGCCGGTATGGTCGCCATGATAATGGGTGTTGATCACATAGCTTGGTGTGTCAGTTGCAATATCTCCTAATGCAGCACTGATTTTGGGTGCCAGGGGAGCAAACTGATCGTCGATGATTAGTACGCCATCGTCACCGGCAGACACCCCGATATTACCGCCAGCGCCTTGTAACATGTATGCACTACCATTCAGTGGCGTGACACTAATCGAAACATCGGCGAAACGATCCTGAGCCGCACTCTGTGATACAAAAAATAGTAGCGCCGCCCCAAGCGTGCTGGAAATAAGAGTTTTCATTTTATTTGGTTACCTGTCGTTAGCGTATAGTGGTTGGCTGAAATTCCATTCTGCCATTTATAAGCTGTTACAGACAAATAGGTTCACTCAAGGGGCCGGATTGCCACTTATGAAGTGGCTTCGACAGCCTTTTCGCCCAGGAAACGAAAGCGCTCTACGCTGCGGCCGTTTACTTTTACTTCCTCAGTGAACATGGAAAGCGGTCTTACCCACAAGCCTCTTTCTCCATAAAGAGGGCGATAAACCACCAGGTGGGTTTCATCTTCTGAGTGTGTTGCCACACCAATCACTTCGTAATTGTTGCCTTTGTAATGTTGGTAAATTCCCGGGCTTATCATTAAATACTTCCTTTAGGTGATGCGCACAGTCAGTTTGTAAGTCTAGTTCAGGATCCTTTGCTCTGCTAACTCATCGGCGCAGTTAACTGCCGGCAGATTTAAGACTCCTCAAACGGCAAATCCAACTGCTTGTTTTCGTCTTTCTCTGCCAGGCCTACCTGTAAACCCACCAGCCTTATGCCCCGACCATTGCTGCGCTGATACGCTTCCTGCAACAAAGGTTTAAAAGCACTGCGGTGAACACTGGGATAGCGGTGCTCTGCTGAAGTCAGCTGAAAATCGCTAAACTTGAGTTTTACGCCCAGTGTCCGAATATTAGGAGGCCGGCCACCATTATGTTTTTGCTGATGGGCGGTGAGTCTTTCCTGCAGCGTAGTATACAACTTATCGATAATTTCATCACACGCCTCTACCGTCTCAATATCTTCGCTTAACGTGCGCTCAACGCCTACCGACTTGCGTATCCGGTTGGTCTGCACCGGTCGCTCATCTATGCCATGGGCTCTGTCCCAGATAACCTGGCCAAACTTACCAAAGCGCTTTTGCAACTCTGTTATTGGATAGGCTCTTACATCTGCGCAGGTATGCAATCCCAGCTGATTGAGCTTTTGCACGGTTACCTGGCCCACTCCGGGGATCTTTTTAAGCGACATGGCTTTAACAAATTCATCCAGCTGGTCTGGCGTTACCACACACAGGCCATTGGGTTTGTTTTCGTCGCTGGCAACCTTAGCAACAAACTTACAGGGCGCTACACCGGCTGATGCCGTGAGGTTGAGTTCGCTGGATATACGCTGGCGGATTTCTTCGGCAATGCGGGTAGCGCTCCCCTGAAACAACGACGAGCCGGTAACATCCAGATAAGCTTCATCCAAAGACAAAGGTTCAATCAGGTCGGTGTAATCAGCAAATATGGCTCGAATCTTTTGTGACTCTTCCTGATAAACGGCCATGCGCCCTTTAACCAGTTTTAAATTAGGGCACAGTTTTAGGGCATAGGCCGATGCCATGGCTGAGCGCACACCAAATTTACGTGCAGGGTAATTGCAGGTAGCTATCACCCCACGGCGTTCGCTGCTGCCACCAATGGCAATAGGAATATTACGCAGCGACGGGTTGTCCCGCATTTCTACTGCTGCGTAAAAGCAATCCATATCCACATGTATTATCTTGCGCATGCCTGCTTCTTTATTTCAGCCTGTTTGGGCAACCGTTTACTTTGGGTCTTCATGGTAGTGAGATAATACTGTATATTTAACCAGCCATCCAGTTTCACTTGCCCCTTTTGGCCTGTCTGCGTTTGGCATCTACGACTAATAGCGCATATGGCTGTGTTAACAGTTTGTTACCGCCAATTCACTGCCTGACGAATTTGTTTAGTACTTTAAACTAGCTACAGACCAATACCTGCGGACAAGCTCACGTTAACATTCTGATTATTCGTGTAAAAACTGACAACACAATTGTAAATACAGAGATAACAAATAAACAATCAATTAACAAATAAGCCTTTTTATTTTCTCTAGGATGGTGATTCATCCGATTCTCATTACCTTATTTGGAGTCAGTACAAATGAGTAACAGTACAACCGTGGACGGCAAGGCTGATTTGTCCGGGACAGCCTCATCGCCGCAGTCTTCAGATTACAGCAAAAAGCATAAACCCAGCTCCGCCTTTAATAGCAGGGATGAGTACCTGGAGCACGAACTGCAGATCATGTCACCACGGCGCTGGCGACCAAACCTGCCTTTCCGTGACTACCGGTTCGAGTGGGAAGACACCATTCCGGCAATGGCCGGCACTATCGGTAAGGTTGTTATGGTGGGCGCGATTGCGGCGACCTTTGCCGGCCCTTTAGGACTGGGAGACGGCTTCGTGCTGGAGAATGTGCGCTACGAGCTAATTCTGGTCGCTTTCTTCATTGTATTGTTTTCCGGGTTTATCCTGCCAACGGCTAACCTGGCCGGTACCCACGGGCCGTTAATTCCGCTTATTCCTATTGTGGTAGCAGCAGGCGGCCACCCTATGGCGTTTGGCCTGCTGATTGGCGTGTTTGGCTTCTTGCTTGCGGTCAGTAAAGGCGGCAGTCTACTTGCCCGACTCACCAGTAAAGGGGTGTGTGGAGGCCTGTTACTGTACCTCGGCTTTATTGGCACTACCTCCCAGGTAAAGAAGCTGTTCGCCTGGGCAGAAGGTATCGATATGGCACATATCGCCTTTATTGTTATTGCCTGTACCATTGTGCTCTATGCTTTGCTGGAACACTGGAAAAAACGCTGGTTAGCAGTGCCTCTGAGTTGCCTGCTGGGTGGCGGTATGGCGTTTTTACTGGGCGCACCTTTTGAGTTTAACACTGCACCTGGTTTTCCGAATATGAGCCCTTCCTACTGGTGGGGTGAGAATACCGGCTGGATGCTCGGCTTACCCACCTTTGAAAGCTTTGTAGTGGTATTACCCTTTGCCGTACTGGCAGTAGCTATGTGGTCACCGGATTTTCTCGGCCATCAGGTGTTCCAGAAAATCAGCTATCCGCCAAAAACCGAAAAGGTACAAATGAATATCGACGACACTATGGTCAGCGCATCGGCGCGGCAAATGGTGGGCTCCGTGATGGGCGGTGCAAACTTTACCTCTTCCTGGGGCACTTACATTGTGCCAGCCGCCATTGCCAAACGCCCTATTCCCGCAGGCGCGTTGTTAACCGCTCTATTCTGCGTAATCGCCGGCATCTGGGGTTACCCCATGGATTTGGCTATCTGGGAGCCTGTGCTGTGCGTGGCTTTGATTGTGGGGGTATTCATTCCACTGCTAGAAGCTGGTATGGAAATGACCCGCGAGGGTAAAACCACTCAATCAGCGGCGATTGTGGTGTTCTCATCAGCGCTGGTTAACCCGGCTTTTGGCTGGTCACTCACTATGCTGCTGGATAACCTTGGCCTCATCGGCTGTAAAGAGCGTAGTGCAGAACTCTCCAGCATGAGCCGTTGGATTGTGCCCGGCATCATGTTTGGCGTGCTGACTACCGTGATGGCCTTGGTAGGGTTGCTGCCAGGTCTGCCAGCCATATTACCCGGTTTTTAATCAGGGTAGCGATTAGCTAACCAAACACAAAAAAGCCCCGCTCAGCATTCACTGGCGGGGCTTTTTAATATCTTACTTTTAGATAATGCGGTCTTTATCCCACTCTTTTAGCTTTTCCTGGCGGGCCTGTTCTTTCTCCATGCGAGCCTTTTTACGGTCGCAGGGTTCCGGGCAATCACAGGCTTTATCGATGCCCAGGGCACCTAAACCGCCACAGCTACCCGAGATACTTTTCTTTTGCATGATGTAGCCAATTGCCATGGCGCTTACCATCACTAAAAAGAAAGCAAAAGCTAATATAAAAGTACTCATTGTTTAACCAACCTCAGCGCTTAGCGCATTAATAAACCGTTACCAGCTCTTCAAAAGCCGGACTGGTATATTCTTCAAAATCCTTGTCTTTCCGACGGATAATAAATACCGCAATGTCATTGGCTTCGGCCACTTCGATGGCATCTTCCCATCCCATAACATTGAATGCAGTGGCCAGGCCGTCTGCCGTCATTGACGACTTATGAACTACCGTTACCGCAACTGTATTGTGCTGAATAGGCTTACCGGTACGCGGATCAATAAGATGTGAATAGCGCGTGCCATCCTGCTCATAGTAATTGCGATAATCGCCGGATGTGGCAATGGCGTTTTCACCTATCGAGACCACTTTTTGCACGGCTCGCTGATTCGACACCGGCTTTTCAATAGCTATCAGCCAGGGTGAGCCGTCGCCCTTTTCGCCTTTAACGCGCATTTCACCACCAATCTCAACCAGGTAGTTATGAATGCCGTTTTCTTCCAGCAGATCGGCGACTACATCCACGCCATAACCTTTGGCTATGGTCGATAAATCGACGTACACCTGCGGATGGCTTTTCACCAGTGCATTGCCTTGTACCTGCAGTTTATCCAGGCCAACATACTCTCTGACTGCTGCAACATCCGCTTCGCTGGGGATGGTTTCAGGGCGCATGGTTGGGCCGAATCCCCAAAGATTTACCAGCGGTCCTACGGTAACGTCGAGTACGCCGTTGCTCAGCTCTCCTAGCCTTAGCGCTTCGTTTACCACCAATAAGGTTTCATTTGATACCGCAAACGGCTCAGCAAAACGGTACTGGTTAAAACGCGATAGCTCCGAGGTTGGATCGTAGGTCGACATTAACTTGTTAACCTGCACCAGTCGCTTATCAATAGCGCTTTTAATAGCGGCTTCGTCCACACCCGCCACTTCCGGAAACTTCACATTATAGGTCGTTCCCATTGTCTGACCTAAAACATGCTCAACTTTTACCACTGGCTGCCTGGAGCAGGCAGTCATTAATAAGACCACCATAACCAGCAAAAATTTCATTTGTGTCACGTTCGTCCCCTTTGGACACTACTGCAATATCGGCTTAATTATACAGGCATAATAAAAAAGGGGCTAACAGCCCCTTTTATTATTTTACGCTAATGGCTTAGCCACCGAAGTCATCCAGCAGGATGTTTTCGTCTTCTACGCCCAGGTCTTTCAACATGTTGATAACCGCGGCGTTCATCATAGGTGGTCCACACATGTAGAACTCACAATCTTCTGGTGCAGGGTGGTCTTTCAGGTAGTTTTCCAGCAATACATTGTGGATGAAACCTGTGTAACCGTCCCAGTTGTCTTCAGGCTGAGGATCAGACAGTGCAACGTGCCATTCAAAGTTGTCGTTCTCTTCCTGCAGCATATCGAAATCTTCTACATAGAACATCTCGCGCAGTGAACGGGCACCGTACCAGAAGCTGATCTTACGGTCAGTCTTAATACGACGCAGCTGGTCGAAGATATGTGAGCGCATAGGTGCCATACCAGCACCACCACCAACGAATACCATTTCAGCATCGGTATCTTTCGCGAAGAACTCACCAAACGGACCCGAGATAGTGGCTTTATCACCAGGCTTCAGGCTCCAGATGTACGATGACATCTTACCAGCCGGCAGGCTCAGGTTATTTGGCGGCGGCGAAGCAATACGCACGTTCAGCATGATAATGCCTTCTTCTTCCGGATAGTTCGCCATTGAGTATGCACGAATGGTTTCTTCATCTACTTTTGATTCGATATCGAAGAAGCCAAAGCGCTCCCAATCACCACGATACTCTTCTGGTACATCAAAGTCTTTGTACTTAACGTGATGCGGTGGAGCTTCGATCTGAATATAACCACCGGCACGGAAAGGTACGCTTTCGCCGTTAGGAATTTTAAGCTTAAGCTCTTTGATGAAGGTTGCTTTGTTATCGTTAGAGATAACTTCACAATCCCACTTCTTAATACCAAAGATTTCTTCTTCCAGCTCGATTTTCATGTCCTGCTTAACAGATACCTGGCAAGACAGACGGCAGCCTTCACGGGCTTCACGCTTAGTGATGTGGTCAAGTTCGGTAGGCAGAATTTCACCACCACCTTCTTTTACATCCACACGGCACTGGCCGCATGAACCACCACCACCACATGCAGAGGATACAAAGATACCTGCATCGGCCAGGGCACCCAGCAGTTTACCACCTGGTGCGGTTTTGATGTCTTTTTCAGGATCATCATTGATTCGGATAGTGACGTCGCCTGATGGTACCAGCTTCGACTTGGCAAACATGATGATGAATACCAGCGCCAGTACGATGACGATAAACATCCCTACGCCAAGAATGATTTCAATTTGATTCATAGTTTCTGCTCCCTAGCGTCGATTACAACTGTACACCAGTGAAGGACTGGAAACCCAGCGCCATCAGACCAGCAATCATGAAAACAGAACCCAGACCACGGATACCGTCTGGCATGTCAGCATATTTCAGCTTCTCACGCACAGCAGCCAGTAACACAATAGCCAGAGCCCAACCCATACCACTACCTACACCGTAAACAATACTCTCGGTAAAGTTGTACTCACGCTGTACTGCGAAAGCTACACCACCGAAGATTGCACAGTTAACCGTGATAAGCGGCAGGAAGATACCCAGGGCGTTATACAGTGCCGGGAAGAACTTATCCAGACTCATTTCCAGGATCTGAACCAGTGCTGCAATAACACCGATAAAGGTCAGGAAGTTCAGGAAGCTCAGGTCGGCATCAGGGAAACCTGCCCAGGCCAGTGCACCCGGAGCCAGAATGTTTACATAGATAACCTGGTTAACCGGTACCGAAATACCCAGTACCACGATTACTGCAACACCCAGACCCATAGCTGTTTTTACTTTCTTAGATACGGCCAGAAAAGTACACATACCCAGGAACAGCGATAACGCCATGTTCTCAACAAAAATTGAGCGAACAAATAATGATAAATAATGTTCCACGAAACTTACTCCTTAGGCTCAACTTGTTCCGGGCGAATAGTACGGATAACCCATACCAGACCACCGATTAAGAAGAACGAGCTGAACGGCAGAATCAGCAGACCGTTAGCCTGATACCAGCCACCATTTTGAATCAGTGGCAGGATTTCGAAGCCAAGGATAGTACCGAAACCAAACAACTCTTTAATGATACCCACAACAATCAATACAAATGAGTAACCCAGACCGTTACCGATGCCGTCTAAGAAAGACATCAGCGGCGGGCTCTTCATTGCATAGGCTTCTGCGCGCCCCATTACGATACAGTTGGTTATAATCAGACCAACGAATACCGACAGCTGTTTTGATATCTCATAGGAGTAAGCCTTGAGGATTTGATCCACAACGATTACCAGCGACGCGATGATGGTCATCTGAATGATGATCCGCACGCTGCTTGGGATCTGATTTCGAATTAACGAGATAAACAGGTTAGAGAATGCTACTACGCTGGTCAGAGCCAACGACATTACTAACGCCGTTTCAAGTTTGGTAGTAATCGCAAGTGCAGAACAAATCCCCAGGATTTGTAGTGCAATTGGGTTACTGTCTAAGATCGGTCCAAAGAGGACCTTCTTCATTTCTTTAGTATCAGCCATGATAATAACCCCTTACGAACGCCAGGCTTGTTTTTTAAGGAACGGGCCAAAGCCGTTTTCGCCAACCCAGTACTGAATGGTGTTGTTTACACCATTACTGGTTAGCGTTGCGCCAGACAGCGCATCAACTGCATACGGGTTGTCTTCACCGGCCGCTTTTTTCACTTCCAGTGCAACGTCGCCGTCTTTATACAGCTTCTTGCCATCCCACTTTGCCTGCCATTGTGGGTTTTGTACTTCACCACCCAGTCCTGGCGTTTCTTTTTGCTGATAGTAAATTAGCTCACGAACGGTTTTACCGTCTGAGTCAACAGCCAGGAAACCATACATCAGGTCCCACAGGCCGCTGCCGTGAACCGGCAGAATTACCCGGCTAACATCACCGGCGTCATCGCGTACCAGGTAAACTGATGCCACTTCTGCGCGACGTTGAAAACCCACATTGCTGTTTTCAACTTTGATGCTGCTATCCGGCTCTTTAGCCGCTTTATACATATCGTAGTCGTCAGACGGCGCTTCAACAAATTCACCTGTGCTCAGGTCAACAAAGCGCTGTTCAACAAACTCGTTATAAGTTGCCAGGATGTCACCGTTTGCTTGTTCCAGCAGACCCGCCGCTTGCAGGATGTTAGACATCTTGTCTTTCTTAGCATTGGTTTGCTGAATATCACGCAGGCCAACCGCCGCACCTGATACAATAATTGAACAAACTAAACAAACTGCCAGTACAACGCCGACCGTTTTTCCTAAAGATTCTTTTTTAGCCGACACGAGCTATCCTCCGCTTGATATTGCTTTGAGCGACAAAGTAGTCGAATAGTGGCGCCCACAGGTTGGCAAACAGAATTGCCAGCATGACACCCTCTGGGAATGCAGGGTTAAGTACGCGGATCAACACGGTCATAAAGCCGATAAAGAAACCGTACGCCCATTTGCCCTGGTTGGTAAATGACGCAGACACAGGGTCTGTAGCCATAAAGAACATACCAAAGGCCAAACCACCCACTACAAAGTGCCAGTGCGCCGGCATGGCGAACATCGGGTTGGTATCACTGCCAATCAGGTTAAGCAGGGTTGCAAAGAACGCTACACCCAGTGCAACACCGGCCACGATTCGCCAGCTAGCAATGCGCATGTAAATAATGAACAGACCGCCCAGCATAATCGCCAGCGCAGAAACTTCACCGGCTGAGCCAGGAATGAAGCCCATGAACGCGTCCATCCACGCGTTGGTGTCGGCATAGTTTAATGAACCTGATGCACCTTCACTCAGTGAAGTCGCACCTGAGTAACCGTCTGCAGCAACCCATACGCGGTCACCAGAGATTTGCGCCGGATATGCGAAGTACAGGAACGCACGACCAGACAGTGCAGGGTTAAGGAAGTTACGGCCAGTACCACCAAAGATTTCTTTCGCGATAACCACACCGAAGGTAATACCCAGAGCAACCTGCCATAGTGGAATAGTTGCTGGCAGTGTTAGTGCAAACAGTACTGACGTTACGAAGAAGCCTTCGTTGACTTCGTGCTTACGCACAGAGGCAAACAGTACTTCCCAGAAACCACCAACAACGAACGTCGTTGCGTAAATAGGCAGCCAGAAACAAGCACCGTAGAACATCAGACCAAGTGTGCCTGAATTAGTCAGGTCCCCGCCCAGCGCAGTAAATAAGCCTGCCTGCCAGGTGTCTGGCAGCGTACCAGCGCCAGCAGCAATGGCTTCCTGCGCCTGGAAACCAATGTTGTACATACCAAAAAACATGGCTGGGAAGGTAGCCATCCACACCATGATCATGATGCGTTTCAGGTCGATACTGTCACGCACATGCGTACCAGCTTTGTTTACGTGACCAGGCGTGTAGAAAATAGTCGCGGCTGCTTCATACAGTGCATACCATTTTTCGTACTTTCCACCGGGCTCGAAGTTAGGTTCGATTTTTTCTAAATACGCTTTTAAGCCCATGAATTAACCCTCTTTCTCAATGGTGGTCAAACAATCGCGCAGAATGGAACCATAAGTGTATTTGCCGGGGCACACATAGGTACACAGCGCCAAATCTTCCTCGTCCAGTTCCAGACAGCCCAGTGTTTGAGCACTGTCAGTATCACCGGAAATTAAATCCCGTAATAATAACGTTGGCAGGATATCCAGAGGCATCACACGCTCGTAGTTACCAATTGGCACCATCGAACGCTCTGAGCCGTTAGTGGTAGTAGTCATATCGAATTGCTTGCTACCACTGAAGTGACCGGTGTAAGCACGGGTTACTGAGTGTTTATCCGAACCGGGAGTTAACCAGCCAAACAGGACTTTCTCTTTACCTTCAAGTAACAGAGATACCTGTAAATGGAAACGACCTAAGAAGCCGTGAACGCCCTGTGCGGTAGTACCGTTAAGTACGGAACCAGACACTACGCGAACGTCACCGTCTTTCTTCTCGCTGGCAGTCAGTTCTGTCAGGTCGGCACCAACAACAGTACGTACCAGGCGAGGATTTTTTGCTGCCGGACCGCCAATTGCCACAACACGGCTGTTGTCCAGTTCACCGCTGGTCAGTGTTTTACCAATGGCAATAACGTCCTGGTAGTTTACTGTCCATACGGTTTTCTTGGCGCCTACCGGATCCAGGTAATGTACGTGAGTACCAGCCAGACCAGCAGGATGCGGACCATCAAACTCAGCGGTTTCTGCTTTGCTGTCGCCAGCAGATACGTTTGCGCCGGCTTTCTTACAAAGATAAACCTTGCCGCCGGATAAGATGCTAAGCGCTTTTAAGCCGTTAGCGAAATCTTCCTGACGCTCAGCGATAATCACCGCTGGGTCAGCTGCTAACGGGTTAGTGTCCATCGCGTTAACAAAAATTGAGCTTGGGGTTGACCCCAGTGCCGGAGACTTACTGAACGGGCGTGTACGAAGTGTCGTCCACAGTCCGGTGTCTACCAGTATCTGCTCAAGTTTTTCACGCTCAGTTGACGTAATCTGGTCAGCAGCAATGGCTTCGAAGGTTTCAGCTTCGTTACCTTCCTGCTTTACAACAACTGATTGTAAAACACGTTTAGCACCACGGTTTACTTCTACCACTTCACCCGCAACCGGAGCAGTAAATTTAACGCCAGGATTCTTTTTATCTTCAAAAATCAGCTGACCTTTCTTTACCTTGTCTCCAACCTGCACGTGCA
Source organism: Marisediminitalea oceani (assembly GCF_003731635.1). Classification (GTDB taxonomy): domain Bacteria; phylum Pseudomonadota; class Gammaproteobacteria; order Enterobacterales; family Alteromonadaceae; genus Alteromonas; species Alteromonas oceani. Next base: position 9,857 of record NZ_RCUA01000026.1, on the reverse strand, counting down.
TGGTAGGACGCATACCCACATATTCTTCTCCCAGTATGGCAGCCCGAGACACAGACAGACCATCCTGGATCTGTTGTGTCGGAGCTCCCGATATAGGGAGGTCGAGACCTTTTTTGATTTTTATCATACGTAATCGCACTACTCTAATAGAAATACCCTTTTGAATTTGCAGCGCTCCGGCAAATCTGCCAACAGAGCCACAATTCAAAAACGTACTTCGTACAAACAGTAAAATTTGGTTATTTAAAACCGTAACAAAGCTACAAAGCTTCGTTTCCACTTCGCAAAAATGCAATCCAGCTGAATTGTTATTGTTGTTAGAAAGTGTCGTGGTTTTTATTGTGTCGGGCGCTTGCTGTATCGCCCATTGTCACGACCAGGTGCAGGATCCTGAACAAGGTCCTCCACTTAATTTCGGAATTTTAGCATCAACATAGCAACTTACGCTACGTTGATTAGAGATAAACGCTAATTTTTATCCCAATTATCTGTACAACTAACCTACCACATTAGTCTTATATCTAATCACAGAGGCCACTCTGTCTGGCTTGCAATGCCCGGCGTACTGAATAATGCCGACCTACGGCTATGCACTAAAGTATTAACCAATCGCCATAATAAAGCCGTCATAAAGACGGCTTATATCAATTATTAGTTGGTATTACCAATTAACCAAAGGATCCACATCGGCCTCATAATCGACGCCTGACACGTCGAAGCCGAACAGTTTTAAAAACTCATGATGGTAACCGGCATAATCGCTCAGATCGTGGAAGTTCTCCTGGGTTACCTGATCCCACAGCGCTTTGATTTTAGCCTGGGTTGCATCATTGGTTTCCTTACCGTCCATGCGGTAGCGATTTTGCTCATCCAGGGTTGCGCTATCGCCGTACAGGCACTGTGTATAAAGGCCTGCAATTTGTTCGATACAACCTTCGTGGGTGCCTTCTTCTTTCATTACCTGATAGATTAAAGAAATATACAACGGCATAACCGGGATCGCTGAACTGGCCTGAGTCACCAACGCTTTGAGCGACGACACATGTGCATCAACCTGTAAATCAGCGTGGTCAGAATTAATTGCCGTGGCGGCACGGTCGAGATCTTCTTTGGCTTTGCCAATTGTTGCCGAACCATAAATTGGCCAGGTCAGCTCTTTACCAATATAAGTATAAGCGGTGGTTTTACACCCTTCAGCCAGAACACCGGCCTCAGCCAGCGCATTAAGCCACAACTCCCAGTCTTCACCGCCCATTACCTTAACGGTATCGGCAATTTCTTGTTCAGTAGCCGGCTCAAGTGAGACTTCGTGTATTTTGTCTTTGTCGGTATCGTAAGTCTTAGTGGTATACGCCTGCCCAACCGGCTTCAAGGTAGACTTGTATGTTTCACCCGTGGCCGGATCGGTGCGGCGTGGTGAAGCAAGACTGTAAATAACTAAGTCCACCTGACCCAGGTCAGCTTTGATTTTGTCGATAACCTGCGCTTTTAATTCATTAGAGAAAGCATCACCGTTAATGGTCTCGGCATACAGGTCGGCTGCTTTTGCCTGTTCATGAAACGCCGCGGTGTTGTACCAGCCTGCAGTCCCTGTTTTACGCTCTGTAGGCGGCTTCTCAAAGCATACACCCAGAGTGTCGGCACCATAACCAAACGCTGAAGTGATCCGCGACGCCAGGCCATAACCGGTAGAGCAACCAATAACCAGTACCTTTTTAGGCCCGTCACCGAGCTCGCCAAGACCTTTTATATATTGAACCTGTTCTGCAACAACTGCAGCACAACCCTGTGGGTGTGCATTAGTACAAATGAAGCCTCGAATTTTGGGCTTGATAACCATAGTGACTCTATCCTTTCTTATTTTAGCGCGTATTGTAAATGACCGGCGATTGATAACAACTCTGAACAGCTGGAGTAAGCCTAATGCTATTTTCGCCGATTGCAAACTACTCCTCAATGCCCTTGGCTAAAATAGCAAAAAGCCCGCAACCGCGGGCTTTTATAAGCAACAGGTAATTGCTTAGGCAATTACGTCGAGCAGCTCGATATCAAATACCAGCGTGCTGTATGGTGCAATCGCGCCACCTGCGCCCTGCTCACCGTATGCCAGGCTGTGCGGCACGTATAAACGCCACTTAGAACCAACCGGCATCATTTGCAGTGCTTCTGTCCAGCCTTTGATTACGCCACCTACCGGGAATTCTGCCGGCTGGCCACGATCGTAAGAACTGTCAAATACAGAACCGTCGATCAGCGTACCGTGGTAATGAGCTCGAATGGTGCTTTCTGCAGTGGGTACTTCACCGTCGCCGGCACTTACTACCTCGTACTGCAAACCCGACTCAGTTACCTGAACTTCGTCACGCTTAGCGTTTTCAGCCAGGAACTGTTCGCCTTCTTCAATCGCTGCTTTGTGTTGCTCAGCTTTAGCTGCCTGCATGCGCTCGTGGATTTCACCAAACGCGGCACGCAGAGCGTCGTTGTCAACCTGTGGAGCCTGACCCGTAAATGCATCTTGTAACCCTGCTACAACAGAGTCCAGATCCAGTCCGTCAAATGGATTTGATTGTAATTGCTGACCCATTTGGAAACCAATTCCGTAACTAGCCTGGGTTTCTACTGTTTTAAATAAATCTGACACAGTGTCTCCTGAAATAAAATTACACTTTTTGCGCAATTATTAATCAAAACCCGTAGTATTCTGAAAATTTTTATTACGCTTCGATTTTTCGCTGGCGTAGTGTAACACACCCAGATAATCCGTGCCCGCGACATTGTTCCGACCGGTTTGAAGAGCCCGTTTCAAGGGGCTGTTAGATAAAAAGCTATTAGACAATTTAATTAAGAGACAGTATGTTGATAGCACTGTTTTTTTGGAGGACGCCATGCAATCACATTATGACGCGCAGTTGAAAGATACTGTTCGCTATTTGGGAAAAACGCTGGGACAAACAATCAAAGCTCAGCTGGGAAATGACTGGTTAGAGAAAATAGAGAAAGTTCGCCTTGACGGTCGCGCATCGTTTAAGGGTGATACAGATTCCAGTGAAAATCTGAAAGAAACTTTCAAAACCATGTCCGACAGCGAATTACTGGTAGTAGCCAGAGCATTCGCTCAGTTTCTTAACCTGGGCAATATCGCCGAGCAGGAATATAACGCCGGCCTGGATGTCGACGCATCCATCGACTCACTTTTTTCACATCTCGATAAGGCTGAACTGAGCGCACTGGAAGTGGAAGAAGCGGTAGCAAAACTGGATATTGATCTGGTGCTTACAGCTCACCCTACCGAAGTATTCCGTCGTACCCTTATTCATAAGCATAAAGAGTTAGCTTACTGCTTAAAGAGCATCCATCACGAGCAATTAAGTGATACCGAGCGTAACCGTCTGGAAACCCGTATCGCCGATTTAATCAGCCAGGCCTGGCACACCGAAGAGATTCGTTCGGTACGCCCTACCCCGGTTGACGAAGCACGCTGGGGCTTCTCAGTTATTGAGAACTCACTGTGGGATGCGGTTCCTGATTTTCTGCGCGACTTAGATGAGCGCTTACAGCAGGATTACAACGTCAAACTGCCAATCGATGCAGCCCCCATTCACTTTAGTTCGTGGATGGGCGGCGACCGTGACGGTAACCCGTTTGTTACTGCCAAGGTCACCGAAGAAGTACTGCTGCTGGCCCGTCGTCGTGCCGCTAAACTGCTGACCATCGATCTTGATCGTCTGCAGGTTGAGCTGTCGATGAACGACTGCAACGACGAGCTGAAAGATGCCGTAGGCGAGCAATATGAGCCGTACCGCGCCTTATTACGTCCGCTGGTAAAACGTTGTGCAGATACCCGCGACGGTATTTACGATTTCTTCAACGGTCGTCCGTACGATTCCAGCGAGTGGATTGCGTCTAACGATGAACTGTTAGAGCCGCTGCTGATGTGCTACCGCTCACTGTGTGAGTCAGGCCTGGAAGTAACCGCCAACGGCATGCTGCTCGACACTATCCGCCGGGTTAAATGTTTTGGTGTGCATCTGTTACGCCTCGACGTACGCCAGGACTCACAGCGTCATGCTGATGTACTGAGCGAAGTAACCCGTTATCTGGGACTAGGCGACTACGCACACTGGAGCGAAGCCGACAAACAAGCTTTCCTGCTGCGCGAGCTAAGCTCTAAACGCCCACTTTTGCCTCGTTGTTGGGAGCCATCGGAAGATGTTCAGGAAGTATTGGACACTTGTAAGGTTATCGCCAGCCACAGTAAACACGGGTTTGGTATCTATACTATTTCCATGGCGAGTGAAGCGTCTGATGTCATGGCCGTACAGTTACTGCTGCAGGAAATGGGAGTCGACTGGCCAATGCCGGTAGCTCCATTATTTGAAACCCTGGACGATTTAAATAACTCACCTACCGTGATGCGTAAACTACTGAGCATCGACTGGTACCGTGGTTATATTCAGGGTAAGCAGTTTGTGATGATTGGTTATTCTGATTCTGCTAAAGATGCCGGCGCCATTGCCGCAGGCTGGGCGCAGTATGAGTCTCAGGAAGCGCTGGTTGCGCTGGCTGAGGAATTCGACATTAAGCTAACCCTGTTCCATGGTCGCGGCGGTACAATTGGTCGTGGCGGCTTACCGGCGCATGCCGCTATCCACTCGCAACCGCCGGGTTCACTGGACGGTGGTTTCCGGGTCACCGAACAGGGTGAAACCATCCGTTATAAGTTTGGTATGCCGTTACTGGCCAAGCGCAGCCTGGGTATTTACACCAGTGCGATTATAGAAGCCATGTTGTTCCCACCACCTGCACCCAAAGACGAGTGGCGTGAATTGATGAAAGCCATGGCCGCTAAGGGTCGGGATTTCTATCGTGGCGTAGTGCGCCAGGATCCGGAATTTGTCCCTTACTTCAGGGTTGCTACACCGGAACAGGAACTGGGTAAATTGCCGTTAGGTAGCCGTCCTGCTAAACGTAAGCCAACTGGCGGTATTGAAAGCCTGCGTGCTATTCCTTGGATTTTTGCCTGGGCGCAAACCCGTCTGGTACTGCCAGCCTGGTTAGGCAGCATGAAAGCCATTGAAGCCGTTCGTCAGGAAGGTAACCACGAAAAGCTACAGGAAATGCGTGAAAACTGGCCTTTCTTCCAGTCGCGTTTATCCATGCTTGATATGGTCTTCCAAAAGGCCGATCCGCGGATCAGTGCAGAATACGATGACCGTCTGGTGCCAGACGAACTTAAGCACTTTGGGGAAGCCTTACGCACAGAGCTGCAGGAAGCGATTAAGCTTCAGCTGGATATTAATGGTCAGGCCGATATTATGGAAGCCGATCCACAAGGTAAAGAGTCGATGAATATTCGCGCTCAGTATCTTGAGCCTCTGCACTTCCTGCAAATCGAGCTGTTATCGCGTCTGCGTCAGTTAGATGAAGACGAGCACGATGCCACGCTGGATAAAGCCATGATGGTTGCAATCAGCGGTATTGCTATTGGTATGCGCAATACCGGCTAAATCTCGCGCAGGCCTAACACAAACAAAGCCCGGATAAGTTATCCGGGCTTTTTTATACCGCCAACAAAAAAGCCGCTCAATTGAGCGGCTTCTACATAAGATGTTAAGCTTACTTAGCCGTTTACGAAATCAACACCCAGTTTGATGTCGCCACGCAGGCCTTCCAGCATATCCTCTTTAGCTTTCTGTTCGAAAGCACTCAGTTCGCCGTAAGACAGAATTTCTTCAACACCGTTTGGACCTAAACGTACCGGGTGCGAGAAGAACGCAGCGTCGTCGCTGTCATCAGTCTGTACATAGGTGTACTCAACAACGTTGTCGCCTTGCATAGCTGCAACCAGAGACAGACAGAAGCGTGCTGCCGCCTGACCCATAGACAGTGTAGCAGAACCGCCGCCAGCTTTAGCTTCAACGACTTCAGTACCCGCATTCTGGATACGGGTAGTCAGAGAAGCTACTTCGTCGTCAGAGAAGTCTACGCCTTCAACCTGAGACAGCAGAGGCAGAATAGTGGTGCCTGAGTGACCGCCGATAACCGGTACGTGCGTATTAGCCGGATCAAGATCTTTCAGTTCAGCAACAAAAGTTTCTGCACGGATTACGTCCAGAGTCGTTACACCGAACAGTTTGTTCTTGTCGTAAACGCCTTTTGCTTTCAGTGTTTCAGCAGCGATAGCAACCGTGGTGTTTACCGGGTTAGTGATGATACAGGTACAAGCAGAAGGACAGTTATCAGCAATGCCTTCAACCAGTGCTTTAACGATACCCGCGTTGATATTGAACAGGTCTGAACGATCCATACCAGGCTTACGAGGTACACCTGCTGGAATTAATACTACGTCACAACCCGTTAAAGCTTCTGCCAGGTCGTCTTTACCGTGACCGGTAACTTTAACTGCAGTGGGGATGTGGCTTAAATCTACCGCTACACCAGGAACAACTGGTGCAACATCATACAAAGCTAACTCAGAACCTGCTGGCAGTTGTGTTTTTAACAACAGTGACAGCGCCTGACCAATACCACCGGCAGCACCTAACACGGCTACTTTCATACCATTTCTCCTCATGGAAAGAATCACGTTTAATAACGGCCGAACACCTTAAAGGATGTCAGCCTTAAACTCAATCACCTATTAGTCGTATGACAGGTGAATGGGCGATTTATCGGGTTATATTCAATATAAGTGCATAGTTATGCATTAATGTTGCTTTTTCATGCAAATTAGGGCACAATAACTGGTTTTTAAAACCGTTAGGGTATGGGAGCTATCCCGGCCCTGAACCTTTCGCGGAATAGAGTATACACCAAGCCGGCAGGTTAGCCGAATCGATTAGCGATTAATACATAACCGGCGCGGTCAAAATCATAAAATTATTAATAAACGTCAGGAACTAAATGGCAAATCAGAAGCAGGAAGAGCTCATCCGGGCATTCAAAGACATTCTTAAAGCTGAAAGTTACGGCTCCCAGGGAGAAATTGTTGAAGGGCTGAAAAATCAGGGCTTCAACAATATAAGTCAGAGTAAAATATCACGTATGCTGAGTAAGTTTGGCGCGGTTCGCACCCGTAATGCCCGCGGTGATATGGTTTACTGCCTGCCGCCGGAACTGGGTATGCCTACGGCTAAAAGCCCGCTCAAGCAACTGGTGCTGGATATTGAGCATAATAATGTGATGGTGATCATTCGCACCAGCCCCGGGGCTGCGCAGCTGATTGCCCGTTTACTGGACTCGCTGAGTAAAAAGGATGGCGTACTTGGCACCATTGCCGGCGATGACACTATTTTTATTGCACCGGCCGATGTAACCAAAATCGAAAATCTGCGCCAGCGCGTGGAAGATCTATTCGATAACGTATAAAGAGTATAAGGCGTCACCCTGCTGCTATCGCTCCTGTTTATTACGGCGCTTAAAACAAAAAACCCCGCATTAGCGGGGTTTTTTATGATTAGCAGTAGCTGCTTAGAAGCGGTAGCTTACGCCTACACGAACTTCCCACAGTGACGCGCCAATTGAATAGTTATCGCGCTGGTCAGCGCCGAAGAACTCTTCATAAACATACTGACCGTCGTCGTTGATGCTAGCACCAACAACAGATTCAGATACGAAGTTACCTTGTTTCAGTACACCCCAGTCATCGTTTAACAGGTTACCCAGGTTTTCGATAACGAAGAATGCTGATGCACGGTGACCTTCTGCAAACGCAGGCAGTTCCTGGCTGATGCGAACGTCAACTTTAGTCCACCAGTCGCCGTTAGTACCGTTACGTGACGCAATCTTTCCGCGGCCCAGGCCTTCAGATGAGATGAATGCATTGAACGCATCCAGATCAAAATCAGGACCGTAAACAACGTTTGGATCGTCTACAGCAGGTACATAAAGCAGTTGGCGACCACCACCGGTGTTATCATCACCGTAGAATTGGTCCAGCACATCTACGTATTCGATTTCACCGTTGTCATCCAAACGCGGCACATCACCAAAGGTATAGCTCATGCCACGGCCTTCGTTAGCTGATGCAAACACGTTGAAACGCGTTGTATAGCCATCGATAAACTCATGCTTATAACCTACGCGCAGGGTGAAACGATGCGGAATGTTATAGTTAGAAGTTGCCGCACCAGGATTGTTTGGATCGCTGGTCGCAAAGTTAACAAAGTTAGAGTAAGCAACTGAGCTGGTCATTGGGTTAACGTCAGTAGAATCGTTATACGCATAAGCTACGCTTACGTCTAAACCGAAGTCGTATTCTTTAGACACTGCCAGTGACAATGTAGTCGCATCGCCTGAATCACCATCAACGTTGGTTAACAGGAAAGTACTGTTAGAGCCGTCATAACGTGGACGACCATCCGGGCCATATCCAGTGATTTCACGTGAAGGCTCGATGTAGGTCGCTGCATCTTTCTTATCAGTGTAAAGAATGTCAGCTTGTACCAGGTAGTCGCCAGGTGCCAGGTAAGTTAAACCTAAAGCATATTTCCACTCAGTAGGTACTTCAAAGTTAGGATCAACAGCAACAACGTTGTTAGCTGAGCCATTTGTTGGAGCATCTTCTACAAAATCATACAGAGCTTGTGGAATACCGTAACCTGGTGCAGCGTTGTTCACTAACGGCGTATTGAACAGATCTACTGGCAGACCACCAAAGTCAACATCTTGCTGCCAAGGAGCTACAGTCGTCGCTACCTGAATTACACCGTCATTAGAGTAAGCGTTAGATACCCAAACGTTCGGGTTACCGCCAGAGTACAGACCGAAACCACCGTGTAATTCCATGTCGTCAGTCAGTACATAGTTGAAGCCAACACGTGGCTGCCACAGGTCGATACCATCTAAGTTACCGGTGTTAGTCAGACCTTGACCATTGTTGTAGTCAGCATATTCGGTTTCAAACGCTTCATTGTAACGAGGGCGATCATCAGAAGACCATCTGTCATAACGTAAACCAAACAGTAAAGTCAGGTCGTCATTCACATACCAGTCGTCCTGTAAATAGAATGTGGTAGTGGCAAAGCTAAAGCTTGCTGCAATGTCGTTCGGATCGTTGGTACCAGCAGCATTATTATAGAAAATGCGACCTGCCAGACCGTTGCGGAAATCATCGATTGAGTTAAAGCGATACTCACCACGTGACTGTTGCACGAACAGGTTGAACACATCTAAGTCTTCATATTCGATACCACCGGTGATGGTGTGATCGCCTAACAGATAGGTACCTGCCAGTTTAAAAGTTGTGTTATCCCAGTTCAGGTCGTTTGACTGACGAGAATCATCCGGACCAAGGTAAACAACAGTGTCACCCAGGTTAATTTGCATTTCACTGAAGCCGGTACCCGCATCTACAGAGATCTGACGGTTGTCCAGTTTCGTTTTACCAATACGAAGTTCGGTAGAGAAATCTGACGTCCAGTCTGAGTAAACAGAAGCTGTAATAGTTTCGATTTCTGCGCCACGCTCATAGAAGTGACCGTCGAAAGACAGGCGAGATGTGCCGGTATCAGACTCAGAAATATTGAAACCATCGTTCCAGTTATACGTGAAGGCTGCACGGTGATCTTCGTTAATGTTCCAATCTAATTTGATTAGTAATTTCTCGTCTTCAACAGGAGAAGACCCTTTGAAACCACCTGGATCGTAACCGTAAATCGTTTGAGAGATTTCGGTAATTTCAGCAATTTCTTCTGCACTTGCGCGAGACAGACCAGCATACTCATGCAGACGTACACCTTCTTTCTTCTCGTAAGCACCGAATAAGAACAGCTTGTCGCTAATCAGCGGCAGACCTACCGCAGGGCAAGATCGTACTTTTGTTAAATTACTCTGATATCTGATCGATTTAATTCGTT
>NZ_RCUA01000025.1 GCF_003731635.1 Marisediminitalea oceani | reverse complement strand
TGTTAAGTGTTCTAACTCGGCTATAAGCTTTGTAAATTGTGCTGGGAGCATGATCAATTCTCAATGACTGTATTCATATACAGTGTAGCAACAATTTAGCAGAACATAGCCTTTGGGAAAGGTACTCATATATGTCCAAGGAATGGAATTGAACGTATGGGCGTATATAACACAAAAGATGAATTGCGGCGCTCAGAACTTAGATTAGGGATCGTGGGAAGAGGGGAAGGTGTTGACAAGCTAGGGAAGATGCGAATAAGTCCCCGATGTGAGATCATAGCTGCATAGTAAATCACAAACATTACCGCTCATGAGTCACCAGTTAACCTTTGCTGACAGCGAGTTTTCCAGTAAGCGCCGTCAGACCCGTAAAGAGATATTCTTATCCAGAATGGATAACCTGCTGCCGTGGTCTCAACTGCTGGAAGTGATTGAACCCTTTTATCCTAAAGCAGGCAATGGCAGACGTCCGTATGCGCTCGAGACCATGTTTCGCATTCACTGTATGCAGCAATGGTATAGCCTTGGTGATGAGGCAATGGAAGATGCGTTATATGAAATTGCTTCGATGCGCCAGTTTGCGCAACTGTCATTGGATAAAGCCATTCCAGACCGCACTACCATTATGAACTTCCGGCACTTGCTGGAAAAGCACAAGCTGACTCGCAAATTGTTCAAAACGGTCAACCAATGGCTTTCGGACTGCGGTGTGATGATGACGCAGGGCACATTGGTGGATGCGACGATTATTGAAGCGCCCAGCTCCACTAAAAACAAAAAGAATGAACGTGACCCGGAGATGCATCAGACCAAGAAAGGTAATGAATGGCATTTCGGCATGAAAGCCCATATTGGTGTGGATGCCAAGAGCGGTCTGGTAATCCCCCCATTTTTAACCGAAGTTAAAAGTAGAGGTTAAGCTGCCATCAGAGGTGGTTTGCCTCCATTGGCCTTGTGCGGTCTCTGGTGATTGTAAAACCAAAGCCATTGTGTTGCATAGTCCTGTACTTCTTCCAATGAATCAAACAGGTGCTTGCTCACCCAACTGTATCTTATTGTCCGGTTGTGTCGCTCAATATAAGCGTTTTGTTGTGGCTTACCGGGCTGAATGTAATCGATCCTTATTTCATGCTTTTTAGCCCACTGTGTGAACTCATGGCTGATGAATTCAGGACCATTATCACAGCGTATGACCAGTGGCTTTTCACGCCACTCCAGCAATTGATTGAGGCACCGTAATACTCGCATTGAAGGCAGGGAGAACCCGGCTTCAATCGCAAGTCCTTCACGTCGATAATCGTCAATGACGTTTAACAATCGATAGCTCCGACCGTCAGATAACTGGTCATGCATAAAATCAATCGACCATACCTGATTCGATTTGATTGGCTCTTTTAGTGGCTCAGGTGCATTTCGCTTTAAGCGCCGCCGGGGTTTTATCCGCAGATTCAACGCAAGCTCACGATAAATACGATAAACGCGTTTATGGTTCCAACTGTAGCCTTCCACATTTCTGAGATACAGGAAACACTGTCCAAAGCCCCAGTCAGCATGCTCATCTGTTAAATTGATGAGCCAGTTTGCAATGCAGGCATTATCATCACTGAGTTTAGCCTGATATCGATAGCAGGTTTCACTGATGTTGAATGCTCGACACGCAGCACGAACACTAATTTTATTGGTCGCTACAGCTTGTTGTGCCATCTCCTTTCGGCGAGACGGCTTTACCACTTTTTTGTCAGAGCTTCCTGAACAATCTCCGCTTTAAGTCTTTCTTCGGCATACATCTTTTTCAGACGGCGGTTTTCTTCTTCCAGCTCTTTCAGTCTGGACATCAGAGATGCATCCATACCACCGTACTTCGCCCGCCATTTATAAAATGTGGCGCTGCTCATGCCATGCTCACGACAAAGTTCGGGCACCGGTGTACCTGCTTCAGATTGTTTCAGGATCGCCATGATCTGGCTGTCAGTAAATTTTGATTTTTTCATGCAGAATCTCCTGCGTATAGGTTACGAGAAAATTCTACTTTTGACGTCAGTTATTTTTCGGGGGGATTACCGTCTCACCCATACATTGGTAACCACCGCCGCCAATGAGCATGACCTGAATCAGTTGAAAAACCTGTTGCATGGCGAAGAAGAATTCGCTTCCGGCGATGCCGGTTATCAGGGCGCAGAAAAACGCGAAGAGCTGAAAGACACTAACGTGGAATGGCTAATAGCAGAGCGTCCCGGCAAAGTTCAGGCGCTGAAGAAGCATCCCCGCAAGAATAAAACCGCCATCAACATCGAATATTTAAAAGCCAGCATCCGGGCGAAAGTGGAGCATCCGTTTCGGATCATCAAATGTCAGTTTGGCTTTATCAAAGCACGGTACAAAGGACTGATGAAAAATGACTCACAGTTAGCCATGCTATGCACCTTGGCAAACCTGTTTAAAGTAGACCAGATGTTGCGACGACAGCCAAGATCTGTCTGAAATCCGGGAATAGCCCGGAATAAGGCCTAAATCAGGCCTAAAAAGGTAGTATATTGGCCGAAATTGAGAATTTACCGTTCAAAAATTAAACGGCGAATGCAAAGGCTGGTTCAAAAACTAAATTGCAGGACTTATTCGCAGTTTCCCTAAGATATGCTATTTCCAAGTTCAGAATAATGGATTTTGTGCTTAGAGCTTTCGTTGTGAACCTTTGCGTATTCTATCTCTGTGTGCCGGAGCAACATAAATTTCAACTGTCGTTTTTACACTGGCATGGCCGAGTTCTTCGGCTAACATAGTTTCATTCAATTCATCTAATGCTTGAGTAGCGCCGGTATGCCTCAACCAATGTGATGATGCACCGGCAATATCAAGCGCCTGTTGTTTCTTTCCACTCTTCATAAGAGTAGAAATAACCAAGTCAAACGTTTCTTCAACAATATTATTGACACTGTCTTGCTTAAGCGCTTTCCCAGTTTTCATAGATGGGAGGATTGGAGTGTCCTCATCGATTCTGGGAAGGGGAGATAAGCCCATCGATTCCCGGTATCTACCCAGCACGTTTTCGATATATGAATCAGGTACCGTTACTACACGTTCTTTTTTTCCCTTGCCTACGACATGCAATACCCAGCCTTCATTACTAGGATCCGGTCGAAAGTGATTGAACAAAGGGGTGTAATAGTCACGTGAAGATAGTTCTGAGATTCTTAAGAACAATACTTTTAGCGATAACACTACAAATCTGTGAATTTCAAACTTAGGGTTTTCGTTAGCTGCATCTGTAAGGGATTGGATAAATGTATCCCAGACCTCATCATCAAACGTATGTGGTGGCTGATATATTTTTCCTTTAGTCAGATATTTACAGTTTTTCTTGGCATCAGCCAAATAGTTACGCATAACCAGTTCAGCATCGATTAACCATTTAAAAAAAACATTTAATGATGCATATGAATTGCGAAGTGAAGTTTGGCTAAGTTTGTAGGCATGTTTGATACTGGAAGCCTTGCCGGGTGCAATAAATGACTCGATTTTCCGATTTGCCTTGGGCGCGCGATGCACGAAAGGGCGCCATTCTGGATTGACAACACGAATATCTGAATTAGATCTGTATTTAAAGCGGCTCGATATCGTTGTATCAGAAATTAAATTTTTTGGTGGTGACCAAATCCAATCGATATAAAGCTTTATGTCTTCAAGCTTAATATCGAGAACTGATTTTCCGCGTTCGTGCCAGCAAAACAAGGTGAATCTCTCTGCCTCGTTTCTGAACCTTGATTGCGTACCTTTTGCATTGCTTAAGCCTGTTACCAAAAAATTAAGCAATTGCTTCAAATCGTTTTTTGCAGGAATACCTTGCTGCTCGAATGAATCAAGATACTCAGACAAAGTAGGGTACACCGATTTAAATTCTTGAGTGTCAAGAATATCTCGCAGTGACGCTTGTAGGTCGATGGTGTCAGTAATGGGATGATATTTCATTCGAACAGGATAACACTATATCCTGACAATTTAAAATCGTAATAACAGTTATTATTACGATTTAAGAGAATGGCAAGTTGAGATGTCATGTCACGGTATTCCAGGTTTATAAGAAACGCTTTCTATCTTTGATATAAAACTTAATTGCCAGAATCCAGCAGGCAATCAGAGCGCCAAGAGCTAGTTTATCGTACCGTCTAAGAAATTTATCTCTGATAACATCTTCAATTCCTTTAAAAACGCCTTGTAGTTGAAAATTTTCCATAGCATGGTGACCATAAGCGCTTATCAAGAAGAACAGGATAATCCCTAACAAGAACGCAAAAACACATCGCTTAGACATTAGAACAACATACAAAAATTCCACCATCCAATTTGGCATTTAACACAATCCTATAAGCAAATATTGCTTCTTACTTCAGGTAATTCACATTAAACGTAGTGTTCCGAATGTTCAAATAAAATTCTTTACATTGAAACCTTCTTTGGTTGTTTAGGGTGATGAATGTCATTTTGTAGATGATTAAATTTCGATTTTACAAAGGCTTGTGCAACTTTGACTAGATATAGACCCCAAGGACGTCAACTTGCCAATTAAAATTATCGAAACCCGCCGCAAAGGCGGGTTTTTAGTTTGTCAGTCTTTGCGGCACCACCTAACGTTACAGAGACTATAACCATGAAACAATCAATCACTGAATTACTTAGCCGTTTACATCAAGCTGTCAATAACGGTGATCTGCATACCATTTCAAATTGCTACAGCGACAATGCCAATATAGTTGCCCATCCCTTAGGCAAGCAGCAACAACACGATAGCATTGCAGCACTACAGGCTTTTCAGAAAAAATATATGCCATCGCATCTGGTTACTACCGGCGATGAGATTGTTATTGAAGCTGGTGATATTGCACTGGTTATAAGCAAGTTATACCTCGTACCGAAAGCTACGCCGCTGGCAACACCGTGTGAAGGAAAACGCGCTCTGTATGTTATGCAGCGTCAGGCTAACGGTGAATGGCGTTGTATCATCGATAATTTCTTTGGTACCGATTTGCTCGACTTTGCTTAGATTTTAAAACCTACCAGGGCCTAGCTTGCCTCAGGCCCTGTACTCAATACGTTAAATCGCATGGCGAATTTGTAGAGTGCCCCTAGCCTATTAAATATGTGACTGATGCTCTGGCTAAGAATTAATTTCCAATGATTTAGGATCAAATGACACCTTATTCCGACCAGAGTGCTTAGAGTCATAAAGTGCCTCATCGGCCTTATCCAACAGCGCCTGGAACGAATCATTGATACCTGCCTTTGCTACGCCGATAGAAATCGTTACCGGCCCGTAACTATCCGTCCAACCTTTAATGACTTCCGATTCGATATTACTGCGAATGCTTTCCGCGACTCTTCTTGCGCCTTCCAAAGGTGTGTCCGGCAGGAGTATGGCGAACTCTTCACCGCCTAACCTGCCAACCGCATCGATTTGACGTACCGACGATTTTAAGATGCCGGCAATGGCTTTAAGCACATTATCTCCCATTGCATGGCCTTCCGTGTCATTAATTTCTTTAAAGTTATCCACGTCTATCATCAACATCCACAAATTAAGCGATACTCGTTCTGCTCGGGATAACTCTAATTCAACCCTTTCAATAAATGTGCGCCGGTTAGGTAATCCGGTTAACTCATCCGTGGTTGCCATTCTTGTTAGCTCTTTCAACGTTTCTCGTCGTTGTCCATCGACCAACTCTGTAAAAAACGCCGAGACGCCAGCCATTATGAGAATAAACCAACACACACCAATCACGAATATCCCAAAAAAGCTCGTTTCATTACTCACAATCGACTTGATGACCAGGAGACCAAACAAACAAGGCACTAAATAACCAGCCAACGCCTGGTATCTTGCAACTCGTCCACCAATGTGTGGGCTTAGTAATGCCCGCATAACACCTTTATTAGCGCTTAAAAAAATCGTAGCTAACGAAAGAGCAAATCCCGCAACCGCTGTTAACATCGACATCTCACCGTAAAAGCCGTCAATACCGTAGGCGTAACCCAAAAACGAAACCAGCGGTATAGACCCTGCGATTGATGCAACAAATTGAGATGAGATTGACCGCTTGAATGATGACAGTAGAATCGATATACCTAACCCGCAAAGCATAATTGCAGTATTAATACCCATACTATTGTGTTTACCGGCCAACACTTCCTCTGAGACTACTTCCTGAAATGGTACAAAGTAATGGGTAAGCTCTGAGCTAAGCAATACCTCTAAAATTCTAGCTACGGTAAATGTTATGGCTATTATCGAAAAGAATCGTTGCAGTGCGATATGCGGTTGCCGCTTTATGTTGCAGTAAAGTGCCACCCCAATTGCCGATATAGTCAAAGCGGTTAAAGGATGGGTAGCAGAGCCGTTGTTAATGGGCCGATATAACTCTTCAAAGGCACTCATATACCCTATGACTGCTAACAGGCCAAACAATAATGCAACAACGCCAAACGGACGTATTGTGGATGAGGTAACTTTTACAAGCCGCCAAGCTTCATTAGTACTGTTGTTCAATGTCACGGTAGGCTTAGAGTTTTAATTATGATGAATACTTACTATAAAATAGCTCAAAATAAGCACAATCAACAGGCAACTTAGTTCTTTGCATCTAAAGTAGTAGAGGAATTGCTATCGCTTTACATTTTTTCAACTTACAGCTAAACCTTACTTGTAATATATCCGGAGCAGAATGTGACAGACGGTCATGAAATACACGAAGCAGTATTAGAGAATTTAGGTGAAGCACTCATCATCATAGATGGTGACGGGGCTATTGAGCACTTTACCTATGCTGCGGAACAGCTTTTTCTTTACGATCGCAAAGAAATACTGGGAAAAAATGTGTCGCTGCTTATGCCTGACGATATTGGGCGTACTCATCAAGGCTATGTTAATGCTTACAGTTCTAAGGAGCGAAGCACGGTTTTAGGAAAAACCAGGGAATTAATTGCACGTCGAAAAGACGGCAAACAGTTTCCCGTAGAAATTACCGTGACACAGGTTCTTGTAGATAACCGACGCTTATTTGTAGGCTTACTCAAAGATATCACCGAAAAGGTTAATACATTCAAAGCCTTAAATGAAGCTAAGGCAATGGCTGAGATTGCAAATAATGCAAAAAGTGAGTTTTTAGGCAACATGTGCCACGAAATTAGAACCCCTATGAACGGGGTTTTGGGAACATTACAGCTGTTAAAGCAGCGGCAATTATACGCCGATTCGTCAAAGTTAGTCGATATAGCGTTGACCTCATCAGAATTGCTGATGCGTATTCTGAATGACATTTTAGACTTTTCAAAACTCGAAGCACAAAAACTCGAAGTCGAGGAAACCCCTTTTATCTTGAGTAATTTGGTTGATGAAGTAGTTAACAATGTTCGAGACACCGCCGAAAAGAAAGGACTCAAACTTGAGGTCAGTTCGGACGTATCCCCTTCAGAGACATGGGGAGGTGATGAAGTTAGGATCAAACAGGTTCTGGGGAATATTCTGTCGAATGCAATAAAATTTACTGAGAAAGGAATAGTTTCACTCTCCGTCCATACTTCAGCGACGACTACAACGTTTGTTGTTCAGGATTTGGGAATAGGCATGACCACCGAGCAGGTCGGCACTCTCTGCAACAGATTCTCTCAGGCAGATTTATCAACCACCCGTAAATATGGTGGCACAGGTCTGGGTATGGCAATTGTAAAGTAAGCGATCAATATAGACCCGGATCACCCCATTTTATCTAAGTCGCTCGTTAAT
>NZ_RCUA01000024.1:43220-49188 GCF_003731635.1 Marisediminitalea oceani | reverse complement strand
AAGGTAACTCTCATGTTGCATACTAACAATCCAATCATTAAACACAAAGCAGGTTTACTCAATCTGGCCGAAGAACTAGGCAATGTATCTAAAGCCTGTAAAATCATGGGCGTTTCTCGAGAAACGTTTTATCGTTATCAGGAACTCGTTGAGGACGGCGGCGTTGATGCGCTAATTAGTCAGTCCAGACGAACCCCAAATCTCAAGAATCGCGTGGATGAACAAACGGAGCAATCCGTTATTAATTACGCAGTAGAGTTTCCGGCACACGGCCAAGCCAGAACCAGTAATGAACTGCGTAAGCAAGGTATATTCGTGTCTGGTAGTGGTGTTCGTTCCATCTGGCTCCGTCATAACCTGGAGAACTTTAAAAAGCGCCTCGCAGCTCTGGAAGCCAAGGTTGAAAAGGAAGGCATAATCCTTAGCGAAGACCAAGTTGCAGCGCTAGAAAAGAAAAAGCAAGATGATGAAGCCTGCGGTGAAATTGAAACGCATCACCCTGGCTATCTAGGCTCTCAGGACACGTTCTATGTAGGCAACTTAAAAGGCGTTGGCCGAATTTATCAGCAGACGTTTGTTGATACCTACAGTAAAGTCGCGTTCGCTAAGCTCTACACAACGAAAACACCAATCACGTCGGCAGATGTGTTAAATGACCGTGTATTGCCGTTCTTCGAGGCTCAGGAACTGCCCATGCTGCGGATTTTAACTGACCGAGGTACTGAGTATTGTGGCAAGGTTGAACAGCACGATTACCAGTTATATCTGGCAATCAATGATATCGACCACACCAAAACCAAAGCGAGACATCCGCAAACTAACGGTATCTGTGAACGCTTCCATAAAACCATCCTGAATGAGTTTTATCAGGTGACGTTCCGTAAAAAGCTCTATGATTCTCTGGAAATGTTGCAGAAAGATCTGGACGACTGGCTAGATTATTACAACAATGAACGGACTCATCAGGGCAAAATGTGCTGCGGCCGAACGCCAATGGAAACATTAACTGATGGAAAACAGATTTGGGCTGAAAAAAATTTAGCTCAAATCTAACCTGACGCTGGCACCAGAAAACTGGGTAACTGTCAGATCAGGTCTGAGCTAGTACATCTAACGTGAAGTAATCCAGAAAAATTCAACTGACTTGTACTGATTTCTCAGTTTGGGTCGCTTTTCTTATCATATTCACGCCACTCAAAGTCTTCACCACACACCTTGCAGCTAATTTCTAACCCTGGCTTGCCATAAACGCGGTTTCCGCAACCACACACATAGCGATGACGCGTTTTTCGTGCAGTTTTTTCTTGAACAAAGAAAAAATCCGGCATGTCTTCGACATACGTATGTTCTTCGTTATCAATTTCAAACGGTATGATGATCCGTTCTTCTTTTTGTTTTGTTACCGGGTCAATAGCAAGGATGTTGACGCTTGGCTTTGCCTCGCTCGCTACTGAACTGTTGGTGCTTTCCAGAGGCGCAATCACCGGATCATACAGTCTTGGCAAAGCAAGTTTGTCAATCCAACGTAATTGAAATTTCTCAACGGTTTTGAGGGTTTCAAAGGCTTGAAGAAAAGCCCCCCCTTCTATTATGTAATCACTCATTTGCTGGCCCGTGATCTGTCCACCTGGCTCCCCAGTGGTCGAAGGCATTAATCCAACCTTAATCATTTGCATCGCCCACTCTTTGTTGTGGTAGTAGTCGCGAGCGGGATTACCATAAACGTACTGCCAACAATGGCACATCTCATGAACCAGCGTTTTCATGACTTCAATCAGACGAGAATTTGCAATGTAAGATGGGTTCATCGCAATTTCATGGCATTGTTTCCCGTTCAAACTTCCCCAGCGATCAGGCGCAAAGAAACCCATTGCTCCAGCTTTTCTTTGAAACGTAAAAATCACCTCAGGTAACGCGTTCTCAAACAATTGCTGATTAAAGTAATTGTAAGCGACCAAAAATGAATCATACAGTTCATTAGTGGGACGCGAAGATGACGATGAGTTCATGGTCAAGATTCAAAGTTAAGGTTCAATAATCTAAATGGTGGTGTGTACACACTACATAATCAAACGTTCTATTATTCGATTTAGCTATTAATATTTTATTTATATAACCAAATTCGATTTTTTTTGTAGTGTACACAACAAATTTTGGATTAATCGATGTAAATAGAGTATTTTTTGAGCGGGAAACCGTGTTTAGACACACACTATGTCATAACTTAGGTAATAGTATAGGCCTCCTCGCCTTTTCGCAAACTGAAAATACGATACAGCAATTCGACTCATCCACTATTCACAGGACTTTATGAATGAGCAAAATGGCGATTCTGTCTGCATACAGAAAGAAAAAGTTTTCCTCTGTGCCTAATTTTTCAAATGACGCAAGAACCGTTTATTTATTGCCCGATGCAGAAACCAAAAGGATCATAAACCGGCTTGAGTCTGATGAAGCTAAAGTAGGTTACTTAGTCCGCAGAGCTTATTTTCGCGCCAAAGGCTCGTTTTTCCCAATTGCAATGGCTGAGCTAAAGGATATACGCACTGCCAAACGGCTATTAGGGATTAATGCCAAACTAGATTGGGATAAATACACATCGAAGATGGCGTCCTATCACCGACAATTGATTCTAGAACAGTGCGAATGGGCCCCTTATTCTTCCGATTCAAATAGAAATGAATTAGAAGCACATGCATCTCTATTTGTTGACAAGATTCCGGAGCGTGAAGATATCTTATTTTCGCTGCTTGATTATTGTTGGCGACGACGTATAGAAATTCCAAGCTATACCGAATTAGCCACAATTGTGAGCAATAGTTTTTCTGTTTTTAACGAGCGCCTCAAAGTAACCTTATCAACACACATCACCCAAGACGTCGAAGACACTTTGCATGATTTAGTTTTAAACCCTGAATCTATTGTTAAATTAAAGCAACTCAAAAGCATTAACCAATCAACAGTTACATCACACCTAAACAACGCTGCATGCGAGCTTCGCTTTTTTAAAGACCTGTATTTCAATGTTAAAACACTTGCTGAAAAAATGAATTTTACAGTCGAAGCTCGACAGCATTATTCTAAGATAGTTAAAGATATGACCGTGACAGGACTGCGAAAACTAAAAGATAAAAATGATTTGTCTTTAAAGTTGTTAGGTTTCGTTGAAGATCAATATATTAGACGCAACGATGCAAGTATTTTAGCGTTTTTAAAACTGATGCGAGAATGGAATAACAAAGCCAAAAAACATGACAGCACGATTAAAGAGCGCGAATCAAAAGCCTTAGAATCAGCGACTGAATCGGTAGTTATTACTGCCAAGTCAGCTAACGCAATATTAAATGAAATAAAACGAATAATGGCAGACATCAATATGTCTGACGGCGAGAGGCTTACGAAAATAAAAGATTTGTTAGCAGCGTATGAGGAAGCAACAAATCCTAATATCAACAACTATATAGAGGCTGTATTGACCGGTGTTGAACAGAGTAAGAACAACACTAGAAAAATGCATTTTCTCTATCGAAATTCCATTGGAATTCAGCGTGCCGTATCTCCCCTACTAAAGCTGCTTCTAATTGATAAAGAAAACTCTGATCATAAAATTACTGAAGCGTTTCAGTATTTTATTGAATCTGATGGAAATGTAAAAGAGGCTGATGCGCCAGTCGCATTTTTTACATCGACTGATAAAGTAGTCATGGATACAGACAAGACGACGTCATATCGAGAAAAATACAAAGTGATGCTTTTTTTAGCACTTGAAAAAGCCATCCGCGCCAAAAAAGTAAACTTCCTTTTTTCCCATAGTTTCCAACCCGCGCACAAGCTTCAGATCTCTGACGCACAATGGAATGAGAAATGTGAAGAGTTTTTAAAAGCTGCTGACTTATTGAGATTTAAAGATGGTGAACAAGTATTAAGAAATGTTGGAGAGAAGACTTCAAATATCATAATTCAAGCAAACAATAATCTAGAAACGGGAGAAAATAGGTATGTTTCAGTCAGAAATGGAAAATGGAAGCTCGCTGAATATGAAGCGGACTATGATGCAAGCCAATACATACCGGGATTATTAAAAGGCTCAAAGAAAGTACTACTTTACAAGGCGTTAGCTGAATTAGATGAAGAGTTGCACTTCAGCGATGAATTTATGATCCCTAACCAAATTGGCGCATTAACGAAACCGGATAAAAAATATATCTATGGTGTGCTAATTAGCTTAGGAACCAATATGGGTCACCATGAACTAGCGCGAGCTTCCGATCTCAATGAGAAAGCACTCAGAGATATGGACGCGACTCGCTTTACCAAAAAGAAACTAGAGAACGTTATAAAAATAATCGTAAAACGCATTCAGAACATAGACCTAGCTGCCGTCTATGAAGAAGAAAAAGATGAGATACACTCTAGCAGCGATGGAAAAAAGATTGTTGTTGCTGTGGATTCACTTCTAGCTAATTACAGTTACAAATACTATGGCAAGCAACAAGGTATATCGGCTAATAGTTTTGTAGACAACAAGCAATCCTTTTTCCACGTTAATGTTCTATCTTCATCAGAAAGAGAAGCTGCTTACATGATAGATGGCCTGGTGCGTGCAAGAGAAAACATTTACGAAGAGTCAGAAAAGGATTTGTTTGTCAGAGATTTAGATGACGAAACGTTCAATAAAAAGACACACCGTCATTCTACTGATGAGTTTGGCTATACAGATGCTGCATTCACAGGCTTATTTTTTCTTAACGTTTCGTACGCGCCGCGTTTCAAGGAAATTGAAGAAAGAACCCTACATAGTTATACACACTCTTTGACTAGGTCAAAAAGCACATTACCTGTTGTGCCAAATTCTGCAATAAACAAAAAATTGATATTGGAAAATTGGGATGACATCTTGCGCTTAATGACAACTATTAAACTTGGCTACGCGTCAGCTTCAACGCTATTTCGCATGCTTTCTTCAAAGGGAGACAGCGCTCTATATAAAGCCATGAAAGAATTTGGAAAGCTTCTAAAAACCCAATTTATCTATTCATATATGGATGACAATGACCTTAGACGAAGAATCCAGAAGCAATTGAACCGTGCTGAACTTGGGCAGAAATTTAAAGCAGCAATTTTTCATGGACGAGGCGGTAAGCTTAAGGTGGGCGACCATGAAAACATAGATAAGGCAATGCTCTCTTGTGTTGTACTACAAAACATTATTGTCCTTTGGAATTATTTGTTTCTGAAAAAACACCTCAAAGAAATTTCTTCAAAGGAAGAACGGGAGTCTGAAATTGACCTTATTTCAAAAGGCAGTGTTATTGCTTGGGCACATTTTAATATGGCTGGCACACTCGATTTTGAGCACCTAGATTTTGATTCATTTGGTATACCCTTGTCTCGACTGTTTAGAATTAAGTCATTTTGAAGATACCTATTAACATAACAGTGAGGATCTCAATAATTACAGAGATTGGAAAAGAGTAACTATTAAAAAACTATATATAACAAACAATTAAAAGATTCAAGCTAGATATAGAACCCGAGGATGTCAACTTGCCAGCTAAGCGTTTTTGAAGGCATGGTTCACGGCTTTTTACTGCTAAACACCTTGGTTGAAGAAGAATGTGAAGCGGCTTACGAATTAATGAACCAATTTATTAACGGCTAACCAGATAACTAATCCGCCTCTATTAATAAGCCCCCTATTCGTCCTTCAGATGCGCTTTTAGGATTTCATAGAGCTCGGGGCGGTTTTCAGCAATTTCCTGAGTACTGAGTCCTTCCAACGAATGCGGGTACTTAAGCCAGGCTTCTGTTTCATAAAGGTAATAGTCTGGCACCAGATCGGTTTGATTACGCTGTGGCTTGTAATAAGGCACCGCTACACGAATATCCTCTGGCGTGTTTAGCCGGCACAAAGTAAGCGATCAATATAGACCCGGATCACCCCATTTTATCTAAGTCGCTCGTTAAT
>NZ_RCUA01000024.1:0-43170 GCF_003731635.1 Marisediminitalea oceani | reverse complement strand
AACCTGACGCTGGCACCAGAAAACTGGGTAACTGTCAGATCAGGTCTGAGCTAGTACAAATAAAGAATACTTTGTATGTGCGCCGGTTCGAATCCCATTTTATTCTTACTATGATCCACAGTGCTAATATCCTGTTTTAATTAGTGCTGATTGGTGAAGTCCAACATAAAGTTGCTCGATTCGCGCTACGCTATTTCTTTCTATTGCTTTGCCCGGGTGGGACACGATGGCAGCTCCAGGGTTTATGTTTCGCATTTTCACGAATGTTTTCGTCAACGAATTGGTAGTAGCCTTCTTTCATCTTTGTCCAAAAGTCATCAGAAATGTCTGCACCGTGTGCACGAATGATTGTCTCAATGCCATCTAAATTGCAGTGGGTCGCGTCATAGCCGATATGCAAAGTGTTTTTGGCTTCTTCAAATGAAACGGCATCAATACCAAAGGTCCCATCAATTTCAGCAACAATTGCTAATAAATTACCGTCGGTAATGCCGGTTAACTTCAAATGCCGTACCACTAAATTAGCCTCAGAAACGCCCACTCTGTGATCTAAATCGCTCATACTTTTCTCCTATAAATTAATTGCCTACACAGTTATGTCAGTCACGTCTCTAATTGCTTAAAACGCTATTGGCATTAACCACTTGCTGCATTAACGATTGTAAAACTGTCATTCTTTGTTCTATTAACAACAAATGTTCATCTATCGAGTTCCCCATCACAACAATGTCGCTTGCTGATATGCCGCTTTCGATAAGAACAAGACTTCTTTGCAGGCCTTTTCTATATGTCTCTTTTAATCGTATCTTTTGTTCAGTATTAGATTCACTTTGGATCCTCTTCTCAATACTCGTTAAGTAGGTATCCATCATCTTCATATGCTCAACAATCAACGTTTGCCTCTCAGAAACGTCATTGATCCGTTGGATGCGTTGCATTAATGCATCCATGACGCGCTCGTTACTGCGTAACATCTCATCGGCACTCATGGATGTCTGAGCACTCGTAAAGGTAGCGGATAAAACGCCTGCGACAAACAATATTGAAACTAATGCTTTCTTCATTTTGTAATCCTTACACGGGGCTTGAAACGTTTGAATTGAGAAATCGTGGGAACCAACCTGGCGTGGCTTGCTTATATTGCCTATAGGTATCACCAAACTCAGTTTCGGCGTGCTGCTCTTCGCGTTTGGCCAGTCGAACATAGACAACAATGAGAATGGGAAACATGAGCAAAGTGGGTAGTGTTGGCCATTGCAGTAAAAAGCCAAACATGATCACAATGAAGGCAACATATTGGGGATGCCGACAACGTGCGTACCAACCGCTGGTCGCTAAGCTGCTCGTTTTTTGCGCGTGATGCAGGACATTCCACGAAGCAGATAAAACAAAGAATCCTAAAACGATGAGAACATTACTTAAGATGTGCAGTACATCCCAATGCGCATCGCCAGATAACCCCAACAGTGTATGCCACAAGTGACCATTTTCGTGACTTAAAAAATCTACGCCTGGGTAACTTTCGGCTAACCAACCGGACAAAAAATAGATAGTGAGCGGGAAACCATACATTTCAGTAAATAACGCCACGATAAAAGCGGAAAATACGCCTAAGCTTCGCCAGTCTGTTTTTGACTTCGGCTTGACGAAACTAAACGCAAAAAAGATAAATATTGCGGAGTTAATGATGACTAACGTCCAAAGCCCATAATCTGATTCACCGTGCATTGTCGCTCTCCATTTTACGTTTTTCCTTGCGTGCCTGCTCTAACCCTTCGATATAACCTTGTCTGTATTGATCATTGTCTTCGGTTTGCTCTTTAAATGTTTGCTCGTCGTTAGCATGTGTCTCATGCCCTTTACCATGACTTCCGTGCATAAAGATATGCATCACCGGGCATAGCAGCAGGATCAAGTATGGTAAATACGGGAAAACATGTTCACCATGCTCGACAAACAAGAAATAGCTTGCCGCCGCTATAAGTCCGATGGCGGACCAACCACTGGGGGTGCGCCAAAAAGGTAATTTTTGTTTATTCACAATACACCTCGCTTTTGTGTCGTTTAAGTTTTCAGAAAACGGTAAATCACTTGATCACCAAAGTGCCACGGTACATTTGCATCTGACAATGAAACGGATAGCGACCTGCCTTTTGGGGGGGAATAGTGACCATCACACGCTGGTTAAGCACTAATGTTTCACTGATCTCCAACTCGGGTATTAGTAGTGTTTCCGCACAGGGAGTCGCATCTTCTCTGTAGAACATCAGTTGTACAGACTCATTCGCGGGCACTGTGATATTGGCAGGTTGATACACGCCATCTTTCACGCGGACTTCGATGCTGCCGTCTCGTACTTCAGTTGACTTTGTTTGGTAAAGCCAAAACCACCAAACAATAAGCCCAATCACGACTAACCCTATCAAATTAATCCACATCATCTTTAGGTTCTCCTAGTGCTCTTTAGCTTTGAATAAACGTAATCGATTCGCGTTGGTCACTACCGTTAACGACGAGAATGCCATCGCTGCACCGGCAATTACTGGGCTAAGTAGTAAGCCTAAAAATGGATAAAAAACACCTGCAGCAAATGGGATCCCCGCGACGTTATAGATAAATGCTCCGAAGAGATTCTGCTTTATGTTTCTCAGCGTTGCCTTACTCACTGCAATCGCATCCGCTAACCCATGTAAGGAGCCTCGCATCAACGTGATATCTGCACTTTCTATTGCGACATCAGTGCCTGTTCCGATAGCAAATCCGACGTTGGCATGGGCTAAGGCGGGCGCATCATTGATCCCATCGCCGGTCATTCCGACGATTTCACCCTCACGTTGAAGTTCGAGCACTTTGTTTGCTTTATCTTCTGGCATCACTTCAGCAACGTAATCAACAATCCCCGCCTTTCGAGCAACGGCTTTTGCAGTCATACGATTGTCCCCCGTCAACATCACCACACGTATTCCGTTGTGCTGTAGGCGGTTAATCGCATCTATTGAGTCTGATTTTATTGGATCGGCAACAGCAATGACGGCAACTAATTTTGAATCAATCGCGAAATACATTGGGGTTTTAGCCTCTGCGGCCAGCCTCTGCGCTTTATCAACGTAATGATGAAGTTCTATTGATTTTTCTTTCATCAATTTTTCATTGCCAAATAGCAAACGCTGAGAATTCAGTGTTGCCGCTACGCCCTTCCCTGCAATGGACTCAAAATCAGTCACCGAGTGGATCGGCACACCTTGCTCTTTCGCTGATTCAACGATCGCCATTGCGAGTGGGTGTTCGGAACCCGACTCCAGGCTTGCAGCTAACGAAAGCACGTCATCTTGATTGTGAGCTGACGCAATAACAACGTCGGTAACTTTAGGCGCCCCCTCTGTTATGGTGCCGGTCTTATCTAATACCATTGTGGTAATTTTCGAAGCAGATTGCAGCGCTTCACCGTTGCGGATAAGTACGCCTGCTTCAGCCGCCTTGCCAACCCCCACCATGACCGACATCGGCGTGGCTAAACCTAATGCGCAAGGACATGCAATAATCAGTACCGTGGTTGCTGACACGATTGCGAAGGCAACCTCGGGAGCCGGACCAAAATTGAGCCACGCTAGTGCGCTCATTACGGCAATGATCATAACAACCGGCACGAAATAGGCAGAAATAACATCTGCCAATCGACCAATAGGTGGTTTTGAATTTTGTGCACGTTTTACCATGTTGATGATCTGAGCTAGCGCGGTGTCTTTTCCCACGCGTTCTGCCCGAAAGACGATAGAGCCTGATTTGTTGATGGTACCGGCCACAACCTCATCGTCTTTTCGCTTCTCAATTGGCATAGGCTCACCCGTTAGCATTGATTCATCAATACTGGTTTGGCCCTCGACGACTACACCATCCACAGAAATGCGTTCTCCGGGTCGAACCCGGATAAGATCATTGAGCAAAACATCTTCAATAGGAATATCAATATCATCGCCATCTCGGATGACACGTGCAGTCTTGGCTTGCAAGCCTATCAGCCTTTTAATGGCCTCTGAGGTTTTACCGCGTGCTTTGATCTCAAGGGCCAGGCCTAAATTAATTAGGCCGATGATCATAGCGGTTGCCTCAAAATAAACATGTCGTGCCATTTCAGGGACATAGCCCGGGAAGAACACAACTGTCATCGAGTACAACCAGGCGGTTCCTGTACCCAAGGCTATCAAAGTATCCATATTGGCCGAATGATTTTTAAACGAATTCCATGCACCCACATAAAAATGCCGACCAGAGAACACCATGACACCTAATGTCATGAGCCCAATAATCAACCATACAATTCGCTCCGTGGTCGTGTTGACGCTCATTTCCCCGGTTACCAAACCATAGATCATGAGCGGTACTCCAAGCGACAATGCGATGACCATGTGTCGCATTAGCTTTTTATAATATGCCCAATCCGCTTGCTCTTTTTCTTCAATGGCAGCCTCATCAGAATCGGCATTTGCCAGCGTTGCGTTATACCCAGCTTCTTCTACCGCACCAACCAGTTCGCTTGGCGAGGCATTACCATTGATAAGCACTGTACGCTGTGCAAAGTTCATTTCTGCGCTGGTGACGCCTGCGACTTGTTTTAAGGCTATTTCAATTTTAGTGACGCAACTGGCACAACTCGCCCCTTGAATATTAAGTTGTATCTCGCCTGCATCGGAAGACACCTGTCTGGTCTGCGTTTTAGTGTCAACCGCTTCGTTCGCAGTTGATGTTTTATCGCCGCCACTACAACACCCATGTGCTTTCGCACTGTCTGTTTTAGAATTCATAAACCACTCCCTATTTAAACCTTGTTATGACTTAAGCGCTGTGAAACCTTCAATTAAATGGCATATCGTATCGGCCGTTGGAGGTTGATCGGGTTTGTTTTGCCACTCTGAAGTGGCTAAGCGCATGCGCTCTCTAAGTTCATGCATGTCCTGATACCGCTGTTCAGTCTCTTTCAACCTCTTTTCAATAAGACGCCTTACCGTTGGACACGGCGCATTGGTTTGTGAAGATGTAACTAGGATCTCTTTAATATCATTGACCGAAAAACCTAGTGACCGAGCACTTAAAATGAATCGTAGTCGCGTCACATCCGCCGGCCGATAATACTTGTATCCATTGTGGGATCTATTTGGGACCAAAAGTCCAATGCGCGTATAATAGCGTACGGTATCAACGCTAATATCTAGTGCATCTGCTATTTGTTTTACCCGCATTTTAAACCCCCTTCTTTATCAACATAGTTGTGCTGCTACAACACGCCTTTAATCCTATGTTTTACTCTCACCTTCATACGATAAACCTGTGAGCCGCTCACAGGTCAACACCTAAACCTTCAACAGATCCGTGGAAGTGGCTCATCTTCAAGTTCACTCATGAAGCGTCGCCCTCCCATTGGCGTAATAATCGACACGCGGCCCTTTAAGTCTGTATTTTTTGATATAACACCAATATGTTGGGCATTTTCACCGTTTTTTATACCCCGCCAATGAGTGAGTACTTCGCTGCTAATATCGGGACTGACAATTGCAATAACGCGTCCCTCACAAGCCAAAACGAAAGGATCAAAGCCTAGAATGTCACACACGCTTGCGACCTCTGGACGCACCGGAATGTTATTTTCAATTAGCTCGATATTGAAACCCGTTTCAGTTGCCACGTCATGGAGTAACACTGATAGTCCTCCACGCGTTGGGTCTCGGACAAAACGAACGCCTTCTAAGTCTCTGATTGCATTGACTAACGGGAAAACGCTGGCACAGTCGGACTTTAATTGGCCATGCAACCCATAGTCCTCACGCGCCAGTAATACGCAAGCACCGTGATCGCCAACAGAGCCACTGACAAGTACATGATCGCCCGGCCTTATAAGACTCGTATCCCAAATTGGTGTTTCTTGGCTGTCACCCACACCCGTTGTATTGATATAAACGCCACCACCGAATCCCTTTGGAACGACTTTAGTATCTCCCGTTATTATGGACACATTGGTTTCTACAGCAGCTTGATGCATTTTATGGACAACCTCCTTGAGAGCCGTCATCGAAAAGCCTTCTTCAATAATGAATGCAGTACTGATATACCGAGGGGTCGCGCCAACGACAGCCAGATCATTCACGGTACCGTAAATACTTAATGCCCCCACATTGCCACCTGGAAATGTGTAAGGTGAGACAACGAAGCTATCGGTTGTCATACTCAGAAAGGGACCTGCGAAGGTTACCGAAGCCGCGTCGTGTAGCAGATCTAGTTCTTTATTGGCAGTATTTTTAAACACATCATTAATAAGTTTTTTGGTCAATATTCCACCATTGCCTTGCGCTAACCGAATAGTATCGGTGTCCAACGGTTCTGATGATGCTCGATTATTACGCTCTATGCCTTTCATGATGATCTCCTTGAGCAATATTCGTGAATTTGCCCGACACTTATTGCTGCATCGTTTAAAGGTAAACTGCTTGGGATAACAACAGGAATGTCTGATTGTGCAAAACGTTCAGCTAGGCCATCGCATAAAATGCGGTTTTGGAAGACGCCTCCGGCCAAACCAATATGTTTGAAATCATACTTTTTGCGACAACGCTGGGTTAACTCCCACGCAGTTTCAATGAGTGATGCGTGAAAATTTGCGACGCGAACTGCTGGCGAACATGTTTTTGCGGATTGCATTAGCCTCTGTCCTCTATTAACTGTGCTGTGCTGGTATCGACCAGCCAATCACAAAGGATAAGGAAACAACAATCGCGCAAAGACCAAGCAATTGAAGCGATTTGAAGCGTTGTTCTTTGGGGCGCAGTAGTACTAGCTTGAATGCGATGAGTGTTTGTATAAGGTAATACAGTGCAAATCCCTTTGACGCGAGATTAATGATTTCAAATACGTTGGATGACCAAACTAATATGCCTGCAATCGCGATAACCAGAACATAGTAAAACTGAGGAGATATGGGTAAGTGGAAGAGTTCTTTTAGCAGTCCTCCGCCACCGATAGTATCGGCCAATGCGGCGCTTAACTGACTTGCTGTCGCTGCCACTAACAATAATATGGGCAATACCCAAATGGCTTGACCCAGGGTATAACTAATGGTGGTTTCATTCAGTTCGGTTATCGGAAAATCGAGAAATATGGGACAGGTTAAACCAATAAACACAGCGTAAAGAAAAATGGCAATCCACTGGGCATATCGCCCTGCTTTAATGCGCTGCTCTGCATTGTAGTTACTGCCCATGAAGCGCGTTGTCTCAAACCCTTGCGTAACCATGAGCATACCCGCGAGCATACTAAGGGTTTCAAAATGGCTGAGGGATTGTATCGCTTCGTGTTTAAACCACGCACTTTGGACTTGTATGTCGTAGGTTGCCAGCGCGACAAGCACACCCACAATAATCGCCAACTTAATGGTTACCGCGAATAGCTCGATGGTCTCTAGCCCTCTCGCACCGCGAAGCCAAGCGACCAGCATAATGATGACAAGCAGCCCACTGGTAAACAATTTAATGAGTGTTGTATCAGCGATAGCCAAGCGGTCAAAGACAAATGCGGCAAACAAGCTAATGTAAAACGCCACGGAAATCGCATAGGCAGCGCCAAGTGCCCATTGACTGGCTTTCTCAAGCGTTGCGATACTGCCGTGGGGATTGCGAGCAAGCTCAGGCTCTGCGTGACGTATATTGAAGCGAATGACCGAACCCAACGTATATGCCAGAATGGACAACAGAATAATGCCCAGCAGCGCCCATTTGCCCATCACCGAATGCAGCAGTGGTGCAATGATCAAAAAGCCACTGCCAATTATTGAAGCCAACGGGGTGACTGTTGCTCGCCATTGGACAGATTGTCGTAGGCGAGGCAGAAACAATACTATTGCTACCAACAGTGAGGTTGCCAGCGCAATGGAATTTGTGATCACAGTTTCTCCCCCTTAATGATGCTTGTACCAGCCGGCACGCTTAATATCGTTCCAGGAAGTCGATTGATGACAGGCATAACACGCCTCCACTTTGGCTTTTGGCTCGCCAGCGACTTTGGCGGAAATCATTTTAAAATGTTGCATGTAGTGACTGGGCGGCGCTTCATGACATTGATTGCAATCACGAGATTGACTCGAGGGGTGAATAAACGTCGGCAGTGACCACTTGTCTGTACTGTGGCATTGCACGCAATCCTCTCCGAACAACGTGAAGTGGCGATCATCGTTGCTGTGGCACTGTGAACAATTCAATAATGCTTCTTTATCACTGACGTCGGGATGCACAAATAGGGGATCAGCCGTTTGCTTATTCGCTAGAACATTTTCTAAAAAAGCCATCGTGGCTGCGCCTTCGTCAAATGGCACGTTTGGGTTGGGGAGCATATTGAACCCAATATCGACCAATGCAATATGGTTCATCAGTGAAATCTTAGCATCCTCACCTTGATGCTCAGTATGACAACTAGCACATTCTGTTATGTCGGCGTGAAACGCAGTAGGTTGACGCGCGACGATATGGGTATCATTTGCATGACAGGCGACACACTTGTCGCGCTCAACGCCTTCTACTGGCGTGTGACAACTCAAGCAGTCATCCGCCAAAAACGCATGCGCTTTGCTCAGTGAACCAGGCTCTACCATTTGTTCCCACGGAATTTTTGCAAGATCCTCTGGTGTGTGAAAAAAATGGCTAACACCAAAGCCCGCTGCAACTAAGCCCAGAATAACTATTATCCACTTGATCATAACCAGCGTAGTCCAAAATAAACTTCGCTGAAAATGTGAAAGAACAATACGCCATAGAGCGTTATCGAAATCACGATATGAAACTTCAACCAACGAGCAAACCAAGTTTTCGCAGTGTCGTGAATCAGAATGCTGTATTCAACATCAGAAATGGCATCGATAATGGATAGAACCTTACTCTCTTGTCGAAACAGCTTACTTTGCGCTGAAGTAGGTACACTTAAAGCAATGTATGGAATGTGTCTCGCTGATGTTTGGGCGAAAGTCGAATATCTTACGTCGCAGACCGCGTCTTTAAGCGATTGTTTGGCGCTTGAAAGTGCACCTTGGAGTTCTGTCACTTGACGCTTTTTCTCTTTTACATTTGAGGAAATAAGCCCTAGCACATACCGACCAACAAACCCACTGATCACAACGACCATCATAAAGATGATGATGGAGACTCCAGTAGCACTATCAAAACGATGAGCGCTATGGATGAGTGCAAGAATAGGTCCCAATACTCCAGCATAAATATGAATGCGCAGCAGCGTAGGCATGGCTATTTGCTTGGTCACGACTTTCTTTAGTGCTTTGTTGCGTTTAATGATCATGTAAAGCAACGGAATAAACATTAATACCAGCGCAGTCAAACCAACGACAAATCCAGCAAAGCTGCCAGGGAATGCAGGGTCACGGTGCCACACAAACCCTAGCCAAAGTAAGATCATTAAGACCACCAAGCTGCCTACAATGGTACGCTCTTGACTATTCACTATGCTTCCACCTCCACATCAGTTTTAGGGATGGCTTGACATGCTAAAATATAACCACTGACCCTATCTTCTGGCTCCAACCCATCATCAACCTCCATATCAACATCGCCGCGCAGTAATTTCACTTTGCAACTGCCGCAAGAGCCTGCCCGGCACGAATTCTCAATATCAACATCAAGTCCATCAGCAACGTCCAATACGGTTTCATCTGTGCCGGCTTGTGCCTGTGCATTTGATAAACTAAATCGCACTTGGCGCGTATTGTTTGCAGGCGTGTTTGGGGCAACCTCCGTTTTAGTGGCCGTTTTCTTCGGACTCGCACCACCGAAAGCTTCTGTTTTAATATTCGCTTCAGGCATACCCAATTCAGATAAAATATCCTTGGTTGCATCCATCATTGCCGGCGGCCCACAAATGTGTGCTGTTTTTAATGCTATGTCCGGCACGAATTCATTTATCAATGCCGATGAAAAACGCCCCTGAGGTCCCATCCAAGAAGTGCCATCCGCCTGTGTCATACTGACGAGTACTTTCAACCTTGGGTGACGTGCTTGTAGATATTTTAATTCCTGTTCAAAAATAAAATCGTTAGACGTTCGCGTACAAAACAGAAAATAAATGTCACCGTCCCAGCACGTCGTGGTTAAATAACGCACCGCGCTCATCATGGGCGTGATCCCAACCCCCCCTGAAATCAATACAACGCTACTTGCATCTTGACCATTGAAGTAAAACTTGCCGCCAGGCGCTTTAATTGAAAGCGTATCTCCCACATTTACGACGTCATGCATATGACGAGAAACAACACCGAATTCCTCGCGTTTGATGGTGACTTCAAAGTAATACTGCTCAGTGGGTGATGATGCGATGGTGTAAGACCGCTTCACCGGTTTTTCAACACCATCAATCGTGAGCGTAAAAGTCACAAATTGTCCAGGTTCAAAACTAAATGGGATGACTTGACCATCGGCGCTGGCAAGTCGAAACGTTTTAACATCATGGGTCTCATGAAAAATACCGGTGACTTGCATACTGCCGCTATAGACACCTTTACGCGGTGACATAGTCGTAGAAGATAATGCCTGCGCTGTAGCGGGTATTAAAACAGCGTCAGTCCCTACAGGTGCGTTAGTAGGTATCTCGTTAAGTGATGTGTGCTTCGTGGGCGCAGAAGCGCTTGCGGTCTCAGTGGACCTAAGCTCTTCTAGCAATGCGGCAGCTCTGCGCATTTTAAATCCATAAACATACACCATGACGACAGTGAAGATCAGCAGAACAAGCATCACTGCAGTATGAAACGGCGTCATGCCAAATAGTGTTGAGGAATCATTCACTGGTGAACTGGGTAGCAAATTCATTTGCGATTTAAACCAGGTTAATGCCACTCTTCTGGGCTCTTGCCCATCTTGTATTGCCCGTTTTGCCGCCAGACCACTATCAAAATGCGCGATCCCTTCTTTAACGGTCTCAACAGCTACTTGCATTTGGGTATAGTCATCAACGGCTGCGGCACGGGCGAGCGATTCAAACCCGGTAGTCAGTTGTTCACTTCCTTGTTGCATACGCGCCGACGCTTTGCCTAAGATACTATCTCTTTGTTCCGGCGTGGTTGATTGCATCCGCATTAAAGTTGGATAGAGATCTTTAGGTTTAGGCGCTCCCATTTTCTCCATCATTTTATCCATGCCTTTTGCCATACCTGGCCCCATCATTGCGTTGGCATTGCCCGGCTGACCTTTAACTTGGCTGGCTAAAGCTGGAGAATCTGTGCTTGCCGCAACAATCGGCCCATTCGCTGCCTCAGGATGATGACTGGCATGCTCACTATCCTCAGTCTGTTGCTGTGCGTGCGCATTTATAATCACGAAAAAAAGAACGACGTTTAGAATGACACAATAGCGGTGAATCATTGATGCGCGTTTACTCCCCCTAGTCATGACGCATCCTTTTGTTCAGCCGCCCACAGCGCATTTATTTTCGCAATCTGCGGGGGTGTTAATACAGAGACGGCTTTCCCCACCGAAGCAATAAACTGTAGGCGTAGGGTGCTGTTTATGGCCTCTATTTTACTAATGGTGTCTTTAATATTGTCGTATTGAGGCAATCCTTGGGCTGTCAATTCCCACAATGATGCCTCTAATGCACTACGCTGCTGCGCAAGGCTTTTTTGGAAAGACTCCCACTCAGATTGAATCAATAACAACGTTTGATACTGCGTATCTGTTATTTCTAATGTTGTTGTATGGTTTAAGAAAAAGGCTTGTTCACCAAGGTGGTAAATATGAGGTGCACTACTCGCACCTGGCAAGCTTATCGTTGATGAAGGTTTGGATATCTCCGGTGTATTTTGTTCAGGAGGCATACCCATCATCGAACTATTTTTCATCATCATCTTACACATCATCCCCATGCAAGACTTTCCGTTCATTGTCATCTTCTTTTTCCCTTTTCCCATGCCCATCTTCATCTTGCTCGTCGCTTGGGGGGGCGTAGATGATTCGTTGAGTTGAGGGCTGGTATCGCTCTGTTTAACGCCGGTATTGCTTTTTGATTGCGCTACCAGTGAGTTGTCTAATGAGCGCAAAGCTGATTGGATCTTTGCAAAGTCAGCCGGCGCTAACTCGGGCGTAGTGTCTGAAGATTGTGTTTCTTTAGGTTTTTCTTTCGAACTAGTTTGTTGTGTTATCGCTGAACACGCGGTTGTGAATAAGACACTAGATAATACCAGACTCACAATAGCCGCTAAACGGTAGGTTTGGTGACACTCTCTAATCTTCACAACGGCATGCTCCTATTCAAAAATATCGACTAAAACCCACGATCAAACTCGACCATGTCATAACGTGCTAGTTCGCCATCAAGTACAATAGCCTCTGCAAAATGCTCATCCTTCGTTTTACCTAATCGAATTTTGCCCACGAATTCGCGCGAGTAGCCGTCTTCCCCTTCAGAAATTGCTGTCGCATCAAAAACGGTGCGATAAACATTAAAGACTTGATGTTCTTTGAGACCATCGGTGTCAGAGACACACACCACTACTTGTTTATCATCGACGGTAACAACCTGCCCACTCATGATGTAGTCATGGTATATCTGGCTTGCACAGCCCCCTAGTAGCCCAACAGACAAGACTGCAATTGATAAAAGCTTGATTAATTTTTTCATGTAAAACTCCCGCGATTATTAAAAGAAAAGAGGCAGTCGCTTTTCCTGCCTCATAACGCATTGATTAGTTCTTTTTATGCTTGTGTATTGGCTTCGCTTTTTCAGCCGTATGTCCCATCATTTGCCCCATCATGTCTTCCATCATGGCCATACGCTGTTCCATCATTTTCATTTTCTCATCGGTCGACATATCACTGTGTTTATGCTCCATGCCCATGCCGCCTTTCATTCCTTTTCCATCTTTCATTCCCATCGAATCTTTGCCTTCCATCATGCCCATCATGTCTTGCATCTTTTGGGCATGCTCATGCAACATGGCTTCACGCTTTTCAGGATCAGATTCACTTTTTACTGCATCTAAAACTGCTTGCATTTCTTCCATATGTGTTTGCATTTTCTTCATCATCTGACCGTCCATCATCGGCATGTCAGATTTATCAGTGTGTTGATGCGCGTAAGAAGTCGCAATTGGCGCAGCGACAAGGGCGCTGGCCAGTAATAATGACGTTAATGTTTTCATAATTTTTCCTTTAATTGTGCTCACATGAGCGGTTTAGGTTTGAAATAGACGACTTGTCACCTTAATCCTATGTCTTAGACTCAGGTCAAGGTGCTATTTGGGCGATAAAAATTCGGCCAAAACCTCAAGCTCTTCATCTGTTATAGGCATTTGTGGCATTGCAGATTAGTGCTATCGTAATTTTTTGCACCCGATTTATCCTTTGCTTTTGATGAAATCCATCCTATAAATCACACGATAAATGTAATTGATTTAGATCAATCCTTCACGACAATCGGATTACAGAATCATTACATTTCCGTAATCAAATCATGGGTTTATTTATCCTTGGTTCAAAATTATCTATGCTCAAGCTGCGTCAACAGGTCTCCTCATAGCTACTTTGCAGCGGCATATGCTGAATACCAGATGCAATTTTTAATTGGGTGAGCGGATAATAAGAAATGACGAAACACAAAATTGCGGTAATTACCGGTGCAGGATCAGGGATTGGATTAGCATTGACTAATGAATTCTTATCAAGGGATCCAAATATGCTTGTTGTTGCACTGTGTCGTGATAGCTCAGGACTAGGAGCGTTCAATGAAAAATTTGAACCCCGCCTCATCATAGAACACGTTGATTTTAATAACGAAGCGGCAACGATTGAAATTCAAGAAACGCTTAGCCAATACGAACAGATTGATTACTTAGTGCATTGTGCAGGTATTGTCACACCGCTTAAACCTATTCAATCAATAGGCTACAAAGAATGGCGCACGGCACAAAGAATCAACTGCGATATCCCCTTTTTGATAACACAACTGTGCCTGGATAAGTTTAAACATAGCCGCGTACTGTATTTGACAAGCGAGCAACCCGTTAGTGCAGTGAAAGGCGCATCAGCATACTGTGTGAGTAAAACGGCTTTAAATATGGTGTGTAGTTGTTTTAGACAAGAAGTTAATGAAGATGTAGCTGTTTTTGCCACCGCAGCTCCCGGAAATGTTGATACAGCGATGCAAAAAAAAATCCGGCAAGTGCCAAGCGATGTACTGCCGATGTCGGCCTTTTTAAGAGGCTTACATGAAGAGAACAAGCTACTACCGCCGCGCCTTGTTGCACAATACCTTTGGCAATTGTTAAATCGTATAGACCCAAAGACATTTAGCAGAACAAATTGGGATTTATTGCAAAGCATTGACGAAGCGCCGCTCAACCCAATTGATACCAATAAAACTATTTCAACGAAGCCAACTGAATCTGACTTACTGTCGTTGCGAAACAAGTTAAGCGGCAGTGTCTGGGACGTTGGAAGTACAGGCTATTCAGCGCGGCGTCATGTTTTTAATCGAGCCATTTCACATTTTCCATATGCGATAGTCGTGCCTGAGTCAGACGTCGATATCATTAATACAATTGACTATGCCAATCGCCTTAATTTACAAATATCAGTTAAAGGCGGCGGCCATGGGGTAACGGGTGCGGCCGTTATTGACGGTGGCATTGTCCTTGATATGTCTGCCTTTCAAAGTATAGAACTTTGCGCAGTTGGTCAGTCAGTAAGAGTGGGCGCGGGTGTGAAAAATCATAATTTGGATCTGTTCTTATCGAAATATAAGAAAGTGATCCCATTAGGCACCTGCCCGGATGTCGGTGTTGTAGGAGCAACGTTAGGCGGCGGGATCGGTTTTTTGTCACGCAAACATGGGTTAAGTTGCGACAATGTCTTGGCGTTTAATCTGATCACAGCAGATGGTCAGCAAAGAGTTATAAACACTTTGGAACACTCTGATCTTTTTTGGGCACTACGCGGCAGTGGCGGCTCTCAATTTGGCGTTATCACCCACATAACATTTAGGCTGCACCCGGCTCCAGCTTATGTTCAAGGAGGTATCATTGAATGGCCAATTCAAAAGGCAAAGCCTATTTTAAAGCAATACAGCGATGCTGTACTGCAGGGGCCGAGAACGCAATTCTTATATGCATACATCGCTCGTTCAGCGTTACAAAATGCAAAAATATCAATTATGGGGTTTAGTGAAGACCCTGACTCCAACCTAAATAACATAGCAAAATGGGAAACGGATGCCGATATCTCTGTTACGCATAAACAATACATAGAGTGCCAGTCAAATGAATATGAACAAGGGCACGCACTTTATTGGCGCAATGGGATCATTGAAGGTGAACTTACGGAACAGTTTATTGATGCGCTTTTGCAATGCTATCAGTCTTGCCCAGACAACGCAGCGGGCATTATGCTCGATCCGTTATGTGGCGCGATCCAGGATATCGAGACCCATGAAACCGCATTTATTCATCGCGATGCCTCATTTGTATGTAGCATCACGGGTGTGACTCTGCCCGATCAAGACAATACCAAGGTTATAGACTGGGTTAATCAAACCTATGAACGATTATCCCCATTTTTTAATGGCCATGCCTACCAAAATTATGACATGGGCAACGACTGTCCATTGACCAGTTATTTCGGTCACCATGTAGAGCGTTTGATTGCTTTAAAAAAGAAATACGACCCTCAACTTAGGTTTGCAGGCTCTTTGCAGCGGGATTTACAATAAACCGTTAAGCTGGTGTAATACTTACTCAAGCGCTATGGCGATCAACCGTCAGTTGCAGTAATTAGGATATATACAGTGTTTAAATGGATGTTAGTTTTTACTCTACTTCTTCCCACCATTTGCTTTGCCGATACCGATGACTATGTTCACGCAGACTTCTATCGCGGATTAGTTGGCCTTAAAAAACAGGTTGATGAGATTAATCGAGATTTACGACTATTGGAAAATGCTACGCTTTCCAATGCAGAAGTTAATCGTCGACTTGCGCGTATTGAACAAGATATTGATGCGGTGAAAACGTTATATAATGAAGCGACACGCAATTTGGCCAACACAGTATTAACATTAACAGCCATCCTAGTTGCCGTTATT
Organism: Marisediminitalea oceani; assembly: GCF_003731635.1. Classification (GTDB taxonomy): domain Bacteria; phylum Pseudomonadota; class Gammaproteobacteria; order Enterobacterales; family Alteromonadaceae; genus Alteromonas; species Alteromonas oceani. The sequence continues at coordinate 27,057 of NZ_RCUA01000024.1, read as the reverse complement.
TCTGCGGTTATTGCTTGGATGAACCCACACTATTACTGATATACAAGTGCTAGAAACGCCGAGACTACTTGTAAAACAAACAACGCTCTACTTTTGTCAAAGGTCCCTTATTATCATTGTCTCATCTTCAACTTAGACTCACATAACCGAATGCGAAAGCCAATACACGCTGCCTAATGTTACAAAAAACAGAGGTTGATGTAACACATACACAGCAAGACTGTGACGTCCTAAAAACGTGATTTTAGTTGATAATTTCAGTGAAGCACAGGGATCTATACCCTTAATAAACATATGGCCAACGCCAATGCCCAGCAATACAACGCCAATCCAAGGAAATAGTGCAACATAATCGTTGGGTGATGACGGCAGCCCCAATTCCCATAAGTTAAACGGCCATTTACTTGTAACCACATTCGTTAAGAACAGTGTAATAATCCCTATCCCAATAAAACAAGCCATGACTGGATAACGTGCGAAGGGAAGGCATAGTACACTGGCCACGGCGATAAAGTGTAAAACACCAAAAAATATCCAATTACTATTGAAAAACCAATAAGTAAATAGTGATATAACGCATGCCCATACCACTATCCACATTATTCGCTTCGCAAAGGATTTCAAATCCACGCGTTGGTGATGAGCGAACACCAATGATGCACCCACACTTAAGAAAAAGAGTGATAAAATGACATACCGAAATTGTTTCCAGCCAGGACCATTTGGCACACTCCAATCTACCCAGCCAAAGAACCGCAAGTCATACGCGAAGTGAAAGATCACCATTAATACAATGGCGACCGTGCGCATGATGTCTAGGGTAACGTTGCGAGTGATGGGCATACTGACGTCGCTTAATGATGCTTGTGGGGCTTTTTATCGCGGGTAGACGAATGTGAATGTATGACTTTCCATCCTTTACTCGTTCGTTTAAACAAGTACGTTTGGTAGCCCTTTTTGTCAAATGTTGAGCCAGTTTTTCTTACTTCACCAGACACATTTACGGTCGTAATCGCCCATGCCATATCGTCATCAATTGTAATATCCATATCCAATATATCGATGGTGAGGCGTTTGAGTACTTCTTTCTCTGGCTCCACATGATTTTCGACGAGATCACTTAATCCTGTGTTTTGGCCGCCTGATTCAATGTATCGAGCACCTTTATGGTCGAGATAGTGTTCATAAAAAGGCCGTCCTTGGCCCGACTCCCAACCGTTTTCAATAGCAATGATAATTTCTTCAATCGTCGCTTTGTCTTCATCTGCCTGTGATGCAAAGACGCCCAGTGTAGTTGTGCTTAACATCAGGACGAGTGAGATTCGCATAAGTAACGTCATTTAAAGTTTTCCTATAAATTAAAGTGTTAATGGGACCAGTGGATATGACTTATTTTCCAATGACCATTGATAAGGTTAAGTACCAGTGTTTCATTTCCTTGCTTATCAATTTGTTTACCTTTGTATGTGCCAAGGGTGTGGCTTCTGGCAATTGAGACCGCCGTATCCCCATAAACGCGAACATGATGTTCAATTGTTGTGGTTTTGACAGCCGCAGAAAACCGCATATCACCGTGTAAATGATGTTGTCGATATTCTTCAGCACTGCGTTCTATTCGCGATCCCTCTAAAATAATGACTTCGGATGTCAATGCACTCATGACGTCATCCGCTTGTCCATTAGATAATGCTTCGTGATAAGCGAGCACACTGCGACCCGCTGCAGTATCCAAGCCACTGAAGTGAGTTGCAGAGTGCTCTATTGATTTGAGTGGCTCATGAGCAAACGTACTAAATGAAAGCAGCGCAATAGACAAAACAGTCGTTAAAACGTAATTAATTTTCAGATAAATCCAAAGTTAAGATTGAGGACCAAGAACAGTAGTCAAAACAGCGGTGATCAGAAAAATGCATAGTCCAATGAGCATTTCAATTTGGATCGAACGGCGCATGTCTATCGCTGCGTTACTGTGCGTTAAAAGCTTGGGCGTTAATTTTAATTTATGCCATGCGGCAAGCAGCAGGATCGCATTGACAAAGCCCAGCTTTAACAGAAGGCTTTGTCCATAGATTTGATTGAATAAATTACCTACAGAACCAACTAGCTCCCATGCTAGCAGAGTGCCGGCAAGGAGCAGCAGGCTCACCAGTCCTATAGCAAGATGACCAAATTGCCGCATCAGACTGTATAGCGGTGTAGGCGATAGGTGTAGGCATGCTGCTGACAACGGCCAAAGAGCGCCCATCCAGCTTAGCGCGATGATCACATGCACAGCTAATGCATAACCATATGAACGTTCCAGTTGCACGGTATGCCCGGAAAGCATGAATACATATCCAATACTCCCCCACAGAATTATTGCACCAAGAAGAGTCACGATAAATTGAGGCGTTTTTTTGCGAGCGAGTTGCCAATAAAACGATCCACAAAAAGCAATGCCGACGATGAATATGCACAGCCGACTTATTGCAATAGTCCCTAAAGTAGATTGTGCAACCATACGTCGCATGACCGCATCAAACATGCCTGTGAAACCCGTTTGAGATAGCGACCCCACTTGGAAAAAGAAATCCAACGTAGTCGCGAAAACACCAACTAAACCAAACATAGCCATATACTTAATAATATGACCTTGCAGAAGCAGACGAGCGTGAGTTTGTTTTTCCAGGCTAAACGGCACTAAAAGAAGGATAAGAAATCCGCCCAAAAGCGCCGACAGTCCTAGATAGACAGTAAGCTTGGTGGATAGGATCAATACTTCCCAAATTGCCATTTTAATCTTCCTCTTTAATGGTCTTTGTGTTGACTATGGGCTTTTTTGTCATCTTGCATGGACTTGTTTCCGTGAACCATGAAGTCAAATGAACCGTCCATTTTGTGCCCATCCTCACCAAGTAACATCCACTGTGCGGTATAGTTACCCGGCGATAACGTCGGTAAGTCGTAATTAAAGAAAGTGCTAGACTCCATCGATGGAGAAAAATTAAAGTCGACAGGCTCGCCGTTTTGAGAATTTAACGTCAATTTGGCCAAACGAACTGGCTCAGTAAAAACAACGGACAATTGTGGAGGCGATGACATTAACATCGCATTGTTTTTTGGCATGGACGTTTTCAACGATGTGTGAGCATAACTGCTTGTGCTCAAGAAAAGAGCGGTCAGTAAGAACGTTGACAATAGTGTTTTCATAAATAAACCTCGGTAGTTTTAAGTAGTAGTAAATGGTGAAAATGAATCGATTTGTATAGCATTTTCATTGACGGAGTAGCGTAATAGTAACTGGGTTACATCGTTCATCATTGCCGGAGGACCGCAGAGGAAAAACAAACATCGATGGAGGCTACGGTGCGCAGACACAAATGCATTCAACGGCGTTTGTACGCGGCCCACCTGTCCATACCAAACAGAAGACGCGTTAGACACGATAGGTTGATAGGAGAAATTGGAATGCTGTGTTTCAACCGCTTTTAACCAGCAATGATTTGCCAATTCAACAGGGTGTTTGGCGCCATAAAAGAGGGTTATAGGCAGTGTCGAATGCAAGCCAAATATTAGTTCATCGATTAGAGCTTTTAGAGGTGCTATACCCGAGCCCCCTCCGACCAACACAATTTCTCGTACACCAAGATCATCAGGTAAGTTAAATCCCCCTCGAGGCGCAACTATATCAACCACAGTGCCGATGCTTAAATTACCAAGGTGAAAAGAACCGATGCCAGGTCTTTGGTTGTTAGATTGTGCCGGTTGCATTTTTATATTGAATGTAAGCACGCCACTACCATCATTTCGGTTTGCAACTGAATAATGCCTGACAGTGTTTGGATGGGAAAATGTAGCTGATTCAAAACGCGGCCAATAAGGCCGATAGCGTCTCGGTAAGTCTTTCGGAAACGCTAAAGATTGACCTTCTTTAATCGTGAATTGAACAAAACTGCCAGGCTTAAAATCCAGTGGAACACTGCCTTGATGTTTAAATCTTAATTCTTTGATAAAGGGTGTAATGAATGTGTTTGAGAGCAACTCGCATGATACTGTTTTGGGGTTTGGAGACTCTACAAGCTGAACGTTGCCTTTCAAATCAGTGTTTTGCTGACAAGCTAAACGGTATCCGGACAACAACCTGTCTTGAGATAAGCGATATCGTTCTGCAACTGAAATGGCAGCCGTTGGATCAAGACGCACGATACATTGGCCGCATGTTCCCCCTCCCCCACATACTGACTCAATAGAAAGGGCATTGTGCTGTAAACAGTCCAGAAGTGATTCATTGTCCTTAGCAACGACGTTTTGGAGGTAACCTTGCTGATCAAGTACCACTATGTCTTGCTTTCTATACCACCACCCAATGAATACTTGCTTATTTTTAACGAGGCTAACCAGCCACAGAATTCCTGAAATACTCAACAGCAAAGTCAGTAACGCGAGGAACTTGATCCACCAGTGATTAAATGAGCCGGTGTTCTGATAGTCCATAAAGTGCAATAACATCAACAAGTTTGTCCATTCTCTGTTGCTATCGACGACGCCGGCTATTTCCCCTGTCGATGCTCGGACATAAATGTGTGTCGTTTCTCTGTCTGATAAACGTACATGCCAAACCGATTGTTGCTCTTTGGGTAGATGCTCTATCGGTGGATGAACAAGGCGTAAATCTTGAATAGGCGAAGTTAACCGGAAGTGATTGTTGACCAGATCACGGATATCGTTCGCTGTTAGTTCTATTTTATTTCCCTTTATCGCGTCTATTAACTCATACTCTCTTTCATGGGCATGTCTAGCATAGTGCGTCATAACCTTATAGGTCGGGTTTCCCAACAAGCTAAGCAGCTCAATAGAGAGCGCATTGGGTGAGCGTATAAGGACGTTCTCGACGGATATTAGGTTTTGCGTTAATACACTTCCTGCAATAGCGTCACTTGCGATTCTGGAGAGGGGTTTACTGTGCTCAGCCTGTCCGAGTAAAAAACCCGTAGCGAGCCAAACCATTAATTGTGAAAACACAATTAATGCAAGGTATTTGTGAATGATCCGCCAGAACATTTCAGTCAGCTGCCTTTCGCGATGACGAAAAGGAATAAGGCAGCAATAGCAAGCCTGCTAATGCGGCCAACAGCCCTATGATAGTCATGCTCACTAATAGTGTATTACTAACGTCTTCACCGTCTTGGTAATCCATAATATGGAGGCGCCATAACCAATCAAATACTTGCCAAGGGGCATGTCGAATATATTCAACCGTACCTGTGTCTTGACTGACGTAAAATGTTGGCGCAAGTGCGCCTTTAAATTCAACTCGCCATAATGGACGTCCTCGTTGCCCAACCGGACTATCCTCTTCGTTTTCACCCAGCAAGGTCACATTGTCGACCTCATACGACCGACTTGACCTGGACATTGCGATGGCGGCGGCTTGTTTGTCTGACAACGGTTGGATGATGTCTCCAGATAAGCCGCTGATCAGGTGAGTCTTACTGGTGAGGGTTAATCGGTAAACCGGCATCTCCCCCACACTGCCCAAAACGATTGACTTAGCATCAGGGTAGCGAGCGACTATCTCATCAAAGCCAACGTTTACCGTTGACAATGATGAAAGCGCGGGCGAGCTTTTCATGAAATGATCGCCTTGAATATAGTGGATATCAAACCAGACCATGTAGAGTCCACTCACTGACCAGAGGAGCATCTGCACACCGACAATCAACAGTAGGTATCGGTGTAACCGACGAGCAAGGCGACGCATAACTACCAATTACTCATCGTTTTGAGCTGCTGTTTTCGCCATATTAAATAAATGGCTGGTAAAATAAGTAGCGTCAATAAAATCGCACTGACCATCCCGCCCACCATGGGCGCAGCGATACGACTCATCACTTCAGACCCCGTACCTGAGCCATAAAGTACCGGTAATAGTCCGAATATAATGGTTGCGGTCGTCATCATGACTGGCCGGACACGCAAACCCGCGCCATGCAATACGGCTTCGGTTAGCATTCCTACGGTGGGTTTGATACCGTCCATTTTGCATTTGTCGATTAACGCCTGGTACTCATGATTCAAGTACACCAGCATAATGACGCCAATCTCGACAGCGACCCCGGCCAATGCAATGAAGCCAACGCCCACTGCCACTGAAAAGTTATACCCCTCTAAGTACATAAGCCAAATACTACCGACCATCGATAAAGGCAACGTTCCCATGATGATCGCTACTTCAATAAAATTGCGGAAGTTGAGGTATAACAAGATCACGATAATAGCTAAAGTCAATGGCACTACATAGGTTAATTTTTCTTTTGCCCGCATCATATATTCATATTGTCCCGACCACGTTATGGAGTATCCTGCAGGCAATACCAGCTCCTCACTGACGACCTGCTGCGCCGCGACGACATAAGAGCCAATGTCTACGCCATCAATATCCACATACACCCAGCCATTAAGGCGTGCATTTTCACTTTTAATGCCTGGGGGACCATCTTCAATATACACATCCGCGACATCAGCCAACGCAATGCGTTTGCCTTGTGGTGTGACAATAGGCAACAATGACAATGATTCAGGTGATGAGCGATATGATTGTGGATATCGAATATTCACTGGGTAGCGCTCTAATCCTTCGACGCTCTGTGTAACATTCATTCCTCCAATGGCACTAGAAACAACTTGTTGAACGTCTGCTATGTTGAGACCATAGCGAGCGGCCCGTTCACGTTGGATATCGACTTTGACATAACGCCCGCCGGCAACGCGCTCTGAATAAACGGATGCCGTGCCCTCAACATCTGAAAGTATCGTTTCAATTTGTTGACCAATCTTTTGAATTTCCATGAGATCTGGACCTCCAATCTTGATGCCAACGGGGGTCTTAATACCGGTAGCCAACATATCAATCCGCGTTTTAATTGGCATAACCCATGCGTTCGTTAACCCCGGCAAATTAACCACAGCATCAAATTCTTTGATCAGATCTTGGGTAGTCATGCCTTCACGCCATTGATCTTGAGGTTTTAATTGTATAAACGTTTCTATCATTGTTAATGGCGCAGGATCGGTTGCCGTATCGGCTCGGCCGACCTTGCCAAACACCGTTTCGACCTCAGGAACGGTCTTGATCAGTTTATTGGTTTGTTGCAATAACTCGCGTGCTTTACCTATCGAAATACCGGCATAAGTCGTCGGCATATACATTAAGTCACCTTCATCAAGCGGCGGGATAAATTCGCTACCGATCTTATCAATTGGCCAAAGCCCAATTCCCAGTACTATAACGGCGACCAGCATGGTCAACTTGGGAAAACGTAATACCGTTTTCAGTGTTGGCATGTATAAAAACGTCAAGAACCGATTTACAGGATTCTTATGCTCCGCAAGTACTTTACCGCGCACAAAGTACCCCATCAAAACTGGCACCAAGGTGATAGCAAGCGCTGCGGAAGCGGCCATCGCATATGTTTTGGTGAATGCAAGCGGCGAGAACATCCTGCCCTCTTGCGCTTCTAGCGTAAACACTGGTACGAAACTAACGGTGATGATCAACAAACTGAAAAACAGCGCAGGTCCGACTTCAGACGCTGAATCCATGACGACCTGCCATCGATTTTCTTTCGTCAGGGGGGTTCGCTCCATATGCTTATGCATATTTTCGATCATGACAATGGCCCCATCGCTCATTGCACCAATAGCAATAGCGATCCCCCCCAAGGACATGATGTTCGCATTGATACCTTGCATATACATCACGATGATTGCCGTGATGATTCCGACAGGAATACTTATAATTGCGACCAACGAAGAGCGTACATGAAATAAGAACGCGATACACACTAGGGCAACGACGATAAACTCTTCTACCAGTTTGGAGGCCAAGTTATCTACCGCCCGTTCAATCAAAGCTGAGCGATCGTAAACCGTGACGATTTCGACACCATCCGGCAATCCTTTTTTAAGGTCTTCTAGTTTAGCTTTGACTCCGTTTATGGTTGTTTGAGCATTTTCCCCAAATCGCATTACAACGATGCCGCCTACGGTTTCTCCCTCGCCATTCAGCTCAGCGACCCCCCTGCGCATTTGAGGGCCTAATTGCACATCCGCGATATCCCTAACCAACAGCGGCGTACCATTTTCATTCACGCCGAGAGGGATCGTTTCGATATCTTGTTTGCTTGAAATATACCCTGTCGCCCTGACCATATATTCAGCCTCAGCCATTTCAATAACAGATGCGCCAACTTCTTTGTTGCCTCTTTTGATGGCCGTTTGAATATGCGATAGCGGGATCCCATAAGCCCGCAGTTTTTCAGGATCAACTTTAACTTGATATTGCTTTACCATACCGCCTAACGCAGAAACCTCAGAGACACCGGGAACGGTTTGCAGTTCGTACTTGAGAAACCAATCCTGCAGACTACGTAGTTGTGATATGTCGTTTTTGCCTGTGCGGTCAACCAATGCATACAAGTAAACCCAACCCACACCCGTTGCATCTGGGCCTAATTGTGGCCGAGCATTTTCAGGCAAATTGGGAGCAACTTGAGACAGGTATTCTAATACGCGGCTTCGGGCCCAATATAGATCCGTGCTGTCATCAAAAATGATGTAGACATATGAGTCGCCAAAGAAAGAATAACCCCTGACTGTTTTAGCGCCTGGTACCGACAACATCGCTGTTGTAAGCGGATAAGTCACCTGATCTTCAACCACCTGAGGTGCTTGTCCAGGGTAACTCGTCTTAATGATGACCTGGACATCAGATAGGTCGGGCAATGCATCAATTGGTGTATTCTTTATCGTGAATAAACCACCGCCGATAATAATTAAGGTCGCCAGTAATACGAAGAAGCGGTTGGAAACTGACCATCGAATAATAGCAGCGATCATTCGTGTGCTCCTCCATGGTTGCTATGATCCATCGAAGCATCTTGGCTTTCAGACTGAATGCTCAGGATCCTAAAGTTGCCGTCAGTGATCTCAAACGTAAATGTAATGTCAGCACCGACCGTAAATTGGCTGATATCGATATCGTCGCTCAAGGTAAAGTCAAGAGTTGCCGCAGGCCTATCCCACTTTGGGATCGCTTCACGTGAAATATTGACTACACGAGACTGCGTATTGATGGCATTAATGGTGCCTGTCACCATTGCGCTTTGCGCTGAACTTGGTTCTGCTGATTTTACATGGATGGTTGTTACCAGATAGTCGCTATCACCGGTTTTGGTGATTTCAATATGCAAATCCATACCAGCTTTCAACTGTGATAAATCGATAGTGTCAGCAACAAAGAAATCCATTGTCATCGCGGGCCAATCCCACGCTTCAATTGCTCCGTGGTCAAGATTTAGCATTTTGTGTGAGGGCATAACCGAATTAATCGTTGCTTCAGTCCATATAGTGCGTCCATTTATCGTCTGTGTATCAGCATTGTCGTCAATGATATGCACCGTCGTTACCACATACTGACCATCGTTTTCTTTACTAATTTCAATATGCGCCCCCATACCTTGCCGCAAACGCGTTAGGTCTACGTGGTTAGCGACAGTAAAATCCATTGTCATTTCTGGCCAATCCCATTCACTGATGGCGCCATGGTTCACTGTTATCATGTTATGTGAGGGCATAACATCGGTGATGGTGGCTTCGGTAAAAACCGACGACGGGAGTGCACCAGGTGCTTCCATCCGTTTAAAATCTGAACTGATACTGCTTTCTGAATCGAGTAAAAAGTGTGCCGAGGTGACAATCTGATCCCCGTCGATGAGACCTGTAGTAATCTCAGTGTAGTCCTCTACCACTCGACCTACATCTACGGCAATGGACTTGAATTGCCCGTCACCCAACGCCAAGACAACACGATCTTGCGTGCCGGTTCTGATAACCGCTTCTGATGGTACAAGAACGTTGTCAGAGTCAAATTCTGAATGTATTGTGATCTGGGCAAACATGTTCGGCTTAAGCGCGTAATCGGCATTTTTAAAGCGTAACCGAACCCGCAGCGTTCGAGTGCTCTGTTCAAGTGTGGGGTAGACGTAATCAACCTCACCCTCCCATGTTTTGCCGGGTAAAAAATCCAACGTCATTGTGACGGGAAGTCCGACAGTGACTTGCGCGGATTGCCGTTCAAAGATTTCAGCATCAACCCACACCTCATCCAACGCACCAATGGATAGGAGGGTATTGCCTGGCTTGATAAAGAATCCTTCGCGAATATTTAAATTGTCAACAAACCCGGTTTGCGGTGCCGAAAAAGTGATCGTTTGACGAACTTTTTTGCTCGACATTAAGGACTGAATCGCTTCATTTGGCATTTGCAACGCATCTAATCGCGAGCGAGCAGCACTGATCAAATCGTCGCTCCCGCGGCGCATCGCGAGCAGCAGCTCTTCTTGCGCATTGACCAATTCAGGGGAATAGAGCGAATACAATGGTTCGCCTTTTTTGACATACTCACCCGAGGCTTTCACATGCAGTGTATCTACCCAACCTTCAACGCGTGGGTGGATATGTATCAAGGTGTCTTCATTGTATTGCACATAGCCAACCGTACGAATAGGGACATGCAGCGAGCGGCGTTGAACCGATGCTGTTCTTACCCCTAAATTATTAACTACATTGGGTGATATGCTAATGGTTCCCGGACCTTCATTACCTCCCGTGCTCTCCTCATAAACGGGGACGAGATCCATTCCCATCGGAGATTTACCCGGTTCATCACGACGGTAATTGGGATCCATCGGTGCCACCCAATAGAGTGGCTGGGGTTCTGTGCTTTGCCCTGCTGCGTTAGATGGTGCATCAGAAGGAAGTAGGAATGTATATGCTAACGCAGTCATTGCACCGCCGATAACACATCCTAAAATAATGGCTTTCGTGTTATTCATTATTGTTCTCCGAATTGAGTCTTGGAAATACCTGCGGTGGTATTGAAGTAATAATTAAGTCGAATGTTTGTTCTGACGAGATCCACATCGATATCCAATGCATCAATACGCGCATTCAAATCCGCGATACGCGCGCGAGCAACTTCGGCGAAATCGCCGTCATCATTGGTGTAGGCATTCAAGGACGCATCTGCTTGTTCTTGCATTTGTGCTAATAACTCGTCGTTGTATAACGATTGCCTGTCAGTTAAACGTTCTCGCTCAGCGTATAACGACTGGATGGCAGACATCATTTCGCGCAGTGCGAGTAACTTGTCAGTCTTTATGGCTTCTGATTGATTTACGGCTGCAGAGACTTCTTTGTCTTGACGGTTTTCAGTAAAAATAGGTAAATCAAAACTAACACCGACTGACAAGAAATCAGCTCGACTTGCACCTGCCGGGGTATCATCGCGAAAAGCGTAACTGGCATTTACGCCCCATTGGGGTTTGTATTTTTCTTTAGCTAACTCAACCCCGGTTTGACTCGCTCTGATACGTTGATTAATGGATAAAATATAAGGGTGATCTGCGAGTAATTCCGCGAGCTGTTGTTGGTTTTTCCTTTTTACCATTAACAACGTGTTGTCAGTGATTTTTGCAATGGCAGGTAATGTATTAGGCAACTGCAACGCGCTAAATGCATCAAAGCCAAGTTGGCGTGCAGACTGCTGGTTTTTTAGGATCCATTCCAATAACTTACCTGTGGCGCGTTCTTCCAGTGCTTGTAGTTTTGTTAATCTGTCTTCTAACCGCGTCAATTCTAACTTTGCCCTAATGATGTCTTGCTGTCGCACGCGTCCAAGGGCGGTCGCATAATTCGCTTTGGCAATGTCACTGAGTTGCTCAAACAATGCCCTATCTTGATGGATTAGCTTAATACTCTGCTGCGCGCGATAAATTTCAAGCCAAATATCAGAGACCTGCACACGTGTGCGGGCGATGCGATCAGCACGCATTAATGGGTGCTCGGCGGCTTGCTCTCTTAATTGACGAGAACGAATATCTAACGAATCCCCTCTGGGGAACATCTGTGAAACCCCTGCCTTAAGTTGCGTCATGGGTTCTTGATCGAATGCGAATCCATCTGTTGGTAAGTTCGCTAAACCAATATTAACTACCGGGTCCGGCAAACTAGCGGCTGCCACGCTACTTGAAACAATGGCTTGCTCGCGATACTCACTGCCTACAAGCCAAGGATCGTTGTTAATCGCGATTTCAACAGCCTGCTCCAATGTCAATACCGACTTGGTTTGACTTTGGGCGAGCCCAGTATTCAAAAGCGTCATTAGTACAATGACATGAAATGAAAAGCGTCTCATTAGAATTGCTCCTCATAGGTATTAACTTCGGCATAAGTGGTTGCGCTGCCATCGTCATTGAGTTGCAGAATAAGATAAGGACGAAATTGATCACCGACTTCCATACCAGGTGACCCAATTGGCATAGCCGGCACACTGAGTCCGATGGCGCCTTCAGGTATATTGTCTAAAAATTGCTGAATGAATTTTGCTGGAATGTGACCTTCAAAAACAAAACCGTCTGGGGACAATGCCGTATGACACGAACGGTAATTAGGCGCAACACCATATTTGTCTTTAATTCGAGACATTAATGTAACATTGGATACGTCCGTGTCGAACCCGTGCTCTTCAATGTGGTTCACCCACTTTTGGCAACACTTACAAGAACGGCTTTTGTAGACTGTTAAGGAAGCTACCGGGGATTCAGCAACTGCATCCGAATCATTATTTATCTGTATTGAGTCGGTACATGCTGATAAAAACAGTGCAAACACCAACGCTATCCACATCGAGCGATGCGTAATAATTGACATAATTACTTTCTCATTTCTATTGTTTAAATAAATGGCTTGCTACGAACATTCGACTAACAAGCGATATCATTGCCCGGATTCTAGACGGACTTATACTGCTTAAATGAGAGAGTGTTTCGGAGGGCGCTGCAATCCACCTAAAAAGATTTGGTTTAGGTTTGGGTTAAGAGACTGAATACTCAGCGACACGCCTTCGGGTGACGAATGAGTTTGGCTAGAGAGAAGACCAATATGAAACATCGCCATTGGACAACAGCAATCTTGCTGACAACAATCATTCATATCATCGCTTTGCGAGTGTTTCATCATGTCATGAACGCTGTGCAAATCGTGAAATCCGAGATCCATCTCCGCTGCCATTTCGTCACTGCATGGCATTTGCGCGAATGCAAATGACTCACTCATTTGCACACTGAGCAATGCAATCACAATAATTAAGTGAATGAAGGCGCTTTTCACGGTCTCGTCGTTCCTTGGTGTTTGACAAACAGCAGTCAATGACTGTTTATTAATTGTTGCTGATGTTAGCACCCTCGCCTGACAACCAGATTACCCCTACATTACAATTCGGTAATAAATGCAATTAGACGGATTATCATAGATCAAAGGCAAGGATTTCATTGCATAATCAGCGACCTAAGGGCTAACATCTTGATAGCGCTCAGCATTAAGATTACGGGACATTAGCGAAATTACAAAGCGACCTACATAGTAGGTATTTCGTTTCACGGTTTCGTTAGGTACATTAATATTGTAAGCGGGCTTATCATAAGTAACACGGGCGGAACATCGCATGAAAATATTAGTCGTTGAAGACGAAACAAAAACTGGAGACTACATCAAACAAGGCCTTGCCGAATCGGGCTTTGTTGTTGAGTTAGTTCGGACCGGCCTCGATGGCCATCACAAAGCCATGCTCGGTGAATATGAGTTGATCATCTTAGACGTCATGCTGCCTGATATCGATGGTTGGAAAATATTGTCATCGTTACGAGAGTCTAACAATCATACACCGGTTCTTTTTCTTACTGCTCGTGATCATGTGAATGACCGTGTTAAAGGTTTAGAGCTCGGCGCAGATGATTACTTAGTGAAGCCGTTTGCATTTGCTGAGCTGCTAGCGCGTGTGCGTACGTTGATCCGCCGCGGCACGTCCGTGCCCAATAATATTTTACACATAGCCGATTTGGAGCTCGACATTCCTTCGCGTATTGCCACGCGAAGTGGGCGCACAATAAACCTGACAACTAAAGAGTTCACCTTATTAGAATTAATGGTGAGACGCCAAGGCGAGGTATTGCCGCGTTCTCTTATTGCTTCGCAAGTATGGGATATGAATTTTGATAGCGATACCAATGTGATTGATGTCGCCATTCGCCGTCTTCGAGCAAAAATCGATGATGACTTTTCACCAAAGCTCATTCAGACTGTGCGAGGGATGGGATATAAAATGTGCAGTAATGAATCTTAAGGATCTATCAAAGCGACCAAGCTCTCTCGCCTTTCGGGTCACTATACTTGTTGGGCTCACTATCTTTGTGTGCCTAACGTTTATAAGTCTTATGGTGCAGCAATCGATTGCTCAGCATTTTGAAGAGCAGGATGCAGATGAGCTGAATGAGGTGTTTCTAGCCGTGAAACGCAAGCTTAATACAGCGTATAATGAAGGGGTCGCACCGTCTAGCATATTATTCCAAGCTGTCTCTGGGCATCACGGTGTCTATTATTTAGTTAAAAATAAAGACAACGAAGTTATTTTTAGCAGTGAGAGCGCGGTGCTAGAAAAATACCCTGGGGATACGTATGAAATAGAACAAATAACGCCATCCATGTTAAGCCTCTTTTTCGACGGCGAACATATGTTACGGGCAACGGAAATAACCGTGCGTATTGAAGACGGCAACAGCCAAACACATTATCAAGTCATCGTTGCCTCGAACATGGAATTTCATATGAACTATATGGAAGACTTCGAGACAACATTGTGGGGGATCATTGTATTGTCTGGGGCTATTACGATCTTAGCCGCGCGGTTTGCTGTTTATCGTGGTCACTCCCCCTTACGACGTCTCAGTCGCAAAATCGGTTCCATCACCGCGGATAAATTAGATATCAGGTTGGAACCCACCGAAGTCCCAGTGGAGCTTGCTAATCTGGTGGAGTCCTTTAATGCGATGATTGAGAGACTTGAAAGCGGGTTTGAGCAGCTGTCCCATTTTTCCGCTGACATAGCTCATGAACTAAGAACACCTATCACCAACCTGACTACACAGACCCAAGTCATACTCAATCAGCCACGCTCGACTAATGAATACACTGACATTTTATATTCTAACTTGGAAGAGTACGAGCGAATGTCGAAAATGGTCAGTGACATGTTGTTACTAGCACAAACGGAGCATGGCTTGATCAAACCCAACGCTGAGCGGATAGACTGTCAGAAAGAAATCGGTGAATTAATCGAATACTTTGAGCTCTTGGCCGAAGAGAAGCACATCAGCATTCAACTTATTGGTCACAAAATAACGTTAATGTGCGACAAATCGATGTTTCGACAAGCACTGAGCAACTTGTTATCTAATGCCATTCGGTACACTCCCGATAATGCAGAAGTAACCGTATCTACTCAAATACAGGATAACGAAGCATTGATATCGATTTCAAACCCAGGTAATAAGATCCCTGACATTCAACTTTCTCGCCTTTTCGATCGTTTCTACCGCGCGGATCCATCTCGGAAACGTGACGGGCAAGGCGCTGGATTAGGATTAACCATTGCGAGATCTGTTCTTGAAGTTAATGGTGCACATATACAAGTGGGATCAGATGAGCAGGCAACGACGTTCACGGTCGTATTTCCATTGAGTAGCTGACGCCTCGAACACACGCGAGTGTTAATTCGAGACGCCAGTTGGATTAAAAGGTATACACGCCTTTTAAATAATAGAAACCGCCGTTAACATTAAAGGATGGCACGGCGGCTTGCATCATTGTCGTGATGTCGGTGGACCCCGTACTTTTAAATTCTTCTGCGCTGATAATGTCAACAGGTACCGCAGAATCTCCTATCGAGCGTGGCGCTGAACGCGTACCGACCACTGCGATTTTTTCTACATCCGCCTCAGTGGTGCCGGCCTGCTCTTGTGCAACCAGCGTGGGTGAAATAGCCACTGCGATGGAAGCAGACAAAAGAGTCTTTGCAAACCCCAAACTTGTCGCCTTTGATTTAGTGTTAGTCATGTGTTTCCCTGATTTTATGTCTATGTCGTGTTGTTTGAAAAATCTCTTGAGAACCCAAACCGGTTGTTACAGATGTAGGAGGGCTAAGAGACTACCGTGCTGCGCAAAATACGCGCAGACACTGGCCAATACTGACAAAATCCGCCATGACCTACATGGCGGTGGGATTACATGATAATTACAATTTTGAAAGGCACTGAGAGTGTAAGAAATGCCTGATCTTCAGCCGGCAAATCATGACGATGCCATGGGACGCATAGGCTATGCTGCGCAGCGCCCCAGCACCGGTAGCGTCATGAACAACGGTAGGGATTGGATCTTGAGCACAGCAATGTCATAAGAAAAGCAGACGGTCGATGTGCTCACCTGGTGAGACATTGTTCATTTGATAAGGTGGTATGTTTATCGTTCGCTACATAACATCTTGTGTCGTTTACGCATCAACAGCATTATCATTGCGGCGTATCATCGTTTACGCTTAACTTCTTCGTTTTTTTCACCGTTTTGTTTGTTTGGTGCATGTATTCTGCGATCAGATGCGCTTGTGTGTTTACCGTCGCGTCAGCTGCCACTAATTGTTGGCGAGTTTCATTAAGTGCAATCGTTTGTGTATTCAGAGCGTCAGTCGAAGAGGACAGATCATCGCGAAGCAGATCGGATGCGTGCTCTAACCTCTCGACGGTTTGTTCAAGACGCTGATTGTTACTGCGGGATTGCGCGAGTGCCTCTTCCAAAAAGCGGTTCTGCTCTGCCAATGCTTTGTGATCGTTAAGCGCCTGAGACAATGTAACCTCCAATCGCGCCAGTGTAAGTTTTTGCTCTTGGTTGGTGCCGGTTAAGCCGGCCAGCTCTTGCGTCAACGCGTGTTGTTGATGATTGAGTTGTGCGATCGTACTTTCAAAATGATGGGTTTCGCGCTCACGCTGAGACGCGACAGACGCACGATAATGCTCAAGCGCCGCACGCGCATCCACGTGCTTGTCCTCTAATGATTGATTATGCGTTGTCAGTAACTGGATTTCCTGTGTCATTGATGCGAGCCGTTGTTCGTAACGATCACACTCGCGAAGTGCTGTATCGCGCGCCGCTGTGATGTCAGTCACATATTGAGTCAATTCAGCGATGTCATTGTTAGCTCGCGCAATCTGAGCCTGCAACGTATCGTTTTGCTCCGATAGTGCGACTGCGCAAGCCGCCTGCTCGTCAAGTGACTTTTTAAACCTACTTTCACGTTCAACCAACGTGGCATGCGTCTCCTTTTTTAATCGCGCCGCAACGTGGCTTACAAGCTGCTGTAATTCTTCAGACAGTAAGACTTCTACCGGCGCATTTGCGCCCCCTTCGGTTAAGCGTTTCAAATGCTTATGAATAGTGCTCTTTGAGCCCGTATGCCCGAGCTCTGCGCGCACAGCGTCGATCGACACACTGTTACCGCGCGCAATGATGGCCTCTGTGGCTTGTTTAACGTTTGTCAGCGTCACGCCGGTTCGCGCCATGATAATGTACTGTATTACGTAATATGTATATACAGTATAATGTTTGAAGCATTCGAAATCAAAATAGGGAAATATAAACAAGCGATAATCACAATTATGCTATCTTGACTGGTGAATATCCCCTATTCTCATTCTTTAGAACTGTACTGACCGGACGGAGTCATCACGTCGTGACGAAATCACTCTCTCAACACAATGAAGCAAACGAGCAGGAAATCGCTGAGCGAATTTCTCGGTATATCAATGCGGCTACCCGGGATAACACGCGTAAAACGTATCGCTCGGCAGTCGAACACTTTGAGGTGCATTGGGGCGGAAAGTTACCCACGACGCCTGAGAATATCGGACGCTATCTGGTGACGTATGCCAATGACTTAGCCCCTAGTACACTAAAGACACGACTGGCTGCGCTCAGCCAATGGCATAAAACGCAAGGGTTTTCAGACCCCTGCTCTTCTGTACACGTTCGCAAAATCATGCGAGGGATCCAGGCAGTTCATAATAAAAAGCCAAAACAGGCTCATCCATTACAAATAGAGCATTTGCAACAGATTACTGCATCGTTGGACGCACAAATTTGCGCTTCTGAGAACAATGCCAGTGTACTACGCGCCTACCGGGACAAAGCCCTGGTGTTATTGGGGTTTTGGCGAGGGTTCCGGAGTGACGAATTGTCCAGGTTAATGTTTGAGGATTTGGACATCATCGATAATGTTTGTCTTCGTGGTTATGTGAGGCAGTCCAAAACCGACCGTCATAACCAAGGAATGTACTTTGAAGTGCCGGCACTTCAAACATTATGCCCCGTTAACGCTATTTCAGAGTTTGCAGCGCAGATAGAAATGGCTAATGGACCTGTATTTCGTAAGATTGACAGATGGGGCAAGCTAAATCAAAACGGCGTCAGTGCCGGCAGCATTCCGGCAATACTCCGTCGAGTTTTATTTCAATCAAACATTCCAAATTACAAGGAGTTCAGTAGCCACTCTTTGCGGCGTGGATTTGCTCATTGGGCTAACCAGCAAGGATGGTCTTTACATGAATTGATGCAGTATGTGGGCTGGAAAGACATTCAGTCTGCAATGCGCTATCTCAATCGTAGTGAGGCTTTTCCAAATCGATTAACTGCAAACGACCCTGAAAATCACTATTTTCAACATCGAAATTAGTTGGATTAAGTTAGTACTTAACTTAACTAGCACTTTACTTTGCTGACGTAACGTAGTTATTAACTCTGTTTTTCTAGCCCTATTGCAAATTTTTGATCTGCACTATGTTGTCCCCCATCCACAGTCCCCACCAATTCGTCACTCTTCCGATAATAACCACAATGGCAATTTTGTTTTTGAATGCTTTTTGCCAACTATTCAAGTCGATGGTCGAGGGCGAAGGGTTATCCTCCGGATGTGTGTGCCACTCCCCAATGTATACTAACTCTTTATACATTTGGGCTGCTTTTTTCATCTTATTTAAATGATGTTCACATTGTCTTACGAATCGAAAACGCGTCGCGTGATCCTGGTCACAGGGCTCGGTAATGGAAAGCACTTCAATGCAAGGCGGATTTTCTAAAGAGAATTGCTCTTCATCGTCAGCCCTAAATACCCCTAACAACATGCCGCCCTGCTCTTTGCTTGAGGGCTGAAGCTGTCGATACTGCTCGAGTGTTCTAATCAGGTTAGACGGTACAACTAAGAAACGGCCATTGGGCAAGGTAAATATACAATCGCGCATCAGCGTCTGCACACACTGCAGTTATCTAATGGCTTCAAATTTTGCCATTTTAGGTCTGGCGCACTAGAGCTTACTTTGTACTGACGTAACCGAGGTGAGCTTTTGTTATTTAAATTGTCCAATAGTGTATTCACAATCAACGCTGCCCCGGCCATTGAGACACTCGCCGCGTAAGGTGTAAAGCTCTGGCCGCAACTCATCGCTAATCGAGTATTAGTGTTACCTTCGTCTTGGTTTTTGAAAATTGGAAATCGTTCTTTTCCTTCAACACGCAAACAATGAAAGCATCCACCCGTTTTATCATCCAGCAAGCACCTAATGGCTCCGCCATCTGAGTCTACCCAGCCATGCAGAAGGATAGTCTTCTCTGAAAAGGTTGAACAATGGTAAATAGAAGAAAGCAATTTAGACAACGGAATATTACCGACAGCATCAATGACTACATCACAATGGGCTAACAATCGTTTGCTATACACTTCATCCAATGACGGCCATACCTCACACTGTAGCGGCCAGTAGACGCTGTTTTGTAAAAAATGCTGAAGAGCAGTCGATTTAAGCTCGCCGACATAGGTTGCATCAAGCACATGGCGACCTAAGTTTTCAGGTTTTAACCAATCCCCATCACTGAAGATAAGTTTACCACCCTCACCTGTTCCTGCGCCAAGTTTGACTAGTGTATTTGATATGAACCCACCCAGAGTACCACAACCCACAACGGCGATTTTTAAGCCAGATAATTCCTTTTGTAAGGTATTGCGGGCAATCACAAATCGTGGCGAAGCATTGAGAATTCCAATCCGTTCAAATGATTTGGCCTGCTGCGCAGAGAACATCCCAATAATATCTTTCAGTTTTCTGCCTTTTTGTCTCGATTTTTTTGCAGAGACACGAGCCCGTTGGTCGCGTTTGGCAGTCTCACGGATGCCCCGTTTAAAGAGGATCCTTACAGCAAAATAATGAATTAAACCATTTGCATTGTTGTAATTGAGCACTATTGTAATGTCGTTAGTTCGAAGCGCAATGTTCGCCACTTTCTCCAGCAGTGAAGCTACAAAGCTGTTACCTTGTGATTGACTCCAAGTTATAAACGCCTGCCATGATGATATCGGCCAAGAAAAAGCTCCTTCAATCTGTGCTTTAACAGGCGAATTTTTTAAGGTCAATGCAACAACATTCTCAACCGCGTTTTGCTCGATTCTAGTGTAACCCCGTTTTCCTGCCCAGGCTTGAAAAGTGGAACTATCTTCCCCTTCATGAAGCAGTGATTCTGAAGATTCACGCTGGGTTATTGGTGACCATCGCTTATATGTAGCAAAATATCGTACTTGTTCACTGCCAATCAAATACACGTAACGTTCTGGTCGCCAGTAGGCATCAAACTCATTATTGAAATCCTCTAATGCAAGCTCTGGCGATATCATACGTTTGATAGTCAGGTTAATGAAGCCAATGATATCTGACGCAGCTTTTTCGGGATGTTCAGCATCAAAATAATAAGCATTGTCGTCAAAGTAACACAAGGTATCCCCTTCCACGACATGGGTTTGTTTTACGCCTTTTATCTTTGGTTTACTTAAGATTGTGACCTTAGGAGCGTGTAAAAATGAAGCATCTGGTTCGTGAATGAGAAACGAAAACGCGTGGCCTGATTCAGTTAGTTCATAACGATAGCCCACTGCAGGCGTTGAGACTGGTTCAACACCTAAATCTTTCATTGCCTGACAGTATCTGGCTAATGTATCTTTCGCCATTAACCTGAAACGTGTGACCGAGCTGCAGATGGTGTAATGGCCGTTGCAGCGACAACAGGCTTTTTACGAATAGCTGCCGGGGTGGTTTTTTCCGTTACCCAGTCTTCGCGATTAGGTAGACGCTGCCCTAACAGAGTAATTAACAGATCCACAGCGGATTGTTTTGTTGGTGATGTACATACTGCCTGAGTATAGCGTATTGACAGAGAAGTAATGCGCGTCTTTATATCATCTACTTCAGCGCTGTTCTTACATCGCGACGGAAACATGTTTTCATTCTCGTCTATAGGGTTATTGATGTCTCCACCAAATATTTCCGGTAATGTTTGGGTCACGACCAACAATGCTTCACATTCGCTCTCTGGTGTTTTAGCAAACTGCTCTAATGCCTTTGCCGCCGCAACCATTAACATGATTGATGAAGGTCCGCCTTCTTGCCATTCGAAATCACGCCAGGCTTTGAGGTATCGACAGACATTGCGTAAAAATGGATAGCGTTTTGTTTGGGCAGTGAACCAGTCGTGAAGCTGTTTTGGATCTGATTGTTGCCACGGGGCATTATCATCCAACAACGCTAAATAAACTTGTGTGGGGTCCAACCTTTGGTAAGGAACTAGTTCGTCTTTGTAAGCAAAATTAAGGGCTGCCGATCTAGCTTCGGTCAGCAGAGCATATTTATCATCCGGGATTGCATATACAGGGATATCGATATGGATTTGTTTTTCTATTTGCAGCCGAAAACACATCTTTTTCTCGGACAATGGCCAACTTTGGAGTTGTGATATCTCTGATAAGGATTCGCGGACTAATGCTATAAGTATTGATTTGTTCGCTGCGGGATTGTTTTCAACAAACGTCATTGGAAAATAAACGCCGTCATCCAAATCGATTTCCTGATTGGGATAACAGGGAAGATTTTGTGTTTTATAGGCGTGACTGCCCTGAGTGAAAAACTTAGGGGTCAAACTCTTAATATACTTCTCTTCGACTTTTCCATTGGCTGTCGCATTTTCACGGTGTAGTGAAAAGTCACTTCGCAGTTTATCTCGGATAATCTTTCTGCAAGTGAGCATGTATTTATCAGTCTCATCTGGCACATCGAGTCTGTCTTTAAACGCAGGCTCTGTTTGATTATTCTTGAGCAGCTTTTTAACGATATATTTTGGGTTCACGGTCAGCCCTCTTTTGTCTTTTTAGGGCCATGATAAAAGGTTGGCCGCTTTGCTGTATGATTTATAAAATACTTGAAATTTGGCGCATTAACCTGCTCCATCGCAACCTTGTGGGCACTGGCACGGAGAATTTCAATGGCTTGATCACTGGCATTGTCGAGCGTCAAAATACTGGATTTTTTCTCTCCAGGCACTTCATCAATGTTCAGCAATCGATTGCTATCTTCTATAATCTTACCGGCCAAAAAATTATGCAACGTTTCGGTCGTTGACATGGCTAACTCGATAATCCCCTTACCCATCTCCCATGTCTTCAAATAGCCACCTGTACGTTTTTCAGAGTGGTCACTCGTACGTTTACTTCCCATAGTGCCTACCTGCATGACATACACATCTGATAGTGGAAGCCCAAGGTAGTATTTCGCCTCCATCAATCCCATAAGGACAGGAGAGTTGGCGGCTAGTCCGCCATCAACAAATCGCTCACTCTCAATTTGATGTACAGGAAAATAAGTAGGAGCTGCACTGGTGGCCAGTGCTACGTCAACAAGAGATAATTTGTAATCGGTTCGCAAATGCGGGTGATGCGGTGTTTTAAAAGCTCTGATTTGCCCATTGGTCAGACTGATAGCTGGCACAAGCACATATTTCTCTAACTCCCCTATTCTTTTTGTTTGAAATAAGGTATCCAAAACGGCTTTAAGGGATTGCGCTTTATAGAGAGGGTGAAACAATCTCAGCCAGCTCATTTTCTTTGGAAAGATAGTGAGACGGTGCGTCAACATCGTTTGCGCAACCTCACGCGCTGTGAGCCCACTAGCCAAGCTCAACGCAATGATCCCGCCAATAGAGGTGCCACAGATCATGTCGAAGTGTTGCGCAATAGAATACTCTTCGGCTACTGTGCCAGTCAGGCCTTTTTCTTCGATAATATAGGATTCTAATTGCGCGAGCACCGAGGCGGTGAATACCCCACGAATTCCCCCACCACTGAGTGACAATATATTAAATTGCTGTTCCATCGTTTTTCTTGTGTTTTGTTTTAGCGCTAACACTATAATGGTGATAATAGAATATTTTTCAACCTATTAACTGAGTATATTTACAGTATGTTGATAAGAAGGGACTATCGTGGTGATGAATATCTATTGCTAAGATAAGTAAACGCCCCTATCCAAGGCATATAAACGTTATTAGCTCGCTATTTGATCAATCAAGTCATGTTGACTCTGGCACTGTCCTTCGAGACGATTTTTCTCAGTATGTATGGCTTTACATTCTTTAACCACGTTGCTGTTGTTAGTTTCAGGTTCTGCAGAGCAGTTTTTAGGATGTCTGCGCTCTGTATGTTAACAGAATACGCTTTGTTCAGTTCCTCAATCGATTCTTGAAGCCATTGACATTGTGCCTTAATAGCGTTTGCCGACTTGATATTAGCTTTAAGCTCACTGAGACGCGGTATCGCTCATTGGTCAGCCTAACAATTCAACGCTTAGGAGGCGACTCATCCACCTCGTTAGTTCTGGGCAACAACACCTCTGGCCCGACACCAAGCACGTCTGCAAGTTGAAACAACATTTCAACAGTGATGTTCGTTTCGCCGCGCTCAATGCGACCCATATAACTTCTATCAACTTTCGCCTTTAACGCAAACGCCTCTTGCGATAACCCAACAGATTTGCGTGATTTACGAATATTACGTCCCAACGCAAGGGATAAATGTGACATAAACTGACCCACTTAAAAGTCAGTAATATCTCTACTTGCCGCTTAACAAGCCACGGACTATAATCCGCAATTAAAAATTCCCTTTGCAGTAAAAAGGTAACATTATGCGTCAATTTACACCTCATCCTGATTTGGTTAAGGCCATATCCTCTTTTGGTGAAACCCCTTTTCGTG
Source organism: Marisediminitalea oceani (assembly GCF_003731635.1). Lineage (GTDB taxonomy): Bacteria > Pseudomonadota > Gammaproteobacteria > Enterobacterales > Alteromonadaceae > Alteromonas > Alteromonas oceani. Next base: position 3,009 of record NZ_RCUA01000024.1, on the reverse strand, counting down.
TAACGATGTTGCGTGATCGTTACCTCGAATTATTTTCGACTAACAGAACTAAAAATGAAGTTAGACGCTGGGCGCATAGTTTTATGCGGACATTTGTCAAACATGGTTTGTTAATTGAGTTGAACGGGACTGAATACAACGTTGCACATTACATGGCAACGGAAAAGCTATTGGGTGAAAGAGGCACTGAACAATCTGGCTCTAAGGATGTTTCACCACTCTATAATTACGCATCAGAGATCCAAAAAAGACTTCAGGCACGCCAAAAGGACATTTTAATAAGCCTGGGAGCGACGGAAGAGTTAGAAAGTTTGAGAAAGGAATTTCCTGAGATGGCGAGCCGTATTGACAGTAAGCTGCATGATTTAAGAGAAGATAATGTCCGCACATTAGGCAAGATAAAGGCGTTGGAAACTTTATTGGCTACACACTCATGATATTAAGGTATTGGCAAGAAGCATGTCGTGATCTGGCCCTCACCCACTTTCTCCTGGGATATCGTCAGTTTGGTTGTTCAGCGACTCCCGGCTCTGGAAAAACCATCTTTGCGGCGGCAACCATCAAGGCCATGTTTGATAATGACATGATAGATTATGTTATTTGTCTTTCCCCCTCACTGGCTGTTAAGGAAGGATCTCGAAAAACGTTTGAGCAAGTGTTGAATCGCCCAATGGATGGCCTCTTTGGATCAGTCGGAATCTCACTCACATTTCAAAGCCTTGCAAATATCGCTGAAAACGTTATACAACGTTGGCAAAAATATAGACTGGCGATAGTCGTCGATGAAATTCATCATTGTGGCGGGCAAGAATTAGATAACGCTACAGCTTGGTCAAAGCCATTAATCAAACTGATTGATTCAAAAAAAGATATTTTTATCTTATCGCTTTCTGGGACGCCCTGGAGAACAGATGGCGCAATGGTAACGACATTATCCTATAACAGTGATCTTAAACCGAAGATGCATTTTGAGTACGGATTGAGAGAAGCGATAAAGGATGGCGTATGCCGAGTACCGACGATATTAATGGTGGATAATGATAATTGGAAATCAACCGACTCACGAAAAGGAGATCGCTACCATTCCTCATTATCTGCACTTCTGACAGATAACGCATTATCCTATCAAATGGTGCTTAATGATAAAGAGTTCCTTAAGCACATGCTAGACTTATCAGTCACTGCACTAAACAGATATCGACGAGACAAGCCAGATGCTGGCGGTTTAATCATTGCGTCTTCTATCTCTCATGCAAAAGGAATATATAACCTGCTAGAAAAAGCGACAGGCGAGTCCCCGGTATTGGTAACTAGTGAGGACAAAAACAGTCAAGACACTATTGCAAACTATAAATCCGGCACTCAAAAATGGCTGATTTCGGTAGGCATGGTCACTGAGGGAACTGATATCCCTCGCCTACAGGTCTGTTGCCATTTGAGTCGTATCTGTACTGAACTTCACTTCAGGCAAGTTCTCGGTCGGATATTAAGAATAGAAACCCAATATAACGATCATACAGCGACATTAATCATGCCAGCTCAACCTGATTTGTTTGATTTTGCCTCTCGGTTGAAATGCGATGTCCCTGCAGCTGTCGTTAAGATAAACTCTATAAAGGCTGAGAAGCCGAACACGATAAAATCTTCTAATGCTGCACCGAACAGACAGGCCTATTCAGATAAATCCAAGATTGAAGACATTAAGTTAATAGAAAACGGTATAGCGCAATGCCCAGGTGATGGTGTTAACGAAATAGTACCTACAATCGCTACAATTTCAGTCTATGGTCGTTTTAGGGAAGAAGTGTTGCGGTTTTCACCGTAGTAAATGTAGATGAGATTTTAAGTCTGGAGTCTACTGTGAATGATAAACTGCAGTATACAAAGGCAGGGTTAAAGCCGTTACGTTGGAAGTCTAACGTGAATTAGTTCCGACCAGATCTGACACATCTACTTGAAAAGATGAGAGTTACCCGGTTTGATAAAGGTGTCGAATCTTTATTAAACAAACCCAAAGGTAACTCTCATGTTGCATACTAACAATCCAATCATTAAACACAAAGCAGGTTTACTCAATCTGGCCGAAGAACTAGGCAATGTATCTAAAGCCTGTAAAATCATGGGCGTTTCTCGAGAAACGTTTTATCGTTATCAGGAACTCGTTGAGGACGGCGGCGTTGATGCGCTAATTAGTCAGTCCAGACGAACCCCAAATCTCAAGAATCGCGTGGATGAACAAACGGAGCAATCCGTTATTAATTACGCAGTAGAGTTTCCGGCACACGGCCAAGCCAGAACCAGTAATGAACTGCGTAAGCAAGGTATATTCGTGTCTGGTAGTGGTGTTCGTTCCATCTGGCTCCGTCATAACCTGGAGAACTTTAAAAAGCGCCTCGCAGCTCTGGAAGCCAAGGTTGAAAAGGAAGGCATAATCCTTAGCGAAGACCAAGTTGCAGCGCTAGAAAAGAAAAAGCAAGATGATGAAGCCTGCGGTGAAATTGAAACGCATCACCCTGGCTATCTAGGCTCTCAGGACACGTTCTATGTAGGCAACTTAAAAGGCGTTGGCCGAATTTATCAGCAGACGTTTGTTGATACCTACAGTAAAGTCGCGTTCGCTAAGCTCTACACAACGAAAACACCAATCACGTCGGCAGATGTGTTAAATGACCGTGTATTGCCGTTCTTCGAGGCTCAGGAACTGCCCATGCTGCGGATTTTAACTGACCGAGGTACTGAGTATTGTGGCAAGGTTGAACAGCACGATTACCAGTTATATCTGGCAATCAATGATATCGACCACACCAAAACCAAAGCGAGACATCCGCAAACTAACGGTATCTGTGAACGCTTCCATAAAACCATCCTGAATGAGTTTTATCAGGTGACGTTCCGTAAAAAGCTCTATGATTCTCTGGAAATGTTGCAGAAAGATCTGGACGACTGGCTAGATTATTACAACAATGAACGGACTCATCAGGGCAAAATGTGCTGCGGCCGAACGCCAAT
>NZ_RCUA01000023.1 GCF_003731635.1 Marisediminitalea oceani | reverse complement strand
CAAATTAATGTTCAACATGACTTTATTGATGTGATATTTCTGACTGTGAGTGCAGTCCTTTCTGGAGCAGAGGGTTGGAGCGATATAGAAGTGTTTGGTCGAGATAAACTTGATTGGTTGCGCCAATACCGTCCCTTTGAAAACGGCATTCCTGTTGACGATACCATTGCCCGAATTGTTCGAGTAATATGCCCTGAACAATTAAATAAAGCCTTTATGAATTGGGTGAATGAAGTGCGTGTTGAAACGGGTAAGCCTCAAATTGCCATCGACGGTAAGACACTTCGTCATTCCTACGATGGCGATAAGCAAACGGCATTACATAGCATTACCGCCTGGAGCAAAGATGCAGGTTTAGTGCTTGCGCAACTGAAGTCATCGGGCAAGAAAAATGAGAATGCTTCGGTATTGGACCTACTCGACACGCTTAATATTAAAGGCGCTCTTATCAGTGCAGATGCCATGAACTCTCAGAAAAAGATAGTCGAGAAAATCAGCTCGGAGAACGCAGATTATGTGCTCTGCATCAAAAACAACCACAAACAACTACGCGATGAAATTGCCGCCTATTTCCATAAGGTAGAGAGGGATAATCCCGCTTGGATTGCCTGTAATGAACAGACTGATTCTGGCCATGGACGAATTGAAGTACGCCGGTGCCAGCAACTAAGAGTCAGTGAGTGGATAAGTGAAGCACAGCACTGGAAAGGTATACGCAGTGTTATCAAAATAGAGCGAGAGCGCCACCTTAAAGACAAAGAGGTGAGCACTGAAACGCAATATTACATCAGTTCACTGGATATTGACCCCGTTGCGGTCAACCAGGCTATCCGAGCACACTGGGAAGTCGAAAATAAAGTCCACTGGGTGTTAGACGTGACGTTCAAAGAAGATGATAGCCGAATACGCAAAGAGGACGGAGCGGAAAATGTCGGAGTGATTAGGCGGTTTTGTTTGAATATGGCTCGTTTACACCCCAAGAAAGCCAGCATGAGAAGCAAACTCAAAATGGCTGGCTGGGCCGATGAATTCAGAGCAGAGCTTATTTTTGGGTAAAAGTATGCGGTTGCCCTGAATCCTGATACAGGTTCGCTACCGTAAATTGACCGTCTTACAATATCAATGATAATCAACAGACCCAATGCCATCTGAAAAAAGCCGCTAATTCTAGCCGCATTCGCTTTGTGCAATAGCGATTTACCAATAGCATAAAGGGCAACACCATAGACAACTGCGTCGGCGAGCATATCAAGTGAATCGGCTATTAATGCGGTTGAATCAGCAAGCAACCCGATCCCCATTTCTATAACAAACATTGTCGCGTTTATTCCCAAAAGCCAATACAAAACCTGTCGTTGAGACTGGTCTTTTATTTCAACTTCGCACCCACATCCGCTCATTGGAAACACACTCTTTACTGATGAATAAAATGAGTATAAAGTCTATACTTGGTATAGAGTCAACGGTTAGGAGAAAAAAATGAAAATTGGTGATGTCGCAAAGACGACAGGTTGTAGTATTCAGACCATTCGTTTTTATGAAAAGAAGGGGCTCTTGCCTGAGCTTAAGCGCTCAAGTGGAAATTATCGTGTCTACGACAAGGGGACTATTGAACAACTCCTGTTTATCAAACAGTGTCGTTCATTAGATATGTCTATCATGGAAGTAAAAACGCTAATGGACAGTCGTTCGAGGCCAGATCAGAGCTGTTCAAATATCAATACGTTAATAGCTAAGCATTTATCAGACGTCATTATTCGCATTGAAGAGCTAAACGCATTAAAGTCATCACTCGAAAATATGGCGTCAAAGTGTGATCAAAACAAAACCATTAGGGACTGTGGCATTTTAAATTATTTACACACTTAAAAGTGTAAGAAGCACACAGTTTCACTGTGCGCACTCGCCTTAACGTGTATCTATCGGCTAACATTCTTCATGCGTATAGATTTGTGAAGCAAAAAACACTAGCCTGAACTTTTGATTCTGAGGCAGCTATGCATATTCATTTGTGGCCCTACAAAGCGATTACATCGGAGTCAGTCCTGACAATAATGTTCATGCACATCATGCTGTCCAAATTTGCATTAGTTTAGACAAAGACATCTCGGTTCAAGATTACAGAGCACAAAGTATTCACACCGGACAATGTATTGTGATTTTCGAAGATGTCCCTCACAAGGTTTTGGCACAGGATCATCAAATTGTAGTCATCTATTTAGAGCCTGAAGATAGACAAAACCAACAATTTCTCACTGCCTTACGTCAAGCCAGGAGTGATGGAATTAATACTCTGCCGCTTACTGGCAAAGAATTGGGATCCATTTCTCAGCATCTATTTACTGACGTCGATATCGACAAAGTATGGAAAACAGTAAATAAAGCGGTAGGGCTAGTCTACAGTCCTGCGCTTTCATCGCGCCCTGAGGATAAACGGGTACGAGCGGTCATCGACATTATTGCTTCGCAGCGAGGTTGTGCAATCGATATGGCGTTTTTATCATCGAAGGTTTTCTTGTCCCCAAGTCGTCTCACACATCTTTTTAAGCAAGAAGTGGGTATACCTTGCATATTCCGGCTTATCCGGACACCAGCACCGGTTTAATCCGGACGCCTGTTTTCCTCGCTTTTCTCTAATCCTATTTTTATCCTATCTGTCCGGATTGTGCCAGCTTTCTCATTGATTCTCCTCCCAACTCAATCCGATGGCTGTTGTGGATCAGCCTGTCCAGCAGAGCATCTGCCACCGTTGCATTGCCTATCATGTTGTACCATTCTTTAACCGGGAGCTGGCTTACCATGATTGTACTGGCTGTTTGATAACGATCCTCCAGTAACTCCAGTAGATGACCGGCTTGCTCCTGGTTCATCTTTTCCATTCCCCAGTCATCGATTACCAGCAGCTGTTTCTTTGATAAGGCGAGTAGCTGTTTTTGATAACTGCCATCCAGCCGCCCTGAACTCAGATCATCCAGTAAACGGCTAAGACGATAGTAACGAACGCTGTACGTCTGCTCACAGGCCTGGGTTGCCAAGGCGCAGGCTACGTAAGTTTTTCCGGCACCTGTTGGTCCGGTGAGTAGGATATTCTGGTGCTTTAGCAGGTAGCTCCCGGTTAATAGTTCACTTATCTGGATACGTTTTAATCCCCGATCCTCTTTGTAGATAAGCTGATTGGGTGAGGCATCAATACGTAACTTAGCTTGTCGTTTCAGGCGTTCGATCCTGGCCTGGCTTCGCCCCAGTACCTCGCACTCAAGAAGCAGGCTAAGCCGCTCCTCGAACGTCAACTCAGCATAGGTGGAGAGTTGCTCTCGCTGTTGCTCAAGACCCTTGGCGGCATGGCCAAGACGCAGGGTTCTTAGTTGCTCATTAAGCTGATTCATGTCGTTCTCCTAGTGGTAACTATTTGGGCCACGCACATTGC
>NZ_RCUA01000022.1 GCF_003731635.1 Marisediminitalea oceani | reverse complement strand
GACAGTGGATTATTAATTTCGTGGGCGATACCCGCAGCCATACGCCCGATACTGGCGAGCTTTTCATTGTGTGCCAATGCCTGTTTGGTAGATTTAAGCTCCAGCAGGGTATCCCGCAAACGGGTATATTGCTTCTTCAGGCTCGACTCAGCCTGCTTACGCTCCAATAACACCGTAAGCTGCTCGGCCGCTTTATTGATAATCGTGATCTGCTTCATGGAAACCCGATCCATCTCCTGTTCGGGGATCAGGTAAAGCAATAAACATACTACCCGTTTATACACCACGATAGGGAAAGCCAGATAACTGCCAATACGAGTTGTTATTAGTTGGGTGACCGGCTCCAGCCCGCCGCTTTCATCGAGCAGGTGAATTTGCGGGTGCTGCTCTTCAATTGCCTGGGCAAGGCTGGCCGGCAACCCGCCCTCTGATAACAGTGACTGCAAGGTTTTTACCAGCTCTTTGCCGGCAATGTCGGAATTACGCACTCTAAAACACGATGTGTTTTCCAGGTGAATTTCAAAGCTGCAGTGGGCATGGCACAACCTTGCAAGCGCGTTCGAGAAGGTAGAAAGCAGTGCGGTGAGCTTTTCGTCGCTACGTGAAAAACGAGTGATACAAACCAACATTTCTGTTTCTGCATCGTGCTGACGATAAGTGTTTTCAATATACTCAAAGGTAGCCAACTCACGTTTAAGCACACTGGCATTAAACTTTGCTTTCGCTTCAGACGCCGTTAGACAGGCATTGATTTGGAATTCTTCCAGCCAGACTACTTCGTCGAGTTGCTGAGTAGGGTTATGCATGAGAATGATGCGGGTATCCTGGTTAGCCAGTCCCTGCCGAATATACTCAGCTACCGACTGACAAAGAGAGATATCATCATCAGAGCCCACGCAGAGTATTACCAATGAGGGTTTGCAACTGCGCAGTTTCTTTTTAGCGTTTCTCAGGCTGGTTAGATTTTCGCTGTCCATGGTTCTATCCGGCAAAAATGCCGCTAAGTCTGGACTTTGACCAACTAAAAACACCGGATTTTCCATACGTTTACCCAACACAACCGTTTCTGAAAATTCTGCTATATTTGAAAGATAGTCGTTGCCGGCTGTTACGCAAACTACTGCGCAGTTGCTAAAAGAGGAAAATTAAAAATGAGGTTAGTGAGATTGGTGTATTACAGCCATGCCTCGCGGGAGATGTCACTTAGCGATCTTAAATCTATTCTCGACACCGCCCGCCGTAACAATCAGGCCCAGGGCATTTGTGGAATGCTTTCCTACGAACAACAGTATTTTTTGCAGGCACTGGAAGGCGAACGCAGCGCCGTTAACGAGCTTTACCTGGATATTGCTGACGATCCCCGCCATGACGAAATCACTATTATCAGCTATGAGGAAATCACCGCCCCCATTTTCAAACAGTGGAAAATGGGCTACGCCGGCGGCAGTGCCGAGTTTACTAAATTGCTCAAAGAGATGGGCCAGACTGAGTTCCTGCCGGAAACCATGAGCCCTCAACAGGCTTTTCAATTTCTGCAACACCTTGCTGGCAATCAGGACAACCTTTAGGGCATAGTTATTAACTAAGCAACTTCACCCTGTAAGTCAGGAGCCATTTTGCCCAACGCACCAAGCTTCTCATCGGTAGAACAGTACATCGCCGCACAGCCCGAGGAAAAACAGCTGGTTTTATCGCAGTTACGCCAGGCAGTAGTGGCGAACCTGCCAGCCGGGTTCCACGAATGCATCAACTGCAACATGATTGGCTATGTGGTGCCTCATCAACTGTTCCCGGCGGGATATCATTGCAACCCCGAATTGCCATTGCCCTTTATGAATCTGGCGGCACAAAAAAGCCATTACGGCTTTTATCATATGGGCATCTATGCCATGCCTGAGCTCGAAAGCTGGTTTCGGGGCCGTTACGCCGAAGTTGTGCCTACCAAGCTGGATATGGGTAAGAGCTGTATCCGTTTTAAAAATCCCAAACACACCCCCTACGACTTAATTGGCGAGCTGGTCAGCAAAGTGAGCGTTGATGACTGGATATCGGTTTACCAGTCATCAATAGTAAAAAAGACTTAATAGCGCCCTGGGAACACTATCTGCCAAGCTCATCCCGCACAATTTGTGCACCAGCACTCAACGCCGCTAATTTACCGCTGGCGATTTGGCGAGATAACGGTGCCATGCCGCAGTTCGTGCACGGATAAAGCTTATCTGCATCAACAAACTGTAATGCTTTGCGCAGCGTATTGGCGACTTCTTCCGGCGTTTCGATGGCATTGTTAGCAACATCGATAGCACCTACCATCACTTTTTTACCGCGGAGCAATTCAATTAACTCCATGGGCACCCGTGAATTGTGGCATTCCAGCGAAATCAAGTCGATATTCGACTGCTGCAGTTTAGGAAACACCGCTTCATACTGGCGCCACTCAGCTCCCAGGGTTTTCTTCCAGTCAGTGTTGGCTTTGATGCCATAGCCGTAGCAGATATGCACCGCGGTTTCACACTTCAGGCCTTCAATGGCTCTTTCCAGTGCCGCAATTCCCCAGTCATTCACTTCATCAAAGAAAACGTTAAAGGCAGGCTCGTCGAACTGGATAATATCCACGCCTGCAGCTTCCAGTTCTTTAGCTTCCTGATTGAGAATTCCGGCAAACTCCCAGGCCAGTTTTTCACGGCTCTGGTAATGAGCGTCGTACAGGGTATCAATCATGGTCATCGGGCCGGGTAACGCCCACTTTATTGGCTGGTTGGTGTGCTTACGTAAGAACCGGGCATCGTCAACAAAGACCGATTTTGTTCTGGCCACCGCATCCACCACTACCGGTACACTGGCATCATAGCGGTTGCGAATTCTTACGGTTTTACGGTTTTCAAAATCCACACCACTAAGATGCTCAATAAATGTGGTGACAAAATGCTGACGTGATTGCTCGCCATCACTAACGATATCAACACCTGCGCGGAGTTGGTCCTGCAACGACAACAGTAGCGCGTCCTGCTTCCCTTCCACCAGCGCCTCACCCTCCAGCTTCCAGGGTGACCACAGGGTTTCAGGCTGTGCCAGCCAGGCTGGCTTAGGCAAACTGCCGGCGCTACACACGGGTAATAAGTTTTTCATAGTAAGCATGCTTTCCGATTATTAGTTAGTGTAATTGGCAGACCATTGCTCCAGCACGGCCTGATAAGGTTTAATAAAATACTGTTCGGCGAATCGCCCCTGCTCGATGGCAAGCTGACTGCGCTCTTCACGGTCATACACTATTTGAGTAACGGAATGATCCGGGTGTTTAAGATTAGGCTTATACCGTTGCCCGGCCACGGCATTGGCGTTGTAAATTTCTGGCCGGTATATCTTTTGGAAAGTCTCCATAGTGGCTATGGTGCTAATTAACTCCAGGTTGGTGTAGTCGTTCAGCAGATCGCCAAAAAAGTAAAAAGCCAACGGTGCAACGCTGTTTGGCGGCATGAAATAGCGCACTTTCAGGCCCATTTTCTGAAAATAAAGTTCGGTAAGTGACGACTCGTTTGGCTGATACTCAACACCCAGTACCGGGTGGGTATTCTCGGTGCGGTGATAAGTTTTGCTGTCAGACACGCTCAGACAAATCACCGGCAGCTTAGCGAATGCCTGCTGATATTCCTGCGAATTTACGAAGCACTTGAACAGCTTGCCATGCAGGTCGCCGAAATTGTCCGGGATGCTAAAGCCTTGCTGGTTTTTATTATGATTAAGCAGCAACACACTAAAATCATAGTCACGCACGTAAGAGGAGAAATTGTTGCCAACGTTGCCGTTAAGGCGCTCGTTAGTTTGCTTATCAACAATGTAAGTTTGCAGCATTTCGATGGTAGGAAAAGTTTGTCCGCTGCCATCGATATCAATGTCTACCGAGATAATTTCCAGCTCTACGTTGTAGCGGTTGCCGGCCGGATTATCCCAGCTAGCCAGGGCGTTAAAGCGGTTATCTATCATCGCCAGAGCGTTACGCAAGTTCGCTTTGCGGTATTCACCACGAGCCAGGTTGGCGAAATTAGTAGTAATCCGTGTGTTGTCTGATGGACGGTAATCTTCATCGAAACAAACGCGCTTTATGGTAAAGCTAAAATCATCTTTCATGGTCGTCTGCTACCCTGCTCAAATAACGAAAAACTCCCTAAACACTATCTGTGTTCAGAACCTGAGAGAGTTATACGCGCCGATTCACATGAATAAAAGTGACTTTATTTCATTAATACATGAATATCACTCATACTTTAATGCATTACGATTGGAAAGGAGATTAATGGCCAAACCGCTCCAGCGCCTGTAACAGGTGCTGATTAAACTCATTGGCCAGCTGGCTTTGTGGGGCTATGGATTCAAAGGCATGAAATGCACCGGGCACAGTGTAAAGCTCAGTAGCAATACCTGCAGCCTCTAGCTTTTTGGCAAAGGAGCAGTTTTCCGCATAAAACAAATCCAGTTCTCCCACAGCGATGTACGTGGGAGGTAAACCGCAAAGAGTGCTCGCTCTGGCGGGTACATGGTGACTGGGTATTTTATCGCTGCCGGGGGCTTTGCCGAGGAAAGTGCGCCAGCCATAGTGATTATGTTCGGCTGTCCATAAATACCGTCCCTGATGTGCTGGCGGCATCACAGTACTGCCGGTTCTGTCGTCCAGCATAGGATAAAGCAAGGCCATACCGGCTAAATTAATCAACTTATCGGCGGCACAGCGTAGTGCCAAATTTACCGCATGGCAGCCACCGGCACTCACGCCCAATAAGCTGATTTGGCTTACTTCGATAGCCAGCGTAGCGGCTTCTGCCATGAGCCAGTTCAGAGCAGCCTGATGCTGTAGTTGTGCCTCCTCGGGCCCCACTTCGGGCGCGAGCCCGTATTCCACCGATACCACTACGCAATTCAGTGCTTTGGCTAAACTTTGCATGCGCGGCAGCGAATTCTGGCAATTGCCCATTACCAGCCCACCACCATGAAAGTGCAGCACCGCCGGCCGCGCTGGGGTATCGGCATTGGTATTAATTAACCAAAGCCGAAAACCCCGGTATCCCGCCCCATCCGGCACTTCAACCACCTCAAAAGGCACATCCTCAAGGGGCTTGCTACCGCCTACTCTGGCCCGTTTGCGATAAAAGCCCAGATTAGCGCCGTTTAAAGGCGGCGATTGTTCGGTAAGCTGCATCAAAGCATCAAGTGAAGGTAATAATTCATCTGCAACCAGCGGATCGGTAATGGCCATGTGTGTTCTCTGTGGTTGATATACGATGGTGACATCCGGACTTTATGCGTTATTCAGTAATGGTGTTTTACCGGGCACTGCATGCTGCCTGCCCTTGAATTGTTATACTATAACGCCACTTTCTAGCGAACCAGTATTGCTACTGCTTAGCAGTGTTTCATTTTTTAAAGCGAAAGAGAAGTTATGAGCCAGAACACCCCGTTGATCCCCACCAATATCATTACCGGCTTTTTGGGAGTGGGTAAAACTACCGCCATCAATGCGCTGCTGGCTAATAAGCCAGAGGGAGAAAACTGGGCCATTCTGGTCAATGAGTTCGGGCAGGTGGGTATCGATCAGGAAATGTTACCCGACCAAAACGGCCTGCACGTTAAAGAGCTGGCTGGCGGCTGTATATGCTGCGCCCTTGGCGCGTCACTGGGTAAAACGGTGCGCGCCCTGATTGAACAGGCCAATCCCGACCGGCTGATCATCGAACCTACCGGTATTGGCCATCCTGAAGGGATCATCGATACGTTAACCGGCCCTGCGTTTCGCGATAAACTCGATTTACGCGCCACTATCTGCTTGCTGGACCCGCGCTCTCTGGGCGAGCCAGAGGTGATTAACAATGAAACCTTTCACGACCAGTTAAACCTTGCCGATGTAGTACTGATTAACAAGTGCGATCTGGCCAGTGCAGAGCAGATTGATGCCACAGAAGATGGCCTCAATGCTATGTTTCCGCCCAAGCAATACGTGGGCCGCACCACTCGCTCGGTTATCGACATAGCGCTGCTTGACGTAGTACGAAATGGCGAGCTTAAAGCGCAGTTTCCTGAGTCTCACCAACATCATCACGCTCATCACAACCACGATCACCAGCATGAGCATTCACATGAACATGGCGACCATGCCCAAAGCGCTGCGCCGGGTAAGCCAGTGCGAAAAACCGGTGACGGCAATGGCCTGTTCAGCTGTGGCTGGATATTCCACCGCGATGATTGTTTTGACTACTGGCAGCTCGAGGCCCTGCTTAATGAACTCGACCATATCAGTCGTATAAAGGGTGTCATTAAAATCGGTACGGTATGGGTGTTTTATAACCGCGTAAAAGACGAACATGACTTCGATAAGGTGGCCTACCGACGTGATAGCCGCATCGAAATTATCAGCACTCAACCACTCGACTGGCAGCAAATTGAACAGGCAATGCTGGCGTGTTTAATGTCTTAAAAAAAAGCCCCGCAACAGCCGGGGCAAGGAATGGATGGGAACATCCTGCAATGAGTTCAGTTTTAAAGTAAGTATTAACTTACAAATACTTACTTTTTAAATTTCAGTCAGTTATTGATTAAGTGCCAGCTCTTTCTCGGTTTTAAAGCCAAACACCTTACGTAAAATAATGGTGGCCGGACAAAAGCCGGTAAAGCTTTGCTGAAACAGGTTGGCGCCAATAAAGACGGTAAACCATAAAAAGTTTTCATGCACAAACCAGGTGAGTGCTACAGACAGCAACACCATAAATCCGGCAAAAGCGGTTAACGCACGTTCTGCAGACATAACTAACTCCTAATAAAAGTAGCGGAAAGACGCATACACATTGCTGGCGTCGTTAAATTGTGAGTAAAAAGTGTGGGGCTCATCACCGTAAAACAGGTTAGCCCCGCCGTTTATCTGCCACTCATCCACCGGTGAATAGGTAGCACGAAACTTCATATAGCCGTCACTGTCGGTGGGCGAATAAAAGTTAAACCAGTTCAGGGTCAGCGTTTGCCTGAGCGCCCGGTACATCAACTGAGTCGTTACCACATGACGGCTTTCTTCCTGCTCGTACTGCGGCCAGTAAGAATTGGCGAGCAGCGCATCGTGATCAACAATATGCTCGGCGTACCACTGCACACTGCCGGTTAAATTGGCAACCAGCTCCTGCTCGTAGCCCACTAACAAGCGGTGCTGACTGTTCGGCACTAACGGGTTAGTGCCGTCGCCGTCTTCCATGGCATCGTGGTAAGCATATTCGAACTTGGCCAGACCCGGCCCTAGCGGCTTAACCGCACTGGCGCCCCATACATTTAACCGGCTGTAGCGAGGCAAGCCTTGCTCATCGGCGGCCATCGGCGTTTTGTTGTAGCCCCGATACCCGTAGAAGGCGAACTCGGTTTGCCCGACGGTTTTATACATCCGCAATGCCCACTCGGCATCATCCGGCTCGTTGCGCTCCAGTACGTCAAACGCCGGGGCGACATTCATTCCGAATTGCGGATTAAAAAAGGAAAAGTACTCACCAGTAATACCGTTGTCCGGCTCAAACTGCGGAGTAACCACCAGATCCACATTCACCCAGTCAAAATAGCCGGATAACTTGGCCGACAGGCTGGGCGCCTTTAAATACTCGTCGTCCCGACCAGCAAAGAAAGACTGGTAATCCTTGGGAAACATGTCATTTAAAAACACATAGTCGCCGGTGCCCCAGGTTAATACCTGCTGACCAATTTTAGCGTCGAACTTACTGCCCCAATCACCTAAGAAAGCCAGATTGCCCTGCCAGGCCGCTTCGCGAATTTGCACTTCCACACTGTCGAGGACGCCGTCGTAATACAGGTCACCCCGAAACGTCAGGGTTGACGCCTCCAAGGTATAGTCAGCCTGTAACTGCACCCGTAAATCCCGTAAGGTCTTATCGGTATTTATCGCCGGGTCGGAGCTTAAGCGCTGACCCAACGCAATTTCACCGAAACCTGCCCAGGTAAAAGATGATACTTCTTCGTTTTCCTCGAATTCATCAAACTCATCCCAGGCATCCCATTCATCACCGCTGGTCTGAGCTTCCTGAGCAGTCGATTCTCCAGAGTACAGTATCGGTGCTGCTACCAGGGCAGCCCAAATGACTGAATATGCGGCTAAAGATACGGCCAAGGATAAAAACGAATGGCGCATTATTTTATCCACTGCACTGGCGGGTTACGCAGGCTTCGCTCGGTGAACACATCATCCGGCAATCCCACGTTATATTCTGAGCCGCGAAACTCCATTAAGGTGTAACCGCCGTTAGCCAGATCAGACACTTTTGAGCGCAGTACGGTGGGGAAACCCTGTACTTCATCGACCTGCACCGATTCTACGCGGCGGTAATTGGTATCATCGCTTTTGTAGAAGTTAATCAGTACCGGTAAGGATGTGGCCTTGTCGATTTCAACGATGTAGTAAGCAAATTCCACCGAGCCAGGATCTTTAGGCACTGCTTTGAGTACGAAGCGATCGGCGTTTTCTTCAACCAGCGAGAAATCATCCTGGGATACGGCGCGACCAGACACGTCTTCATAGAAGAAGTGCGAGCCCACAAAGGAGGTGCGCTTATCGCCTGCTGAAATTCGTTTCACCAGGTCCAGCGCAGGTAGGTACAACCAGCGGTCGTCATCCACTTTGGTATCGGCGTGTTTTTCTACCCGGAAAACCGTGTCTTTTACGTCGGTAGGACGGGAGAAAAATACCATCATCTTCTGGTCGCCGTTATCTTCCACGTCCTTGCGTAAAATGGTGAACTGCCGCAACTGTTTACGGCCCTGACTGTCCACAATCATCATGCGGGCGTCAGAGCGACCGTCTTCACCTGCATAATAAGCTGCTTTTTCGGCCTGTTTGATCAGTTGGTCTACATCCACCTCTGCCATAGCGGGTGTCAGAAATGTCAGACTGGTGGCTGCCAGTATTGTCGCAGCCAGGGTTGTTTTAGCAAATTGTGTGAATTTCATAACCACTCCTTAATTCGCCGACTTAAAGACGATTTTACGGCCCAGACTCATCACCGCTGGCAATAACAACAGGGTTACCAAGGCGGAGATAGCCATAATGCTCGCAAGAAACACACCAACGGTGATGTATGGCACGAGCGGGGCAAACAGTAACGGGGTAAAGCCCAGCGCAATCACCAACGCATTACGCGAAATAGCAGTTGCCGGTTCTTCAAACATAATAGCCATAGTTTGCTGAACGCTGCCTGTATCGTTGAAAGTCGCCCGGGCACGCTCCAGGAAGTGAATAGCAAAGTCCACCGACAAGCCGAGCGTTAACGCGGAGAGAACCGCGATAGGCATGTCATAATCTTTACCAACAATACCAATCAGGCCATAAATGAAGGTAATAGTGATGGTAAGCGGCAACATTGCCAGTACACCGTATACCAACGATCGAAACAGCACTATCATCATCACAAACACAATCACAAAGGCGCCCATCAAGCTGTCGAGCATGCCGGCTACCATGTTTTCCTGCCACACCACGTTGAGGTAGGCTTTACCAGCCCAGTCGGCTTCAATGCCGGCAGGCAGTGGATTGGCGTCGATATAGTCACTTACCAGTTGCACTACGGCGGTCATATCCTGATTGTCGCCGCTGGTCAGCTGCAGCCATACCAGCGCTGCGCGGTAATCCGGCGTAACAAAGTGCCACAGATCGTTTGGCCGGTGTGACGACTGGTACTGCAATAAGGTTTGCGCAACAGCATTACTGCTGTCCGGTAACGCATAGTCTTTCTGCTCGCCTGAGCGCAGCTCACGATTAACCACTTTCACCACATCAGGCAGCGCATTGGACTTACCCACCAAGCCTGAGTCCTGCAGGGTTTGTTGTAGCTTTTCAATGTAGGCAAGCACCTCAGGGTTCTGAAAGGTTTTACTCTGACTGTTCGCTGCTTCTACTTTAGCCATCACCGCATCGAGATAGTCAGTTTCCTCGGTAGTGAGGTCATCAAACAGTTTGTCGTCGATGGCGAAAATCAGGTTTTGCAGCGCTTCGCCTGGAGCACCGTCCTGCACCGTTGCCAGCGTTTCATCGCGCCAGTCGCTTAGCGAAGCAGGCATAGCCTCGTTGTCCAGCATGCTTTGGGGCGTGGCCTGTTCAGTGCGGTCGGTTAATACCAGATAAGCATTGTAGGTACCGGCAAAATTCTCGTTTAATACGCGGTCTGCTACACGGATTTCGTGATCGGATTTAAACCAGCGAACCGGGTTATCGTTAATCTGAATTTGCGTAACGCCCCATACCGAGACCGCGAAAATCACACCAAACGCCACCAGTAAAGACCCCTTGTAACCTGTAGCAATTTTGCCCAGTCCGCGAGCGATACGAGCAATGCGTGAACCATCGCCACTGCCGTCCTGATGCAACGCTTCCTGCAAGTTATTCAACGCTTTGTCACTCATTCGGGACAGGTAAGCGGGAATAAACACAATGGTGACTAAAAACGCAAAAAGGATCCCAAAGCCCACAAAGGCGCCAAAAATCTGTACCGGTGGGATAGGCGTTAACATCAGCGAGAAAAAGCCAACTGAAGAGGTAATCGAGGTATATAGCATTGGTGTAAACAGGTGGCCAACCACCTCTTTAACCACCGCTTTTAGATCTTCGCCGGGTTTATAACGGTCGGAGAATTCCGACAGAATATGCACCGAATCGACCACTGCAATAGGCATCAGGAAGATGGCGATCATCGATGACATAATATGCACGGTAAACCCAAAGCCTATAAGCATGCCCATGGTAACGATAACAGTTGCCATGGCCACCACCATCGGCGCAATGATGAGCGGAATATTGCGGAAGAAAATAAACAGCAGAATAAAGATGGTCAGCCCCGCCAGTGGCGCAGAGATGCCCATTTGCACAAACATTTCAAAACCGAACTGGTCCTCGGCTACCGGCAATCCGGTGATATACCATTGCTCAGTGCCATCAAACTGATTGATGGTGGCGCGAATTTCTTCGGCGATTCGATAACTTTCGTTTTTATCCAGAATAGGCACGTAAATGGCCGCCGCTTTACCGTTTTGTGAAACAAGCGTGTCGTACAACAGTGGCAGGCGTTCAATATTGGTTTGAATTTGTGCCGCAGCGGCTTCATCAGACGGTGGATTTGGCATCATCCATTCAAAACGAATGGTGCCTGGTCCGGCCTGAGAAATATTGTCTACCGTGGAAATAGACATAAGATCGGCATCCACAACGCCATCAATTGCCAAAATTGACTCAGTTAAGTCAAAAATGTCAGTCAAAGATGACTGATTGTAAACGCCCTGTGAATTTTCATCGTCCACAACCCCGACGACGATGGCGTCGTACATGCCAAAATCGGCTTTAGTCTGGTTGTGAAAAACCCGCGCAGGATGATCAGCATCCAACATGTTCTCCGGGTCTGTATCGATGGTAATCCGTGGGATCTGGCTACCAACGCCGAGGGTCAAAAGCAGCAGTATGGCATAAACCCATAGTGGTTTTTGCGTACTGATTGCAACAAGCTTGCTGGATATACTATTCATAATCACCGTCGTTAAGACAATAAAACCTAATTTATAGCAGCAATATATGCGCCAAATCTAATATAACAAGTTTTTTTATTCGCAAGTAGCACTGAGCGGCTGCTAAATTCACAGAAAAATTCTTCTAACAAGCTGATATCAGGAAGCAAAGCACCGGTTCGTGTTAGACTGCCACCTCATTTATTTATTTTCGGTGCCCCTTCCTGACATGACCTTTCGCTTACTGTTCTTTTCGTTGCTTGCCACCGCCATGGGTCAGTCTGTGGTGATGACAACTTTGCCGCCGCTGGGTCGCGAGGTTGGGCTTAGCGAATTTAACGTAGCATTTCTGATGTCCAGCTCAGCCATGATGTATGCGCTGGGAAATGCATTCTGGTCACGGATTGGTAAGCGTCGTGGTTACCGTCGATTGCTTATTACCGGGCTTAGCGGTTATACCATTGGCACATTAATATTTGCCTCGGTATGGCTTACCGGTATTCAGGGCTGGTTAGTCGGCTCGGCTTTGTTTATCGCCCTTCTTTTTGCCCGCACAGCCCAGGCCACTATCATGTCGGCTACCCCGCCATCGGTGGTGGGTATGGCCATAGCGATCAGCAGCGAAAGTGAGCGAGTTAAGGCAATCAGTAAAGTGTCCTCTGCGCACAGTCTCGGGCAAATTCTCGGGCCAACATTCGCAGGGCTAATGGTTAGTTTTCATCTGTTGGCACCACTTTATGGCATTACTTTGTTGACCCTCATTGCGGTTGTGCTGGTCTGGCGTTTTTTGCCGCCGGAACATGGTCAACCTGCCAGTGTTACAGCCAGCAAAGCAATACAGCCCGGGTCTCGAAGTATACAGCCCTATGTACCACTGCTAATCGGCATGAACGCCAGTGTCTTTCTGGCTATTGCGATGATGCAGCAATCGCTGGCATTTTTCCTGATTGATCATCACAAACTCACCACTACCGAGGCCGCCCAGGCGGTAGGACTGGCGATGATGTTAAGTGCCATTTGCGCGTTAACCGTTCAAATCACGCTGGTTCAACGTACCAGCATGCATCCTGGCAACCTGGTTAAAATCGCTTTTCCACTGCTATCAATTGGCTATCTGATTATCTATCTTCATCAGCAAACCCCACACTTATATGTGGCCATGCTGTTTTTAGGCGGTGGATTGGGGATTAGCTACCCGGCCATAGCGGCACTGGCCAGTTCAAGCTGCAAACCAGAAAATCAGGCCACGGTTACCGGGTTTATCACCGCCTCGCCAGCCATGGGTTACATTATCGGTCCGCCTATTGCAGCAACCTTATATGGCATCGGGCACAGAATGCCTTTTATTGCCGCTTCAGTGCTGCTGGCGATAGTTACTGTAATCGCTATAACCCATTTGCGCGCCAGGCCGACGCCCCAATCCTCGCCTTTGGATTAACCCTACACTCCGTAGTTATCATCGTTGCTAAACAGCATAACCTTTGCGTCTTTTAGCTGCTTTTCCTGGCATTTTTGTGCCTTAAAAAACGAATAGAATGATTAGTCTAAAGTGCAATAAAGACAGGCTCTTCAAAAACGTTTTAGATTTTTATCGGTGGTCTTACTTGTATCCTTAAAATTAACTATATAGACTAGTCTGTATAGTTAATTGCGGAGACGATTATGAGCCGGGTAAGTGCGCGGGATAAATTACTTAAAGCAGCCGGAGAATTGTTTTACGACCATGGCATCACTGCCACCGGTGTAGATGCGGTGATCACCCGGGCCGGTGTTGCCAAGATGTCGCTGTATAATAATTTTAAATCCAAATCTGAACTGATTGCCGCTTACATCGATGCCCGCCATCAGGAATGGCTCGACCTGTTTGCCCGTCGCTCAGACAACTTGTCAAATGGCTGGGAACGGGTTCTCGCGGTTTTCGATGCCTATCAGGATCACGCCGAGTTCGACTATCAGAATGGCTTTCGCGGCTGTGGCTTATTAAACGCCGCCGCAGAAATGCCGGCAGATAGTGCTGAACGAGAAGCAGTCAACCGGCACAAGCAGGAAGTCAGGGATATCGTATTAAACCAGCTAAGTGAATTACCTCTGACCGAAGAAAGCGGTAATAGCGCTGCTGCACTGGCCGAGCATATTTGTTTTTTGCTTGAGGGCTCAATTTCACTTGCCGGACTGTCCCGTGACGTAGATGCCATTTCCCGCGCCAGAGCCATGGCAGACAAACTGATTGAGCGCGCCCTATGAGTTCTCAGCCAGGCTATTTCGTTGGCATTATTGCCGTGGTTATTGCCGCTGTACTGTGGGGTACCACCGGCACGGCGGCTACTTTCGCGCCTCAGGTCAGCCCATTAGGGATTGCTTCAGTAACCATGGGGGTTGGCGGCCTGTTACTGGCGTTGGTTGCTGCAAGGCCTATCGCCCGGCATAAAACCGCACTTTTTAACAACCGTTTGCTGGTACTGGCAGCCGCGATGAATGTCGCCATTTATCCCCTGGCATTTTACAGCTCCATGAAACTCTCAGGCGTTGCCGTTGGGAACGTAATCTCCATTGGCCTGGCGCCCATTGCCGCAGCGCTGATTGAGTGGACTTTCGATAAACAACCGCTAAACCGTAGATGGCTTATCAGTATTGCCTTCGGGATTACCGGAGTAGTGTGTCTGGCGACCGCTAAGCCCGCCAGCTCATTTGAAAGTACCGCCACCAGCTGGCATAACAGCGTCGGGATCCTGCTTGGTTTAGTCGCCGCTTTTACTTATGCCATGTATTCCTGGATAGCTCGCCGCCTGATTGACCGCGGCATAACATCCCGGGCTGCTATGGGCAGTATGTTTGGTCTGGGTGCCCTGCTGTTAATGCCCGTATTGTTCGTCACCGGCGCACCGCTACTCGCGTCAGTAAATAATTTTTCGGTGGGGTTATATTTGGCCGTGGTTCCTATGTTTTTAGCCTATCTGTTATTCGGCAGAGGCCTGACGGTTGTGCGCGCAAGTCTGGCCACCACTATCACACTGCTGGAACCAGTTGTAGCAGCCTTGCTGGCAGTCACAATAGTAGGTGAAAAGCTCTCCCTTACAGGCTGGTTTGGCATCGGCCTTATCAGCGCCTGTTTGCTTATCGCTACAATCAGAAGAAGAGTGAAAAGCAAACCCACGCCGTTACATCCGGTTAGCGAAAGCAGCACTTAGCCGTTACACTGATGGCACATTTACCCGCGTACAGATAGCACAGGAGTCGTTGCTGTGATAATGCAAACGCAACATCTGAATATGGCAGCCGTTGATAACCACAGTGCAGAATTGCTGGTCATTCTGGTGCCAGCCGGACAAACCGGCTTTCCTTCCCAGGCGTATCCGCCCAGCCTCGAAACCCTCATAGAACATTATAAAAAAATGGGTGACTGGCATTCAGAAAGTAAATACTTACTGTGCATAAATCCACCAGAATTTAAAGCTTTACGCATTTTGTTAGTAAACACTAATCTTGATATTGTAAAGGCTGATGCCAAGCGTATCAGTAATGTGGTTACCGACGTACTAGAACAACTAAACCAGGCCAAAGCCGACATTGTTATGCCACCCTCGTTACCGGGTGGCGAACTTCTCATCCAGGCCCTTTTTCATGCCTCCTATAAGTTTAGCGATTACAAAACCAAAACATCCCGGCGTGAAGAAATTAGCGTAGCGTTGCTGGTCAGCGACGACAGCTTAGATGAGTCATTGGATTATGCCCGGGCTTTACATAACGGCATGAGCCGGACCCGCGATCTGGCCAACATGCCGGGCAACCTGTGTACCCCCGGCTATTTTGCTGAATGTGCTCTGGCGCTTGACGAACAGTTTGCGACCATATCAACCGACGTTCTGGATGAAGCACAACTCACTGAACTGGGAATGGGCGCCTATCTGGCCGTTGGCAGAGGCTCGGTGCATCCAGGTTGTATGCCGGTAATTCGCTATGTAGGCGCAGAGCCTGAGGAGCCCGCAATCTGGGTCATCGGCAAAGGCGTTACTTTTGACAGTGGTGGGATCACCCTTAAAAAGCCGCCGGGCATGCAAAGCATGATTTACGATATGTGCGGCGGCGCGTCGGTAATAGGCCTGATGGCCGCCGTGGCTGAGCTCAAATTACCGGTAAATGTTACCGGAGTAATTGCGACCGCCGAGAACATGCCCGATGGCGATGCTTTCAGGCCGGGGGATATTCTCACCACCATGTCAGGGCAAACGGTGGAAATTATCAGTACCGATGCCGAAGGCAGACTGGTACTTTGCGATGCCATTACTTACGCCAAACAACACCAGCCAGCGCTGATTATTGACGTGGCCACCCTGACCGGCGCACAGATAGTCAGCCTTGGTAGTCATGCCAGTGGCTTAATGGGCAACTCACCGCAGCTCAACCAGGCACTGCAGCAGGCCGGTGATGAAAGTGGCGACCGCGCCTGGACCATGCCGGTATGGCCGGATTACCAGGATGCGCTGGACTCCCCTTTTGCAGATATGCGAAATGCAGGCAGTCAATCGCCAGGCATGATCACCGCCGGATGCTATTTAGCCCGTTTTGCCGGTAATACGCCCTGGGCTCACCTTGATATAGCCGGTACCAGCTTTCAGTATGGTACAGGCAATAGCGCTACCGGCAGGCCTCTGCCGCTGTTGTTACAATTTTTACGAAATTATAGCAACTTAAGCGCGCCGCAATGGTCTATAAACACGGACGCTTGTGGATTTTTACCCTAAAGGGATTATAAAAAGTAGTTCCAAAGTAGGATTTTTTTTTCGTGAGGCGAGTCCTACAATCACAAAAGTGTTAAAACGAAGTTAATAAGGAGCCCGTTATGTGGACTAAACCTCAATACACTGAAATGCGTTTAGGCTTTGAAGTTACTCTGTACATCAGCAACAGATAATAGCTTCATGCCCGGAGAGAGTTTTCCGGAGACGTCATCTCAACAAGACCTATAAAAGGTTGCGCTTTCGCTTAGTAGTGGTGCAGCCTTTTTTATTGGTAACGCTTTTTAATCAAATATTACCGCAACCGTTTAGCGGTTTGGTAACCAATCAGGGCTCATTACATGAAGATTCTGATCCTGGGCGCGGGAGCCGGTGGTGGCTTTCCGCAGTGGAATTGCCACTGCGATAACTGCCGTGGCGTTCGCGATGGCTCAATTAAAGCCTCTCCCCGCACGCAATCTAGTATCGCTGTCAGCGCCAACGGCACTGACTGGGTGTTAATCAACGCCTCTCCGGATTTACGCCAACAAATTAATCATACGCCTGAACTCTGGCCGGCAGATAAACAGCAGCAACGCGGTACCAGTATTCGTTCTATTATTTTAACCGACAGTCAGATAGACCACACAACAGGCCTGCTGACACTGCGCGAAGGCTTACCGTTACCGGTTTACTGTACTGATGTTGTGCACGAAGATTTAACCACTGCCTTCCCGTTGTTCACCATGCTCAAACACTGGCATGGCGGGTTACAGCGGCATAGTATCGATACTGATTATGCAGCGTCATTCACCCCGCAGGGTGCAGAGGGTCTGGTATTTAATCCGGTGGTACTGGAGTCTAACGCACCGCCCTATTCCAGCTACCGGGATAAAGTGGTGCCGGGCAATAATATTGGTTTACAAATCACCGATACCGCCAGCGGCAAAAGCCTGTTTTATGCGCCAGGCTGTGTGCAAGCCAGTCCGCTCGTGGAGTCCATGCTTGACCAGGCGTCCTGCGTGTTGTTTGACGGCACCTTATGGCTGGATGACGAAATGATTCAGAAGGGCTTTAGCAATCGTTTGGGCAGTCAGATGGGCCACATGCCAGTAAACGGACCTGACGGTACCGTCAGCCTGCTGAATCGCTTTAACATCGATCGCAAAGTGCTGATTCATATCAATAATACCAATCCGGTTCTGAACGAAGATTCCGAGGCGCATCAGTATTTAACTGATAACGATATAGAACTGGCATACGACGGTATGCAAATCACCCTATAAAAGAGGTATCCCATGAGCGAACAACGCCCCTGGAGCAGAGAAGAATTCGAGCAAAAACTGCGTGACAAAGGCCAGTATTACCATATTCATCATCCTTTTCATCAGGCCATGAATCAGGGTAAATGTAGCAAGGAGCAAATTCAGGGCTGGGTAGCCAATCGTTTCTTTTATCAGCAATGTATCCCGGTAAAGGACGCCGCCATTCTGGCTAACTGCCCGGATATGCAAACCCGCCGCAAGTGGATACAACGTATTCTTGATCACGATGGCGAAGAGGGTGATCCGCGCTTAGGTGGCATCGAAGCCTGGCTGCGCTTAGGCGAAGCTGTGGGCCTTGACCGCCAGGACATTCTTGACGAAAAGCTGCTTTTACCAGGGGTTAAGTTTGCAGTGGGCGCTTATGTGAACTTTGCCCGCCGCGCGACCTGGGAAGAAGCCGCCTGTTCTTCTCTTACCGAAATGTTTGCCCCGGAAATTCATCAGAGCCGACTGGACACCTGGCCGGAACACTATCCGTGGATAGATGCAGAAGGGTTTAAATATTTTCAGATGCGCCTGAGCCAGGCCCGTCGCGATGTTGAACATGGCTTACAAATAACCCTGGATCACTTTACTACCCGTAAGCTACAGGAAAAAGCGCTCAACATCCTGCAATTTAAGCTGGATGTGTTGTGGTCACTGGCCGATGCCATTAGTCTGGCCTATGAGTTTGAGCGTCGCCCGTTCCACGGCGTCGCCGACCAGAGTATCTGCCATAAGGGGTTGATGTAAGTGAGTGAATTAGCCAGCAAAGTGCCCAAACTGAACCGTTTATTTAAGTTTCAGTTTGAAAAAGCCCAGGACTGCTACGTTCTGCTGTTTCCGGAAGGCATGATAAAACTCAACGGCAGCGCATCTGCTATTCTGTTACAGGTAGATGGCACGAAATCCGTTGGCGATATCGTTGCCGCACTACAAGCCGAATATCCCGATGCCGAAGGTATCGAAGAAGATGTACTGGCTTTTTTTGAGCATGCCGAACAAAAACGTTGGATAAACTATGTCTGAGAATGGTTCTGGCGCTCCACATCAGCCCGGCCCGCCGTTATGGTTACTGGCAGAGCTGACCTATGAGTGCCCGTTGCACTGCCCCTATTGCTCAAACCCGGTCAATCTGGGGTCCAGAGAGCAGGAGTGTGATACCGACACCTGGTTAAAAGTACTCAGCGATGCCCGTGAAATGGGCGCGGTGCAGTTGGGTTTTTCCGGCGGTGAGCCGCTCCTGCGTAAAGATTTGGAACAACTGGTGGCCCACGCCAGTGGACTGGGCTATTACACCAATCTGATTACCTCCGGCATAGGCTTAACCGAAAAACGCATCGCAGCACTGCGTGAGGCTGGGCTTGACCATATTCAGTTAAGTTTTCAGGCCGCTAACGCCGACGCCAATGATTTAATTGGTAACAAGCGCCACTCCTTTGAACAAAAACTAAAAGTAGCGAAACTGGTTAAACAGTACGAGTATCCCATGGTCCTGAACTTCTGCCTGACCGCGCAGAATATTCATCAGATTGAAGAAGTCATGGCGCTGTGCTGCGAATTGGATGGCGATTACGTGGAACTGGCAACGGTGCAGTACTACGGCTGGGCTTACCTGAACCGCGACCATCTGTTACCCAGTCAGGCCCAGCTTATTGAAGCCGAAGCTAAAGTGAATGCCTTTCGCGATAAGCAGGATGGCAAAGGACCGCACTTTATTTTTGTCACGCCTGACTATTACGAAGAGCGTCCCAAGGCCTGTATGAATGGCTGGGGCACGACTTTCCTTACTGTCGCGCCGGATGGCAGCGCATTACCGTGCCACAGTGCTAAAATTCTGCCTCTGACTTTCCCTAATGTAAAAGAAAAGTCGGTGCGGGATATCTGGTTTGACGATTTTGCCTTTAATCACTTCAGAGGCGATGACTGGATGCAGGGGCCGTGTAAAACCTGCGACGAAAAAGACCTCGATTTTGGCGGCTGTCGCTGTCAGGCCTATATGTTAACCGGCGATATGTACAAAACCGATCCGGTCTGTTCTAAATCACCGGATCACCATTTAATGGCCGAAGCCGTGGCAAAATCTCAAACGCCTGAGCGCGAATTAGTGTATCGTGACCCCAAAGTAAAGATCCCAATTACGGAAATCTGAATCAGCCATGGGTAACCAGACACGCCTGAGTAACGGCCTCAACGTTGTCAGCTTCAAGCAACCTGCACAAGAATACGGTGCAGCTTTTGTGGTGCCCACTCCCGCCGTAGACAGCTCGGGCATCGCCCACCTGGTTGAGCATCTGGTATTCCGTTTTTCCGATCGTTACCAGCAGCGCCATGCCCTGTTTGCGGCCAACAGCGTGCTACCGGTGAAAATAAACGCTTCCAGCCACAATGGCTTTAGTTATTTTTACGCCGTATCGCCCAGCAAATCGGTGTTGCTGAAGATTGTGGGCTACCTGTACGCGGGCTTACAACAAATTGAGTACCCCGCCGACGACATTAAACGCGAGCGGGATGGCGTAATTGCCCGTGAGCTTGCCATGTACGAGGCAACGCCCGACTACCAGACGCAAATGAGCATCTGGCGTGGTGACCGCTCACCGGATTGCTACCATCACTGGGGCGGTTATTGCGATACTTTAGCCGAGATCCGTGCGGAAGATGTTGCAGCATATAAATCCCAGTATTATCAGCCGGAGCACATCACACTGCTACTGGCAGGCCTTGAGGCCGACGAACTGCCCCTGCTGTGTACTGCCACGAGTAAACCTACCGGTAATACTTATGTTCCTAAGGAGCACCGCTTTTTCAGTGATACGCTGCAGGATGATTATATTTTCAGTTGGTGGCTGCCTGAATGCTATATCGATGGTCTGCTATCGGCCCAGGCCCGTTTAAACGAAGCAATGAAACCCTACAACATGCGGGTGTTTGTGGAAGACTCGGCCAACCACGATAAAAAGTTTGCCCTGCGGCTGATTGGCCGCCCCGGCCAGCTTATTGCGGCACAACAGGCGCTGGTAGACGAAGTCCGTCATCTGCATATTGTGCCCAAGCAGCATATTTTCTTTGAGTCGAAATACCCTGAAACCATCAACGCGCTTTTGGCGTGGTATCACGGGCAGCTGCCGCTTAACCGCAAGGTGGTAGCGCTTTCTCAGGCGCTCACCTTTACACCGGTAATAACGGGCGCCCGCCCGCTCAAAAAGCCGGTGATCCGCATAATGGAGCGCAAAGCCGATGCCGAAGTATCCTGCCCGCTGGTAACGGATACATTGGAAAATCACGCCCCCCAGGTGCCAGCAGAGCTGCCAAACCGTCTTACTCCGTTAGCCTCTAAGCTGGGCGAGAACGTTCACTTTGCCTGCGACTTACAGGATTGGATCCTGCATTATTCCCTGACCGGTATGTCGGCAGACCAACAGAATACCTTTATTAAAGACGTCATGTGCGACGAGCGTTTATGGCTGCCCCGCACCGGCGGCCACTGCTATGCAATGGGCGTTCAGCGAGTTGATAATGGCTTGCGAATTTACGGCGTGATGGACGATGAGCCCCAGCAACGCCGCGAAGCAATGGAGCAACTCCTCGCCCGCTATCGCCATTTATAAGTAGCCTCGTCATTCTAATTTACGAATTAACCCGTTCGATTAGATAACTTTAATTGCAAATGATTCTCATTTATAATTATCGACAGATAACCTGACCGCTGCGTCCGATGCTCTCCGGGCAGCGTTACAAACAGGTATGATTAAATCTTAGCAATCCGGACCTTTGGGTTGCTTGTGCCAACTCCTCTCCTTTTTACACGGACGATTAGGAAAGGTTTTCGACCCATTATAAGGAACGTTTATGAAAAAACGGCAATACTACCAATTACAGGTACTGAGTACAGAACGCCTGACCCCCAATTTACAACGACTGGTGCTTAGCGGTGACGACTTAACGGCTTTTCCGGATGCTCCCGCTGGCAGCTACATCAAATTATTATTTAACCAGTTTGGTGAACCACAACCTACTGTGCCGCAAGAAGGCCAAAAAATACTGATGCGTACATACACTGTGCGCGCGCTGAACAAAGCTGCTAATACCCTGACCGTTGACTTTATGCTCCACGGCGAGGGCGTTGAGGCGGGCCCGGCCTCTCATTGGGCACAATCAGCCCAGCCAGGCGACACCATTGTGGTGGCAGGCCCGGGCACTTCAAAGGGCCTGGCGCCTGAACATGACTGGGTAATTCTGCTGGGTGACATGACTGCGCTGCCAGCAATCAGTGCACAGTTAGAAGCACTACCAGAGCAAACCCGCGGCTATGCCATTATCAGTATCGTGAGTGAAGCAGACAAGCAGCCGCTGCAAGCGCCCGCTGGTATCGAAGTTATCTGGCTAGTGCAGGCTGGCAGCGCCGGTCTGGCCAAAAGCCTGCTGGATATCGAATGGCTGCAAGGTGAGCCGGCAGTCTGGGCGGCTTGTGAATTTTCCTCAATGCGCGCAATTCGCAGTACACTGGACGTGGAATTTAACGTTCCGCGCACGCAGGTGTATGTCACCAGCTACTGGCGCGAGGGCCGCTCTGAAGATCAGCATAAAATTGACAAGCGGGAAGACGCCCAGCAATACACGCAGCTGGTCAGCTAATTATGCTGACCGCATAAAATACGATAAGCCTGGCTAATTTCCTGGGCTCTGGCCGTACTGCCTCCCTTATCGGGATGATGCTGCTGAAGTAATTTACGGTACTGTTTTTTTAGCTCTGCAGGGGTGAGCTCACCATCGGTATCCAGCTCAAGCGTCAGCCTGGCTTTGGCCACATCGCCAGGTGGCAGATTGCGGCCAGCCATGCGCTGCCAGAAATCATCCAGCAAGGCCTCTATGTCGGCTCCGTTGGTATCGGTAAAGTTATCCCAGTTAAGGTAGTAAGCCTTGAGACCGTCGTACCCGGTCACCCCTGCCGTATAGGCCGTTGCCGGTTTCAATCTGATGTTAAGAGTATGAATATCCAGCTCGCCCAACCCTTGCTGCCGCCACGCCTCGCTTAACGAATACAGGGCATTAAACAGCACAAAATGACAGCGAAACATCGCCAGCGGCTCGCTCAGCTCTACCCCATCAAACAACAGCCAGGGCGGCTGTTGCAGCTGTTTAATCAACTGGTATTCAGAAATCCCGTCATTAAACACTGCTTTCAATTCGGTTAATGCTTCAAGCAGCACCGGGTCGGTATAGTCGGGCAACGCTTTTCCTTTATCGCTCATAATATTCTTAGCCTAGCGCGGACCAGGCGGGAATGCGAGATCAGGTCCACATAACCAGTATGGCCGCCAGGCCGATAAGTACCAGCCCGACAAATTCATGACGTCGCACGGGCTGTTTAAACCATACAATGGTAATAAGCATGGTAGTGAGCACTTCCAGCTGGCCGAGGGTTTTTACGTAAGCAACATGCTGCATCGCCATTGCGGTAAACCAACCGATGGAGCCAATACAACTGGTGACGCTGGCAGCGATAACCAGCCCCGGCCGGGCCGCCAGCTTTTTAAACGTTTCGGGTTGCCTGGCGGTAATAAATGTACACAGCAACACCGTTTGCAGCGACAGAACCCAAAACAACACCCACCCCGCAGCCTGCACGTAGGGCAGTCCCAACGCATGACTCGCCTCGCGTGCATACAGGGAAGTCAGCGCAAAACAGCTTCCACAGGCCAGTCCGATAGCCACGGTTTTCGCCGATAAGTCGCCACCCCGGCGCCAGCCACTCAGCACAAATACCGCCACCGCACCAATCAGAATACCCAGCCAACCTAACAGGCTGAGTTCGCTGCCAAAAAACAACATACCCACCACACCGGCCACCAGCGCTTCACTTTTGGCCAGCCCCGCCCCCACGGCAAAGTTCTTCTGTTTGAATAACACCACCATCAGTGAGGTGGCAGCAATCTGCAGCAGTGCGCCTAAAACGATAAACAGCCAAAAACGAGGCGTAAACTCCGGCACGCCGATACCCTCTTCAATAGACACAATACACACGTACGCGGCGGCAATCGGTGGCGCGAAAAGAAAGCGTGACAGGGTGACCCCGGCAGTAGGCACGGTACTACTGAGTTTACTCTGGATGGCATTGCGAAAAGTTTGAAAGAACACCGCCATCAGGGTGAAAAAGATCCAGGCCACAAGCTAATTTCTAAACAAAATAAGAGGGCCTATAGATTACGCTATTTAGCAGGGAATGTGTTGACTACTCTGCACCTTTATAACGTAGACGAATAGTAGTGAACTCAAGGTAAGAGCAAGCATCCGCCACGAATAAGACAGGTGCTTAGGCTTTACCTATCAGCCAAAGATCATCAGTTTTATGCTCTGCGCAAAGGCCGGATTGCCAGCCATAACCGCCACAAAGGCACTGCACCCGGCAATAATAGCCGGTGCATATTTTTTAAAGAAAGCAGGTTTATTCTGGATTTCATTTTTCATGGTGATTTCCTTTTTAAGTAGTAAACACAAGTAATTTATTAACCAGAAACGGCAATCAGAGTAGGTGTGACAAAAATAGCGAAATTAATGGTGATTGAAGTCTCCGCTTTTTGTCGGAATCCGAGAGCACTGTCTTTACTTTTGAAGGTTTAAACTTCCTGCTTTTTTTGTGGTTCTGTTGTAGCGAAATTAATGGTGATTGAAATCTCCGCTTTTGTCGGATGCCGAGGGCATTGTCTTTACTTTTGTAGGTTGAAACTTCCTGCTTTTTTTTTGTGGTTCTGTTGTGGCGAATTGTTGGCCGACAAAAAGATTAGGGAAAGCGTAGGCTCGTCATGGACGACGAGCCAGGGCAGGCGGGCAGGACGCCCGCTCTGCCTCGTTAGGTTTACCCTTTTTGTTGGCCAGCATGCTGTTTCGCCACATAGAACTGAGGCGGGTCCAGGGGGAACCTCACTGTTCCCCCTGGGTGCTGTCGGCACCCCGACATATGGCAAGAAAACCACAATAGTAAAGAGTTGTGTTTATTGTTGAACACTTCAAAGTGCTCTTTAATCAGCAGTGAATTAACCTTTTCTGCCAGTCACCGCTGTGCTCACGCTCACAGCTCTCTTCACTGTCGAAGCACACATGACGGCGGATATCCTTTACCTTTATCCCTACTTTTAACAGATGCTGCTGAATCAACTGGCGAAGCTTTTTATCATTTTCTTCAATAGTGAGCTGTCGTACGTCTTCGTCTTGTTCAAATACGCAGGTGACCATCAGGCTCCCCGGAAACTGCTCATAACGGGCAGTATGAGTTAGCCACTGAAAACCGATTTCCCATTCCTTAGCAGTTTCACAGGCCAGAGTGAGCGCTTTGACCACGTTATTATCGAGCTTTTTGATAGTTTTCTTCATAATTAAACGCTCCGATATCTTTGCTGAACAGACACTTAGCTAAAGTCTATTTAGCGTCTTTCTCAATCGAGTTACCGCCGGTCACCGCTATCCGCATGGCCGTTTCAACATCGATATCCAGCGGCGTTATCCTGTCTCGCTCAAGGTAAATAGTATACCCCCCAATCTGATAGCTTAACGGCAGATACACGGCCACTTTATCCTCGCCGGGAAACAGCTTATTGGCGACTTTTTCACTGGTCATAAACCCCACCAGCTTAATGCCATTATCCAGCTCAACGGCAACGGCCTTTTTGGCTTCCTTTTCTTTTTTAACCTCAAACAGTTCTACCGCATCCTGCACGGCGCCGAATAAGGTTTTCACCACCGGCACACGGGCAAACAAGCGCTCACCAAGTAAAATAACCCAGTTAAACAAGTACGCATTAATCAAAATGCCGATGGCTGTAAGCGCCAGGATAACCGTCACTACCCCAAGGCCGGGAAAGTAATATTGCGCA
The DNA here is from genome assembly GCF_003731635.1 of Marisediminitalea oceani. Lineage (GTDB taxonomy): Bacteria > Pseudomonadota > Gammaproteobacteria > Enterobacterales > Alteromonadaceae > Alteromonas > Alteromonas oceani. The sequence goes on along the minus strand of NZ_RCUA01000022.1, from coordinate 15,817 downwards.
GGAATAAGTGGCGATAACAACGCCTCGGTGGAGCTGACCAGCCATACCAAAAAGTAAATAGTAATGGCGAAGGGCAAGATGGTAACCAGGCCCTTTACGGGTAATAACAACAATTTATTAAGCATTAGCACTCTACTGAAAAAAGTGAACCGTGTTGACGGGACCGATAACGGGTCTGGCATTGTAGATCAGTCCACAGGTTATTTTAATCATGTTCTGCGGTGGGGTTATTACGGAGGTTATAAGCCACGTTCCGCACCGGCAAACCACTATCATAAAAAGATCACTGGCACACAAAGCTAAAGATGTCAGTATAAGCAGGGTAATCCATCACAACAGGACGACAATGTTGAACAGCGAACAACTTCATCAATTAGCCGATATTTGCCGTCAGGCTGCAGATACCGAAATTATGCCAAGATTCAGAAAGCTTGTCAGTGAGCAGGTTGAAGAGAAGCAGAATCATCACGACCTGGTAACGGTTGCCGATCAGGCCGCCGAAACCTTTATTCTGAACAAACTCCGCGCCCTGTATCCGGATGCCCTGTTGATTGGTGAGGAGAGTGTTTACCAGGACCCAACAGCGTTGTCTCAATTCAACAATGCAGCGCTCAGCTTTGTGTTAGATCCCATTGATGGCACCTGGCATTACGCCAATGGCTCGGTGAATTTTGGCGTGATGCTGAGTGTCGCCAGCTATGGTGAAGTTGTCGCCGGGATCATTTTTGAACCCGTCAGTGGCGATTATATGTGGGCCATTAAAGGTCAGGGCGCGTTTGACCGTGTAGATGGGCAGGACCGCCCATTGAAAGCGGGCAAACAATCCTCACTGCCCCTCAGCGAAACCATGGGCTGCTTTTCATTCGGGGTGTCTAAAGGCGCCGACAGACCGCGAGCCCTGCAGGCAGTTATGCAGATGGGCAGAGTCATGGACTATCGCTGTGCCGCTGCCGAGTACCGCCTGCTTAACACCGGTGCCACTGCCTTTGTTATCTTTCAGGGAACGCTTAATCTGTGGGATCACGGGGCCGGGCTATTGATCAGTAAGGAAGCCGGTGCGGTCGCCCGCATGCTCGATGGCTCCGAATACTCGCCACAGGTAACGGGTAAATTGTTGGTAGCAGAAAGCGAAGCCCGCTGGAGTGAGGTGGCCGCATTATTTACCTGAACCACTAAAATAATGTCTTATATTTTGGCTGATATCGCGATTTAGCATTAAGCTCAATGGAGTAGCAACAGGAATTAATCTCGCCTTAGGACTCAAATACCAACGGCATTGATGCTGATTAAGCGGAGGCGGTATGCTGGACCGAATATTTGATGGAAGCCTGATGCCACACGGGCACTGCCTGTTGTGGCGTTGGGATTTGTTATTTTTGCATCTCGGCGGCGACCTGTTAACGGTCATGGCCTACTCACTTATCCCTTTCGGGATTTTCTATTTTCTGCACAAACGTAAAGATCTGAACTTTAATGGCATCGCCATGCTGTTTGGTGGGTTTATTGCGCTGTGTGGCGCGTCTCACCTGGCTGGGCTAATCAACGTATGGCATGGCTACTATTTTATAGAGGGTGTTATTAAGTTTGCTACCGGGGTTATATCCATTGTGACTGCAGTTTGTTTGTGGCGCTTAATGCCCACGCTTATCAGCATCCCCAGCATTGATATGCTAAAGCAGCGTAATGCCGAGCTCGAAAGTCTCAGAACGGAGCTCGAAGAAACCAACAAGTCGCTGGAAGAAAAAGTAAAACAGCGCACACAGGAACTCGAACGTCAGGCCAATACCGATACCGTAACCGGCGTCGCCAGTCGTTTTGCCATTATGGAGCGGCTTAGTCGCTGCTATCTGGAGTATCAGCGTTACCATCGCCCGTTTTCCATTTTGATGATTGATGTGGACCACTTTAAAGACATTAACGATAACCATGGCCACCAAACCGGCGATACGGTACTGCATGAACTGGCCATGTGTATTGCCAGCAATGTCAGACAGCCCGACTCGGTAGGTCGCTATGGCGGTGAGGAGTTTTTAGTCATTCTGCCAGAAACACCCGGCGAGCAAGCACATGAGCTGGCCGATCGGATCCGTCTTGCCGTTGAAGCAATGACACTCACCAATAACATTACTATTACCTGCAGCATTGGTGTGGCAACCATCAGCGCCAGTATTTCTGATGACGGGCTTGTTAGCCGCGCCGATAAAGCGCTGTATAAAGCCAAAAACGCCGGGCGCAATCAGGTTGTATCCTATGCCAGTGGGATGGCAGACGGCTGATACCAGCAAAAAAGCCCCGCTAGCGGGGCAAGAGGTCACACATCAATTACGCACAGCGTTCACGCTGTTACTGATTTTTACCAGCTTGCTTTTTTATGACCAAAGGTGGCGTAGTAGCCAATAAACAAGTAGCACGGGATCATAATGGCATAGGCCAGCTGTGAAGAGAGCACATCGGCAAGGCCGCCATAGGCCAGTGGTAAAATTGCACCACCGGCAATGCCCATAATCAGAATTGCCGAGCCTTGCGGGGTAAATTTACCCAAACCGGCCAGCGCCAAAGGCCAGATCGTTGGCCAAACCATTGCATTGGCTAACCCTAACAACGCAATCATGGCGATGGTATCTGGTACTTCGGGCAGGCCCATCCAGCCCCAGAGCAGGGAAGACAGCAATGTTGAATCGTCTGAGCCCAGCAAAATCGCCACCGTCAGTACCAGGCCTAATCCGGCGGATGCCTTTAATGCAGCAGCCTGTGAAATAACCCGGGGAATACACACCAAGCCAAGCAGATAGCCCACCACCATGGCGGTCATGGTAAACGAGGTGAGTGAGGTAGCATTGGCAACACCCAGTGAAGAGCCGTACAGGCCAATGGTGTCGCCGGCAATAACTTCCACTCCCACGTAACAAAACAGGGCTACCGCGCCAAGCACCAGATGCGGAAACTGCATCACCGAACCGGAAACTTCGGTAGCGGTATTTTCATCCTCAAAGCGAATATCAGGCAGGTTAACTTTCATTAACCCCAACGCTAGCAGACCCAGCGCAATCGCCATACCGATGTAAGGCTGAATAAGTTTAAAAGACATCTCGTTAAGCTGGATATTGCGCTCGTTTTCGCTCATCTGTGCCAGAGATACCTGGTTAACATGGCCGAAATCACCTAGCACCAGCGCAGTAAAAATCAGCGGTGCCAATACGCCGGCAAATTTATTCAGCAAGCCCATAAAGGCGATTCGGGCAGCGGCACTGTCTGGCGAGCCAAGGTGAACAATAAACGGATTGGAAGCGGTTTGCAGAATGGTCAGGCCGGATCCCACCACAAACTGGGCAAGTAAGAAGATAATAAACGTTTTGCTCAACGCGGCCGGCACAAACAGCAGGCAGCCGCCGGCAATCATCGCCAGGCCCAGCGACATGCCTTTTTTATAGCCGGTACGCTCGAGGATTTTGGCCATTGGCAGTGCCATCACCACGTAGGCGACATAAAAACAGAAGGCGATAAACAGCGCTTCCATTTCACTGAGCTCGCACACCATTTGCAAAAAAGGGATCAGGGCGCCATTAAGCCAGGTGACAAAACCAAAGATAAAAAATAACAAACCAATGGTTAGCACCGGCATCAGACTGCGGCTACCCGGTTGGGCAACAGATTGCGTATTCATAGGGTTATCTCTCCGTTAGCAACGGCGTTGCCGCGCAACCAAATGGTCTCAATATTAAGTGCATCGTCAAGCATTATTAAATTGGCCGTCTGCCCTACTGCAATACTGCCAAGGTGTTGCTCCTTGCCCATAAAGCAGGCGGGCGTATGGCTGGCCATAGTACTTACCTCTGGTAGCGTAAAGCCCAGATCGCGGTGACAGTTGAGTACCGCGGTATGCATATCCAGACAAGAACCGGCCAGTGTTCCTTCCGGCGTCACCAGCTTATCGCCATGCCGCTCGATAACGGTATTAAAGAAGGCCAGTTCGGTTAAGTCTGTGCCCACATGGGCCATGGCATCGGTAACCAGCATGGTGCGCTGTGCGGTTTTAGTTTTTATTGCCAGCGCAGCGCTTTGCGGGTGTACGTGATGATGATCCACAATCAGGCCACAATAGGCATCGCTGTGATTCAGTGCCGCTCCTACCATTCCCGGCGCGCGGGATTGTAGGGCCGACATGGCATTGTACAAATGAGTAAATCCACTGGCACCAGCTTGCAGGGCTGCCATGGCCTGTTCGTAGGTAGCGTTACTGTGCCCCAACGCCACTACCACGCCAGCTGCTACTAGCTCGCGAATAAATCCAACGTCCACATTGTCCGGTGCCGCGGTCACCAACACCCGGCCCAGATCCTGGCGGGATAAAATGGCCAGTTCACTGTCTTTGGGATGGCGAATAAAGCCCGCTTCGTGGACGCCTTTTTTGGCCACGTTAAGAAACGGCCCTTCAAAGTGCACACCTACGATAGTGGGGTGGTCGTCAGCTATCACTTCGGCAATAGCATCTGCGGCTCTTGCCATAGCCGGCTCACCATCGGTGATTAACGTGGGTAACATTGAGGTGGTACCGAAACGCAGGTGAGCCCGCGCCAGCTTATCCAGACTGGCAGCATCTGGCTGCTGATTAAATAATACGCCTCCGCCGCCATTTACCTGGGTATCAAAGTAACCCGGGATCAGCGTGCCGGCCTGCACCGGCTCGGAGCCCGCCGGCTCAATTGCCGCAATAACGCCATTTTCAATAGTAAGGCTGGTATTTTCCAGCACACCGTCCGGGGTGATCACCCGCTGTACACACATCTTCATTTATACGGTTTCCGTTACTTTGTTCAGCCCCGGCGGCGTATCAGGATCGAGGCCCATTTCCATCGCCACCTGCTCAATATCCAGGTAAAAACGCTGCATCAGCAGTAAGGGTACCACTCTTTTGTGCAAGGTCGTGTTGGCGCAGTCCATTTTCACCATGTTAGCACCTCGCTGACGCACATTATCTGACATCGTATGATGATAGGGCTGCGACTCATCGGGTATGTCCAGATCGACAATCAACAACGGCTTTTCAGCCAGGGTTACCGGCCCGTGAATAAACTCTGCGCTGCTGAATGATTCAGCGTGGATACTGAGCACTTCTTTAAGCTTAAGCGCCACTTCCCTGGAGATCGCGTAACCAAAGGCGCGCCCCAATACTATGCAGTTCTGAACGCCCTGCAAATGTTCGGTTTTAAGTTGTGGGGGCTGTTCACACACTGCTTGCATGGCCGCTGGCAAATCGGCAAGCGAAGCTTCCAGGGCTTTGTTCTCAGACCAAACCGCACATAACTGCAGCAGCGCCGATAAACTGGCCAGATAACTCTTAGTAGCTGCCACCGCCTGCTCTTTGCCGGCGCGTATGGGTAACACGGCATCACAAATGGAAGCCAGCGGTGAACTCTCATCGTTTACCAGGGCCACCGTATAAGCACCACCCTGCCTGGCAAATTTGGCCTGATGCAGAATATCCGGGCTTCGTCCCGACTGCGAAATCACAATTACCAGCGCATTTTTCAGGTTAAGCTGTTTATTGAAAATCCCCGATACCGAAGGTGCCGCAGCGCAAACCGGAATACCCAGTTCCACTTCATAAAGATATTTAGCAAACACACCGGCATGATCAGAAGAGCCCCGGGCTATCATCATGATCATACTCGGCTGCAGAGTACGCAAAGTTTCGGCAAGCGCATCGCACACGGGCTTGTTTTGTTTAAGTTGATCGGCAATTACTGTGGCGGCCTGACGGGCCTCCTGCGCCATAATACTGTTGGTCATTATCCCTCTCCGGATGTTACTGCTTGTTTTGCCAATAAGATTGCGCCCTGTTCCGGGCTGTATGCGCAGGGCTGGATCCGCTGCTGTATGGCTTCACTTAATAACGGTTGGTAAACGGCGGTCAGTCCGCCAATCAAACATAATTCGAGCTCGCTGTTACCTATGGCTTGTTCGGCAAGACACTGTAAATAATGACGGCCTTGCTCAATAAAGCCTGCAACGACACTGTCACCATTTTGGTATAAGGGCATCAGCGTGGTCACGATGGCCGCGTAGTCGTTAGAATTAAACCCACTGCACTGCTGCACAATGTCTTCAGCCTGCTCACTGTTGAAGTGCGCAGATACTACGTCAAATACCTCATCGCGAGGCGCAAGATAGTCGTAGCCAAGCAGAGTATGCTGAATGGCCTGTAATCCCAGCCAGGCACCGCTGGCTTTATCGCCAATAGGAAAGCCATGGCCACCAAAATCGGTAAAACTATGGTTGGCATAACGGGTAGCCGAAGAGCCGGTTCCACAAACTATCACTGCACCGGATTTCCCCCGGTGAGCACCGGCGCAGGCGGCGTGCAGATCGCTGAACAGATGAACCGCAGCAAAGGGCAACTGCCGTTGCAAAAAGGCCTGGCTGGCCCCGGCAATATTGGCGCCGGCAAGGCCCGCACACAACACCAGCTGCTCAACGGTGATGTTCAGCCCGCTCTGCTCGACAGCCTGAGCACAGGCCTGGCGAATAGACGCTTCGGCCACGTCGGCATTGCGCATGATGTTAGCCGGGCCGCTGCTGGCAGTCGCCAGTAACTTGCCGTGCTGATCTTCCAGGCGAACCCGGCAACGGCTCCCCCCGCCATCAACACCAATAAAATACGTGTTACTTTTCATAGCTAATTGTTCTCAACTTGCAGTAGTTGCCCCGGCACCAACTGTCTGAATTACGCCTGTGGGCAGCGATATAAATATAATTATGGTCTGTCGTCAGCATGCTGATTAGGGTTCCACGGCAATAATTCGGCTGGTGTGAGGGCTGTTAATTAAACGCGCTCGCACAAAATGGATATTGTCTGCCGACACTGCGCCAGTATAGGTATGCCAGGTCATGGCATCTGCGCTGTACTCCAGCTTCAGATTAGGCATGGCGGCCCGCAGCTCCAATTGGTGTTGTGCGTCGATTTGGTAACCCGGTGGCGGTATGCGGACATTGATATCCGCTTCAACCAGCCGCGGGTAGTGGCGCTTAGCCACCACCTGGGTAAATTCGGAAAAATCGCGATTGAGCGCTGGCAAAAACTCCGCCTGGCTTACTTTGCCTTCCCACTCAGCCTGATGCCAGGCACGTTCAGCAAAAGCCAGTAAGCGGGGAAAGAGCATATATTCAACGCTGCGCTGATCGCGGGTAATTTCGGTCCAGAGCTGAGCCTGCATACCCAGTACGGGGGTCGCATTCTGTGTGGGTTCGTCGTCGTAAGGCTGACCCATTCTGTCAGTCCAGAGCTCGGCGTGCTGGCCCAGATACTGCGGCATAAAGCCAAAGACCCGTTTTAGCGACACCGACTTCGCCCCCCAGTAATAACCCGGCTCAAGCGGATCGTTCTGATAAGGAAAGTCGAAATACAGTACATCAGGGAGTGACAGCACAGCCGGCGTATTGCTTGCGGCTAGCTGACTGACCGTTTTGCTTGCCCCTGCCGGTAAGGTTTGCCAAATATTCACATACACGTTGGACTCTGGCAGTCCCGGTAAGGCTTCCATCATGCCGTCGCTCCAGCCGGCCATTACCAGGCCCTTGCTGTTACCCAGTTTAATGATTTCCCGGATAAAGGTTTTGGCGATGTCATGAGGAGCAATGCCTGAACTTTTACACGCTGCAGACTGCGTCCACGCCCCAGCCGTCTCATCGGCACCAATATGATAAGTGGTTAACGGTACACCGGCTTGTTGGTGCATGACCTTAAGCTCGGCCAGCAACTTATCAATAAACCGAAACGTTGAGGGCAGGCAGGGGTTTAACGTGTTATCGCTGTAATGCTGAATAGAGGAATAAACCGATTTATCGCTGAATTCAGTGAGCAGATACATTTCAGCCTGCTCCGGTTTGTTCTCGGCCATCAGGCGATTATAACGTGCTTCCATGGCTTTTATGGCTGCCCGCGAGTGGCCGGGCATATCCAGCGATGGGATCACTTCTATACCCCACTGGTTAGCCAGCTGTAATAGATTTTTATACTGCTGCACACTCAGATAACCATTAACCCCGGCATCCCGGTGAGGCCCTGAGCCCAGCTGTGGCATAAGACAACGCTGCTCAGACTCATCGTGACAACGGTAGGCGCCCACCTCAGTAAGCTCTGGCAGCCCCGGGATTTCTAAACGCCATCCCTCATCATCACTAACGTGCAAATGAAGTTTATTGAGCTTTAATACCGCCATTTGCTCCAGCAGCATGGTGATAGAGTCGTAGCCGGTAAAGCTACGGGCAATATCAAAATGCACACCACGAAAGGCAAAGCGAGGCGCGTCGGTAATAGTCGTTAACGGAACCTGACCAGTTTGCGGGTCGCGCAGCTGAGCCAGCGTGAGCAAGCCATAGCCTGCCGCTTTATCCGACGCAGCAGTCAGGGTGATGGCCTGTTCCTCAATGCGCAAAGCATAGTGTTCGGGTCCGCTGAACTGCTGTCCGGCGATAACAATACTGATAGTTTCCTGCTGCTCACCAACTGGCAGGCCCAGCTGCTCAACAAGCGGTAGCCACGGCGCTAAATGCGCAGCATCAGAGGATAATTTAATGCCTGTTAAATGGCGCTTTTGCAGACTATCCTGGCGCTGTCTTACCTTTGGCACAACGCGGTTTGCAGTGACCACAGGCCATTGCTCAGGCAAAGCAGCAAATTGTGCCTCGCTGGTTTGAAGCGGCAATACATCATCGGCGTTGCGACGATACTGGTTTGGTTTAGTCCAGCTACCGGCATGGGAATTCACCGGTAAACCAGAGCCTGGCTCTGTTTGTTGCACAGTGCTGTCGATTGTCACCGGCGCCAGCGCATCTGCCACCAGGTAGTAATTGGGCATGATGTCAGAGCGGGCCGCATGCCAGGCAGGTGCAGCAATGCGTATCGTCTCGGTTGTATTAGCAGGTATCGTGCGGGTAATGCGCATCTCATGGTGATCGCCATTGATGTGGCTGATACTCACGGCATTACTTTGTGCCGCTGCGATAGGGGTAATGTGACTAAAGTGGATCACCGTCCCTTTGATTAGCGCAACGTCCTCGGTTTGCAGGCGGATTTGCGCGCTGAAACAATGTCCGGAAATTTGTTCTGACTCACAAGCTGTCTGCTCAATGTTATCCAATACCTGATATTGCACATCCAGCGTTCGGCCTAACTGATTAAGTTCATGCTGGGTTACGGCCACCGCGCTGGCACTCAAGCTTGCTACAGTCCAGACCAGGCAATATTTAATTAGGGTATCGATCATCATTGAACATCTTTGTGGTGGGTTAAGGTACAGATAAATAATGCGCTCAGGCAACACCTGCCGCTGACCGGCGAAAGGCCGGCCAGCGGTGGTTACTTAAAAGCTCATGCTCGCGCCAACGAACAGGCGTCGACCATTAGCACTCTGGGTGCCACCAAGACGAGCGCCATCAGACTCCCGCACATAGTAGTTTTCCCAGATTTCATCAGTCAGGTTTAAGGCTTCCGCTTTAAACGTAACGTTGTCATTAAACTGCCAGCTGAACTGTGCATCCAGTTGCGCTTGTTCGTCACGATACTGGGTACCAATTTCGGCCTGAGCAATGAAATACTCAGAACGGTAGTTGTAGTTCAGACGTGCACTGTACTGGTCTGTTTCATAATAAACGCCTACGTTAAACGAGTTCTTCGATGTATTAGGGAAGCTCACCATACGGCTGGTTAACGTGGCACCAATGATATTACCGTCATCATCCAGTACCGGTGCAGCTTCGTCAATTTCAGCATCGTCGAGGTCGGTATAGGTGTAGTTAAAGTAGCCGCCGAAGCCGTTTTCAAAAGCGTGCTGAAGCTGGAACTCAAAGCCTTCAAGCGCCGTTTTACCGCCGTTTTCAGGGGTGCTCAGCTGGTTAATTTGCTGACCGTTAATCTCTTTCGCCACGGTTTTGGTAAAGATAAAGTCGCTGATGTCCTTTCTGAAGAACGTAATTGACGCCAGTGACGCACTGTCGAAATACCATTCCACGCCGGCTTCAAACTGATTAGCCGTTAACGGATTCAGTGCCGGGTTACCCGCCGAACCAGAGCTGGTTTCCGGGGTAAGGTTCACCGCAGGTGCCAGTTGGAAAGGTGCCGGACGAGTAATTACGCGGGCCGCAGCAAAACGTAAGATCACGTCTTCAGACAGGTTGTAAGCAATGTTTGCGCTGGGCAACCACTCTTTATACTCGCTGTCGTAGGCTACGTCCTGGCCAGAGTTTAAATCAAAGCCATTCGAGGTTGAGTCGGTTTCAACGTAACGGATACCAATGTTACCGCGCAGATCGTCGGTTGAGAATTTTGCCATGGTATACAAGGCGGTAATGCTCTCTTCAATATCGAACGACGCATCTTTCAGGAACACGTTGCTGTTGCGACACAGGCTGCCTGCGTTACCTTCATTACACTCCGACACGTTATATAACGCTGAGTACATCAGATCTTTATCCGGCATAAAGTAGCTCGCCGCCACGCCATTGGTTTGTGAATGGCTGACGTTAACCATATCGCCACTCCAGAAATCACTCGCCGGCCCCAGGCTACCTTCACCGGTGGGGGCAAGATTAGCCAGGTCGGTGCGATAGCGCTGCTGTGAGAAGCTACGGTCGCGGAACTTCATACCCGATTTAATTTCGTTGATTGCGCCCCACTCTACAAAGTGGCTGTAGTCAAACTGCAGGTAGTCTTCTTTATCTTCAGTACTGTTTTGTTGATCAAAGATACCGCCTAACCACATTTCGTCGCCAGGGTTAGCCAACCAGGGGCTGGCGCTTACAAAATCGATATACGGATTGGTACCACCCGGATTGTAAAAATCAAACGACGCACGCTCATCATCCGGGGTTACCCAGAATTCGGTGAAGAAGTCATTGTTGGTCCCTTCACCACTGGTGGTACCTAACTGGAAGTGCAGTTCACCATTCTTCATGGTGTAGGTACCCTCTAAATCCAGTACCTCGGTAGACATTTCCGAACCGTCACGGTAGATATTATCGTAGGCAATATGACGCGCCCAGCCCGGACGATTTGGCACGCCAGTCACCGCCAGTGAATCAACTATACCGTTACTTACCGTACCCGGATTCGTATCTGTGCCTAAGAACGCCACGCCTCTGAACGGAATACCGATAAGGTTGGAGTTAACGTTATCTGCTTCCATAACCGACGACATATAGTGCAGAGACAGGTCCAGATCATCTGTTACCAGCCACTGACCAGTGATATCAAAGCCTTTACGTTTACGGTCCTGCTTAAACAAGGCAGAGCCCATTCCCCATGGAATGGCACCGCGCTCACTGGCACCCTGTGGCGCTTCAATAAGCGGGTCAATACGCGGGATGCTGGGGCCAAACCAGCCAAAATCTTCGTTGGTTTCGCGCTGCACGGTACGTTGCTGGAAGCTGGCTGAAACCAGTAAACCAAAAGTGCCGTCATCATTTTTCCAGCTGTATAAGCCAGACAACGATGGATCGGTGGTTTCCGCGTTATCGCTATATTGGCCTTCAATTGATACCTGCGAGGTGTTGGCATCAAGGTCCAGCGGTTTGCGGGTGCGCAGAATTACCGTACCGCCCAGTGCGCCTTCATCTAAATCGGCCTGGGACGATTTGTACACCTCAAGACCAGCAACCATTTCTGAAGCCAGGATCTCAAAGTTAAAGTTACGCGTTGCATCAGACAATACAAACCATTGTGCAGTACCCACTGCCTGGCCATTCAGCAATGTCAGGTTTTGATCGGGCTGTACACCACGGATGGTCACGCCCTGGCCTTCACCGAAATCACGGTCGATGGTGATCCCAGGAATACGTGACAGCGATTCGGCCACGTTTTTATCCGGAAACTTGCCAATATCCTCTGCGGTAATGGCATCCACCACGCTGTCGGAAAAGCGCTTGGTGTTAATATTTTCTTTTTGGCTTGCCCGAATACCACGGATTTCAATAACTTCAGTATTATCTGCGCCTTCCTGTGCAAAGACAGCCGGCGTTGAAGTTGCCGCCACTGCACCTACTGCCAGTGCCAGACGAAGCCCACGAGTTAATTTAGTTATTCTGTGTTTTTGCATCACTCAAGTCCTTGTTCTCATCATAATGACAACGCTGTCATTTTACTCATAAATAAAATGACAGTCGCGTTCACTAGCCAGAAATTGGTTAATGACAACGCTGTCATTGAGTGTTAAGCTACAACAAGGAATTAACCTTTGCAAACATATTTATTTACTATTCGGCGTGAATATTACGTAACCTACTGATAAATATATGCAAAAAATTGTTTAAAAATTATTCTGGAGGCATAATGTCTGCCACAATAAAAAGTGTTGCGGAATACGCCGGTGTATCCATTAAAACCGTTTCCCGGGTTATCAATAACGAAGGCACGGTAAAACCAGACACCCTGGCAAAAGTGCAGCAAGCCATCGACGCATTGGATTATCGCCCGAACAAAGCAGCGCGGGATCTTGCCGGACGCGATAATTACGTATTGGGTTATGTATACGACAACCCCAATGCCTACTACATTCTGGCAATGCAGAACGGTATTCTTAAGGAGTGCCGGGCCAACGGCTATGAACTGCTAATCCACCCCTGCGATGCAACTAATCCTGACATCATCGATGAGTTGGTTAACATGGTTAACAGCGCTCGGTTGGCCGGCCTGATCCTGTCTCCACCACTGTCTGAAATGCCCGATGTATTGCAGGCCATGGATGAAAAAGGCATCCGGTATGTGCGGGTACTGTCGGGGGATAAAGCGCCGGATGACAAGCCCTGCGTGCTGGTAGACGATTACCAGGCGGCCCGCCAGATTACTGGGCACCTACTCGATCAGGGCCATCAGCGCATTGCGTTTATCGCCGGTGAAAAGCAACACCACTCCACCACAGAACGTCAGCGTGGCTTTTATCAGGCCCTGGCAGACCATGGTATTGAGGCAGATCCGCAACTGGTGATTGATGGCACCTATTCATTTGGTACCGGTGTACAAAGTATTCAGCAACTACTGGCATTGCCTGAGCCGCCCACCGCGCTATTTGCCTGTAACGATGAAATAGCCGCGGGTGCACTGTTCGGAGCCCGCATGCAAGGTGTAGATGTACCAGAGGCGCTGGCCATTGCCGGGTTTGAGAACAGCCCGTTTTCAACCCAGACGTTTCCGCCACTCACTACCGCCTCGCAGCCCACGGCGCAAATTGCTCAGCGTGCCACGTCTTCGTTGATACGCTCGTTACAGGCTCGTAAACGTAAAGCCGAGAATCACACGATCCCCGCCGATATCTTTGTGCCCGAACTGATAGTTCGCGAATCCACCAGCCGGTAGCCATTATGACCAATAGCACTCAACAGCCAGAATCTATCGTTATCGTTGGTGGCGGCACCGCCGGCTGGATGTGTGCGGCGTACCTCGCGGCTAAGTGGAGCAAGCGCTATCACATTACGCTTATCGAGTCGGCGCAAATTGGTACGGTGGGTGTAGGTGAGGGCTCCACGCCTTTTTTGAAACAGTTTTTTGCCGAACTGGGCTGGCAGGAATCCGACTGGATGCCCGCCTGTGACGCCACTTACAAAACCGGAATTGAGTTCAGTAACTGGACCAGTAACGAGCGCTTTAAACGCTATTTCCACCCGTTCTTCAGCGCGTTGGATTTAGACACCGCCGAACACTTTTTTGCTAATTGTAACCAGCTGCGAAAGGGCAAGAATGCAGCCGTCCGGCCGGAGCAGTTTTTCTCTGCTGCCACAATGGCAGAAGCGGCAGTATCGCCGGTGAGTACTTCTCTGGGCGGCGACATTGATTATGCCTATCACTTTGATGCCAGCAAACTCGCCGGTTGTTTACGCAACTTTGCCGTGCAGCAAAGCGTGACACATCTTACCGGCAATGTACTGAATGTGCAGTGCACTAACGGCCACGTTACCCAACTTGAAACCGATTGCAGCGCCCCCCTGACTGCCACACTGTTTATCGATTGCTCAGGCTTTCGCGGATTGCTGATGAAACAAGGGCTTGGGCAGTCATTGCAAAGCTATCAGGATTGTTTATTCAACGACCGGGCCGTGGCTATCCCGACTCCACATAACTCACCACTGCAAGCGATAACCCCGCAAACCCGTTCCGAAGGCTTATCCTGTGGCTGGATGTGGAATATCCCGCTAACCAGCCGGATAGGTAACGGCTATGTCTACAGCAGCCAGTTTTGTTCACCAGAGCAAGCTGAGGCTGAATTAAGGCTCCGTCTAAATATTAGCGATGAAACACCGTAACCGTTCACCAAGGCCCTATTGACAGGCAGCTTTAAAGTCGTTGAGCAGAGGATAGGTGGTTTTATTCAGCGTCGCAGCAAGTATTGCCCGGATCCATTTCAGAGGATTCAGCTTTTGTTTTCGGCAGGTTTCTACGATGGTGAGTATACGTTGTCTGAACAGTTCGCCCCGATGTGACCACACGCCATAGCTGCCTTTTCGCCACAGCACATAGCTTCGCAATGAACGCTCGGCTTCATTGTTAGTGAGAGGGACGCCATCGTGACTGAGGAATACCCAGCACATGTCATCGTGTTTTAGCAGTAGCTTACACCGGTTCTGATAGCGGGGAGTCACACAGCGTCTTGATGCCAGTTCAAGTTGCTCTCGCCAGGCGATGCGTAGTTTTTCCATCCGGTCCAGGTATCGCTTTTCACTTAGTGCGTTACTCTCATACCGGTGTTGCAGCCGGAACAGTATGCGAATGAGCCTGACTAACGTTGTTCCATAGGTTTTATTCGTACCCCAGCTTTCCGCCAGCGCATTCATGTTTCTTAAGATATGCGCCCAGCACAATTGACGGTGGTCTGAATCGATGTAGTGATAACCGGCATACTGGTCAGTAACAACAATGTTTTCCGGATTATCGCCGAGTAGTTTCTTTGCCGCCCAGGCGCCACGTGAGAAGTGCGTCATAAAGCATGATAATTCTGCTGTGCATACCTGCCACATCCAGCGGTTTTCGTTACCACGCTGATGACGGGTTTCATCGCAGTGCACCACCGCCTCAGTGCGCATCGTCTCTTTGATATCCTGATACGCTGGCGTCAGTACTGAACTAACCCGGCCCTGCGCTTCAGAGATAGCACCGCGACTGAACGATAAACCGAAGTTCTGTTCGAGCTGCTGCTGGATTTTACTGATACTCTGGTGAAACTGCCCCGACTGCATTGCCACATAGGCTAGCAGGTTATTTCCCATCTGCCCCTGATTCACGTTGTCAGGTAGCGTTGCTTTTACCGTTTTACTGCACTGACAACACTGGCCCTGATGCAACTGATGTTCGACTACAGAGAATGCCTGGCTGGGAATATCAAATACCTGATGCCGACGATAAGGGGAATCATTGATAGCAATGTCACCACCGCAAGCACAAGTATCGTCGGGATAATAGGTGCGCGTCTCATCAACGGTATCGGCCAGCATCCGCTTACTACCTTTATGGCCGGATTGCGCACCGCGCTTACGGCCCGTCGGCTTTTTAGCTGGCGCAGATGAAGCTACACTCGGACCATTAGAAGATGGCGGGCGCGATGAATTACGACTGTTTTGATTCAGTCGGTCTTCGAGGTCATTTAGCCTGTCCCAGAGTGTACTAATGAGCTCATTGGCATCATCGAGATTAGTAGCGACGGGTGGCTTTGTGGGCTGCTTTTTACGTGGCATGAAACCACTCTGACAGACTGGCGGGATCAATCAATAGGATCCCCACGATCATTGAAAATAAATATTACTAACTGTCAATAGGGCCCTGGTGAACGGTTAC
>NZ_RCUA01000021.1:74582-161003 GCF_003731635.1 Marisediminitalea oceani | reverse complement strand
TAATGCCGATCAGTTAAGAAATTTATACTGATCGGTTGACCGATCTTTCTACGGGTTCACAATCCGATATCAGTCTCTGGTATCGGATTTTTTTATGTCTTTACTTACACACCTCGATGATACATTTAGTCATGCGGAAGACTTGAATGCTATCGATAAATTGAAGTCCTTCGTTGACCCTGAACTTCTCCAGCAAGCTTATGAATTATCAGGTGTAGCGACCGTCAGGCGTCGTCGATTACCTCTGGATTCGGTCGTTTTTACCATTGTTGGTATGAGTCTTTTCCGTAACGATCCTGTCTGGGACATTGCGAATAAACTCGATGTTTCGCTACCGGGCAAAAACCGTTTTGTTGCGCCTAGTGCGCTAGTACAAGCCCGCCAACGACTGGGGGAAGATGCCGTCGGACACACTTTTAAACTGATGGCACAGCGGGCATTTGGCGAGTACGCTTTTGAGCAGTGGTGTGGTTTAAATGTACTGGCGGTTGATGGCGTGATGTTTCGTGCTCAGGATACCGCTGAGAATCTTGATGCATTTGGTTGCGACCGGAATGCCAGGGGGGATAATCCGTACCCGCAGGTACGCATGTGCAGTCTGATGGAAACGTCCAGTCACCTTCTTCTGGCCAGTGAATTTGACAGCCGGAATGTGGGAGAGATGTCTCTCGCAGAGCGGCTTATCCCTTCGGTTCCTGATCACTCTCTGACCCTGTTCGACAGAGGCTATTACTCGCTAGGGCTACTGTACTTGTGGATGACTAAAGGGGTTAACACGCACTGGATGCTTCCCGCCCGTAAAGATTTACAGTACACAGTGAAACATCAACTAAGCGAACATGATGCTTTAGTGACCCTTGAGACATCGCCTCAGGCACGAAAGAAGTTTGATGGTTTACCTGAAACTATTGAAGCGAGACTTACCCGCTACGAAGTCGACGGGAAGACCTATCGCGTACTTAGTTCAATGGTTGATGCGATGCAGTTTCCCTATGCAGAAGTTGTTGATGTGTATGTTCAGCGCTGGGAAATAGAGTTGGGTTTCAGGGAAATGAAACAGACTCTGCATCAGGCAAAACTGACGCTTCGTAGCAAGAAGCCTGAGATGGTGCGTCAGGAACTGTGGGGGCTGTTGCTCGCCTACAACTTGATTAGGTTGATGATGCTTGATGCCGTCAAAGATATGCCGGAGCTATCACCCTCCAGGCTTAGCTTCGGACTCTGCATGAGGCATATCATCGTGTTCTTCCTGACTACTATCCCAGACACAGTGACCAAGCTGCCAGTTCACTATGAATACCTGATGGAATCGTTGAGGATGATGAGGTTACCGGACAAACGACCTGACAGGTATTATCCACGAGTGGTAAGGAAGAGACCGGCTAAGTACCCCTCAAAGAAAAATGCCAGTCAGCTTAACTGACTGGCATTAGGCAAATTTGCCGGCTTTTTTAGTTTTGTTTAGCCAATCAGATAATAACCAATCGCTCGCCATCCACATCAATACGGATAGTGGATTCAGGCAGAATAGCCCCCGATAGCAACTGTTGCGCCAACGGGTTTTCCACTTGCGTCTGGATAGCCCGCTTGAGCGGACGAGCTCCGAATACCGGATCGAACCCGGCATCAGCCAGTTTATCCATTGCTCCTGCAGACAGCTCAAGTTTATAACCTTTGTCTGCCAGCCGAGCTCGTAATGACGCCAACTGAATTTTCGCAATCGATTTAATTTGCTCTTTACCCAGCGGATGGAACACCACTATATCGTCTACCCGGTTAATGAATTCCGGCCGGAAATGCTGACCAACCACGTTCATCACCATGGATTTCATTTCTTCGTACTGATTTTCCTGATGCTTATCCTGGATAATATCGGAGCCCAGGTTAGACGTCATAATCACTACGGTATTCTTGAAATCTACAGTGCGGCCCTGACCGTCAGTTAAGCGACCGTCATCCAGCACCTGCAGCAGAATATTAAACACATCCGGATGGGCTTTCTCTACCTCATCAAGCAGGATCACAGAATAAGGCTTACGGCGAACCGCTTCGGTTAGATAACCGCCCTCTTCGTATCCTACGTAGCCCGGAGGCGCACCGACCAGGCGAGCCACGCTGTGCTTTTCCATAAATTCCGACATATCTATGCGGATCATGGCTTCTTCGGTATCAAACATAAACCCGGCCAATGATTTACACAGCTCTGTTTTACCTACCCCGGTTGGCCCTAAGAACAGGAACGAACCAATCGGACGATTCGGATCGGCAAGCCCGGCACGTGACCGGCGAATAGCATTAGATACCGCATTTACCGCTTCATGCTGACCGACCACCCGCTTATGCAGCACATCTTCCATGCGCAGTAGCTTGTCGCGTTCACCCTCGAGCATTTTAGACACCGGAATACCGGTCCAGCGTGACAGCACATCGGCAATTTCAGCATCCGTTACCCGGTTTTTCATTAACAGAGTTTCTTTGTTCTCGTTTTCCGCCGCTTTTTCCAGCTTCATCTCAAGCTCAGGAATACGGCCGTACTGCAGCTCAGACATCCGGTTTAAGTCGGATGCGCGACGGGCAATTTCTAAATCCAGCTTGGCTTGTTCAAGCTCAGACTTAATTGACTGGGTGCCCTGCATGGCTTCTTTTTCTTCTTTCCAGATTTTCTCCAGATCGGCGAATTTAATTTCTGCCTGTTCGCGCTCCAGCTCGATCATTTCAAGTCGCTTATGACTGGCATCATCGGTTTCTTTCGCCAGCGCCTGCTCTTCCAGCTTGAGCTGGATGATACGACGCTCCAGTCGATCCATTTCTTCGGGTTTTGAATCAATCTGTAAACGAATACTCGAGGCCGCCTCATCAATCAGATCGATAGCCTTATCGGGTAACTGCCGGTCGCTGATGTAACGATGCGACAAGGTTGCCGCCGCCACAATGGCTGGATCGGTAATATCTACCGAATGGTGCAGTTCGTAACGTTCTTTTAAGCCCCGCAGTATTGCGATAGTGTCCTCTACACTGGGTTCATTCACCAGTACCTTCTGGAAACGGCGTTCCAGCGCTGCATCTTTCTCGATATACTGGCGATATTCATCCAGGGTAGTCGCGCCCACGCAATGCAGCTCACCACGGGCAAGTGCCGGTTTGAGCATATTGCCAGCGTCCATAGCCCCGTCTGATTTTCCGGCCCCAACCATGGTGTGTAATTCATCAATAAACAGAATTACCCGACCTTCTTCCTTAGCAAGCTCATTGAGTACGGCTTTAAGGCGCTCTTCAAATTCGCCACGATATTTAGCTCCTGCCACCAGCGCGCCCATATCCAACGACAATACCCGCTTGTCTTTTAAGCCTTCAGGCACTTCGCCATTGATAATGCGTTGGGCGAGTCCTTCAACAATTGCGGTTTTACCCACACCAGGTTCACCGATTAATACCGGGTTGTTTTTAGTGCGGCGCTGCAAAACCTGAACGGTGCGGCGAATTTCATCGTCACGACCGATCACAGGATCCAACTTACCCTGCTCTGCACGTTCAGTGAGATCGGTGGTGTACTTCTCTAATGCCTGACGTACGTCTTCGGCGTTAGGATCGGTGACCTTCTGTCCGCCGCGCATATCATCAATGGCTTTTTCAATAGCTTCTTTGGTAACACCCAGTTCGCGGAAAATATCGCCTAAACGGCCTTTATCCTGAATACCCGCCAACACGAATATTTCAGATGTGATGTAGTCATCTTTGCGCTGCTGGGCGATCTTGTCACACAGGTTGAGTAATACAACGCTGTCTTTGCCTAGCTGTACTTCACCGCCAATACCTTCTACCCGTGGCAGTCTTTCAATAGCCTGGGAAAGTGCGGAGCGTAGCGCATTTACATTTACGCCAGCCTGATCCAGCATGGAACGAACGGTGCCGCCCTGCTGATTTAACAATGCTGTCATCAAATGCACGGGCTCGATAAACTGATGATCTCTGCCCAAAGCAAGAGACTGCGCATCTGAGATCGCAATCTGGAACTTGCTGGTAAATCTATCTAAACGCATGGAAACCTCTTTTAACCGTGCTAATAACCTTGCTCTCTTTATGGGTATGAATAAATCCGGATTCAAGTAACCTGTACAAAAATTATGCGCAAATAAATACATAATTTGCGTCAGGTCAGGTATCTGGCTGATGTTAAGTATGGCTGATTTTGGGCGGGTTTAAAGGCAGAATAAAAAGCCGCCTGCGAATGCAGACGGCCAGCAGAAACAAATAGTTAGTCTTTCCCCAGGGTAGAAAAGAAACTATCGCTGTTCCAGGCAGGACGTTCAGGCGCGTTGGCCAAATCCCGGGCAATGGCGTAATTGATTTCAACAAATTGCGCGGCCCACTCGTAATCAATCGGTAAATTTAAATCATCCGAAGGCATGTGATAATGCTTAGCCAGGAAGGTTTGTGGCGATACGGCAAGGGCATCTTTTACTTCAGTCGCAAGACTCGGCACTAAGAAAACAGCCGGTACCCCCTGTTTAACAAAACTATACTGGTCGCTGCGAACAAATATGGCCTGCTCAGGCATCGGATCTTCAATCAGCTTCATTTCATTTTTCAGCAAGGTACTGCTAACCGTATCTTCCAGTGAGCTATGGGTAGCGCCAAAGGCAATAATCTCGTTAGTACGGTAAGTCAGGATAGGCATATCCAGATTCACATTGGCAACAATGTTATCAATGGGCACAGTAGGATAAGTAGCGTAGTATTCTGAGCCTAACAAGCCCTTCTCTTCACCGGTCACAAAAGCAAAGATTACCGAACGTTTGGGCTTTTCTTTGGCATGATGAAATTCGTGAGCGATTTCAAGCAGGGTGGATACTCCACTGGCATTATCCATCGCACCATTGTTAATGTTGTCTTTTAACACCGAGTTTTTACTCACACCAATGTGGTCTGAGTGCGCGCTTAAAATAATAAATTCATTTTTAAGCTCGGGATCAGAGCCCTCAAATACGCCAACAACATTGGGGCTAGTGGTTTCACTGTGTACCGATTTCTTTTCCAGGGTGGCGGTCAGCCCCATTGGCCGTGGTGTCAGCGACTCATTATTTTCGATTTTCTCAAAAATCTCTTCCAGGTCGATGCCGGCCATCTCAAACAGGGTTTTACCTGCTTCCAGACTAAGGGTCGCGCCGCCTTTTAGTTCCGGGTAACCGTTGTTAACCTCACCTTCTTTAGTTAACCAGCGAGTGGACGGTGTTTTTACATATAACTTGCGCTTCTCGAAGGGTGACACTTTCTCAGAGGTCGGCGTACTTACCACTATGGTGCCGATAGCACCGCTTTTTACCAGACTGTCGGCAATCAAACGGCGAAAGTGCGAACCTTCCTCACTGGGGAAATCATGGGGTCTGTCAGACAAAATCACCGCTATCTTGCCTTTTAAGTCGATATTTTCGTAATCGCTATAATTCAGGTACGGCGCATCAATACCAAACCCGGCAAAAACCAGCTCGCCGGACACACTGGATGTTTCGTTGTTGATGTCGGCGCTCATGAGCATATTTTGCATAAACTCAAATTCAACGGAATCATCGCCGTCTGAGACCACCATTTTAGGCGATGACATATCCAGGGTCGCCTGTTTAAATGGCACTATCTGATAATAACTGCCTTCTTCACCGGCGGGTGCAACGCCCATCTTTTGCAACTCACTGGCAATATACAGCGACGCAAAGTCGTGCCCGATACTACCGGTATCGCGACCGGCCAGCAGATCGTCGGCCAGCAACATCATATGGCCTTTAAAGCGTTCAGGTGAAGCCGCGTTTACGGCACTGGCGCATAGCAATGATGCGGTTACGCCAACCAAACATGAGATAATTTTTTTCAACTGTCGTCTCCTTAACTTTTTTATTGTTTATGTACTGTTACATGCTTCATAGTAGGAGATAGGCAAAAAGGTGTACAGCAAATACCGCTATACGCCACGAAGTCCTATTACACTAACCATTCTGCCAGTTTGCTGCTGTTGTTGATGGGTCGCCTGACGGTGCGAAAAGAATCGCTCATCGGCATAGGTACAAAGCGCGGACGGCGTGATGTGCTGTAAGCCGAGTGAGGCCAACTGACTGTGCGCTATCATTGGCAGATCGAGCAGATATTTATCGACATTATCAGAGCGAATGATAGCTCCCGGATACTGACTGAAATGACGGGCCACCTGCTCAGACACTTCATAACAAGCTTGTGAAATGGCCGGTCCTATCCAGGCTAGCAACGTATTGGCCGGCGATTGCATCGCAGCAATGGTGTGCTCGATCACATTAAGGTGCAATCCTTTCCAGCCCGCATGAATGGCGGCCACTTCGGAGCCATGCTGATTACAAAGAAGTACCGGCACACAATCCGCTGTCATCACAGCACAAAAATGTCCGGCGGAACGACTCACCGCTGCATCAGCTTCTGTTTGTGTCGTGGGTAATTTCACTACCCGATGGCCGTGCACCTGATTTAACCAGTGCAATTTTTCATGATGAGGGAGCAATCTGCGGTTGCGGCTGACTTGCTCAGTACAGTCGCCCACATGATCGCCAACATTCAGGCTGGCGTAATTGCCATCACTACAGCCGCCATGGCGGGTGGTGGTGTAAGCCACCACATTTGCCGGCGCCTGCCAGTTTGGCAAAATCAGCGGAATATCAGAGCTCATCCAGTCCAAATTGCTTCGTATCTTCGCGGGTACTTTCAATCAGGCTGACCATATCCTCTGGTAGCGGTGCCTGCCAGGTCATCCACTCATCAGTTTCCGGATGGTACAAAGATAACTGAGCGGCGTGCAGCGCCTGACGTTTGAAATTTCTCAGCGTATCGGCAAACTCTTCGCTGGCCCCTTTGGGTAAACGCCAGCGGCCACCGTACACCGGATCGCCGACCAGGGGATGTTTGATATAAGCCATATGAACGCGGATCTGGTGCGTCCGGCCAGTTTCCAGTTTCAAACGCAGATGAGTATGAGCGCGAAATTTTTCGATAACCCGATAGTGTGTTACCGCGGGTTTACCGAACTCGCGGACTGCCATATGCGTGCGCTTGGTGGCATGACGACCAATTGGCGCGTCCACGATACCTCCGGCAATCATGGTGCCAAAGGCCAGGGCTTCGTACTCACGGCTCATCACTCTTGACTGTAATTGTTCCACCAGGTGAGTTTGCGCAGGTAAGGTTTTGGCAACTATCATCAGGCCGGTAGTGTCTTTATCGAGACGATGAACAATCCCGGCTCTGGGTACTTTATCAATTCCAGGTACATGAGCCAGCAGTGCATTAAGCAGTGTGCCGTCCTGATTACCGGCACCAGGATGTACCACCAGATCGGCTGGTTTATTGATTACCAGGATGCTGTCATCCTCGTAAACGATGTCCAGCTCTATTTTTTGCGGCGCATTGGCAACCTGTTGGGTAATCTCGGCTTCAATCTCGATTGACTCATCACCGGTCATTTTTTGACGCGGGACTTTGCACACTTCGCCATTTACCGTTACATTACCTGCCAAAATCCATTCTTTTAACTTTGAACGGGAATAATCAGGGAACAAATCTGCAATTACCTGATCTAACCTCAATCCAAAGTGTTGGAATTCGGTTTGCGCTGCTAATGAAATCTGTGAACTTTGTTGTACCATAACCGCCTAAAGAGAGAACACAAAAGGCAGATTATAACAGGTTTGGCAGCTGTGGCTGTTTTCTTTTGGAGTTTATGTGGTGTTTGCGTTTAAGAGTACGTTAAAATGCCAGACAGATAACTGTTTTACCCTTGCAGTAAAATTAATTGTGTACCAGGAACCAGTAGTACTATGAAAATAAACCGTTGCATTGCCCCCCTGCTAATTAGCGTTTTGTTAGCCGTGACAGGGTGTTCATCCTCAAGCAAAGAAGATCAGGTGATGAATGCAAACCTGGGTGCGCAGGCACTTTACGACAAAGCGCGTCAGAGCATGGCGAATGGCAACTTTGCCGCTGCAGCCGACTCACTGAGTGCGCTGGACTCCCGCTTTCCATTCGGTCCGCTATCTCACCAGGTGCAGCTTGATCTGGTTTACAGCTATTATAAATCCGGCAAAATTGACCAGACACTGGCCACTATCGACCGTTTTATTCGCTTAAACCCTAACCATGCTGATGTGGATTATGCGTTTTATATGCGCGGCCTGACTAACATGGAAGCCGACAACAATTTGTTTCAGGAGTTAGTTGGTATTGATACCACTGACCGCGATCCGAGCAAATCCAAGCAGGCTTTTGAGGATTTCAGACGTTTAATTCAGCAATACCCAGATAGTAAATATGCTGCCGACGCCCGCCAGCGTATGGTGTTTATTAAAAACCGTCTGGCCAGCTACGAAATCTCTATCGCTCGCTTCTATATGCGCCGTGAAGCTTTCATTGCAGCTGCTAACCGTGGCCGTTATGTACTGGAGTATTACCCTGATTCAGATCAGGTGCAGCAGGCACTGGAAATTATGGTGTCTTGCTATGACCAGTTAGAACTGACTGAGTTACGTGATAACGCCATGAAAACGCTGAAACTAAACTTTCCGGACAGCGAATTTATCAGCTAATTATCGTTATTATTAGCAATCAAAAAGCAGCTTTTAAGCTGCTTTTTTTGTGTGTATGAAACCAATTTTTACCAGATTTGCCGGCAGATCAGGTTTTAACGAACTCGACAAACTCAGTCAGCGGCAGCGGCTTACTGTACAGGTATCCCTGGGCTAACTCACAGTTCTCCTTCTCCAGAAAGGCGTGCTGCTCAGAGCTCTCAACGCCTTCGGCGACCACCTGGCAATTCATGTCCCGGGCGATAGAAATGATACTGCGGGTAAGGTTAATGCTCGAGCCATCCTCAGGAACATTCGCGATAAAGCTGCGATCTATCTTTAAAGTATCGATTGGTAGTCGATTTAAGTAGGATAATGAGGAATAACCGGTGCCAAAATCGTCCAGCGCCAGGGTAAACCCCGCCTCCTTCAAACTCACCAGGGTATTTATATCCACGTCAATCAGGGCTGTTTCGGTTAACTCAATTTCAAAGCGATCGGCGGCTAAGTTAAACTCAGTTAATACTCTGCGCAGGGATTTGTGCAGATTTTCATCGGCTAACTCGCCCGCTGAGATATTCACCGCCAAGCGGAACGATTCAGGCACAAACGGACTTATGCGGGTAAAGGCATCACAGGCTTTTACCAGAATGCAATGGGTTAAACGGCTCATAAGCCCGGCCTGTTCGGCCAGCGGAATAAAGACATCCGGCGCAATACGCTCGTTGTCAGCGGTTGTCCAGCGCGCCAGCACTTCCGCCCCCTCAACCTCGCCGCTGACCAGATTAACCTTGGGTTGTAAATGCACGTCGATCTGTCGGTTATCAATCGCTTCTCTGAGCATGCTCTCCAGCGTCAGCGATGAGCGCCGTGTTTCAGTCATGGATTCCTGATAAGCCTTTACAGTGCCTTTACCGATCCCTTTAGCCCAGTACAAAGCAGTATCGGCTTGTTGATAAAGCTCGGTAAGGGTGCCAGCAAAGGTCGGAAACAGACTAATGCCAATACAGCAATCCACATAAATCGGTACAGAGGAGTCAATATCGCTCGGATAGCTTACCTGCAGCCGCATGGCATTGGCCAGTTGGAGGGCTTCCCCAACATTACTGATATCTTCACAGTAAACCGAGAATTCATCCCCGCCGATGCGAAACAGCCTGGCACCCGCTGGCAGTACCTGAGAAAGTCGGCGGCCAACCTGCATCAGCAACTTATCCCCCTTAAAGTGACCAAGACTGTCATTCACCTGCTTGAAGTTATCCAGATCAATTAGTAACAGCGCAGCCTGGCGGAAGTCTGAAGGCTCATTTTGGGTAGACTCTGCCAGCAGCCGCTGCAGCGCCCGTCGATTAGGCAAACCGGTCAGTACGTCATGGTGAGCCATGTGCCGCAATTCCTCACGAACATCAACAAGTTCGGAGATATCCGTTAGCGAAGCCGTGTAATTACTCGCTTGTTGATAACGGTCCACTACGGTTACCAGTGTAAGTAAACCAAAATGCTGCTTGTTACCAATATTCCAGGTCACCTCAGCCGACCAGGATTTACTTTCCAGAAGTTTTGTCCGGACCTCGGGAAGACTGACCGGCGTTGAGAACAAATCAAACAACGGTTTATGAATTAACCCGCCGGCACGCGTGGCAGCAAAAAGGTGTTCCAGTGCCGGATTTGTCGACACCACCTGAAATTCACTGTCGAGTACCGCCATCCCCTCGCGACTGTGCTCAACGACAGTCCGGGCCTGTAACAGTTGCTGTTCATTTTGCTCAAGCTTCCGCACGATATTGGCCGAGCTGGATAACAGCATCCGCCAGTCAAGCAAGGGATCGTTCAGGGCTTTTTCCATGCGGCTTTTGTTGGTTAACATAAACAAAAACAGATAGCTGCCGAAGGTATCGGCAATGATGGCTTTACCGCTTAAATTACCAATAATCAGGCCAAACACCTCACTGGATACCCCCATTGCCAACACCGGAAACAGCACACCATCCATTAAAATGACACAGACAAAGCCCAGACTAAAAGCCAGGCTGAACAGGAAGTGATTGGTCAGAATTCTTTTTAAGCGGTCGAAAACAAAAACCAGAAAATACAGTTCAGCAATAATGAGCAACGCGCCAAGCACAATTAATGGTAGCGATACTTCAAATAACCCTGCGGGGACGTTGAGTGGATTGAGCACTTCAGGCGCGTTGAGGGTTTCGGCTACGCTGGCAAATAGCAACACTTTAAAAATGGAGACCATTACCACCAGGCGCATGATGTTTTGCAAAATAAAGGGGTCGTTCTCTATAAACGCCATCATGATGCAGGCCATCATAAAGCCGCCGTAGGCAATAGTGCCACCGGATAAACTGATATCACCGGGTAGCAGTACGGAATAAACCGCGCCAAGGAATCCCCCCATGATAAGCACCAGACTGACATAAATATAAAGTGATACCCGCCGGGTCTGCGGATTTCTCTCAAATGTCAGGAGCAACGGGAACAGGCAATAAATACCAACCTGAACTAACAGCGGTGCAAGCATTCAGATGCCACGTAATTTACTTATCATGACAAATAGAATACCAATGAACCACAACAAGCACCACTGAGGATTGCTAAAGCTTAAAGCTAGTTACCCGACGGGGTTGATTCAGAACAATAGAAGAAAGGGAAGTTTGCAGAGCGCAAACAAAAACAGGCCTTTCGGCCTGCCTGATTATCTGAAAAACAGATGACTAAACGGATTAAGTAGCCGGGCAATCCCCGACGTAAAGTGTAGCGGTTGATCCACAATACTGAACACTAGGCACCCTTCTGCGGCTTCTGATGCAGGAGCATGAGTGTGCTCGCCATTCAGATAAATAAAATCACCTGAATCGTAATCGTTCATTCCGTCAGAGAACTCGCCATTGATGACCAGCGTCATCTCTGAGCCGCGATGAGTATGCTCAGGAACGGAGCCACCTTTTTCCATATAAATGAAATTAGCCACACCGTCGTAACCCATATCCACCGGCGCTTGCCAGAGTTTACCGACCAGCGATGACCAATTGCCTTTTTTCTGAATCAAACGATGCAGGGTTTTCGGCAATTCGAACGTTTTGCCATCCAACTCAATTGATGTGCTCTGCGCATCTATCCCAGATGATTTCCTGAGCGAAACATCAGGCGCCTCAGCTGCAGGCTGTTGCGTAATATTGGCCAGCATCAAGTCAAACTGAGGATCGTAGCTTTCCACTACATTCTCAAGTTCTAAATGGTCCATAGCAAACTCAGCCGTTTTTTCATCGACCAGTTCCTGGCAGTATTTACACATATCACAGTGGGCAGACACCATCAAAGACTCTGCTGGTGCCAGGGTTCCCGTCACAAACTGCTCAATGAGATCAGGGGTTGGGTGGAACTTAATCATAATCGCTTATCATACCTTTGAGACGCTGCAACGCAAGCCGGGTTCTTGACTTAACCGTACCAAGAGGGATATCCAATTCGTCAGCAATTTCCTGCTGTGACTTCCCGTCTATGTAAATCGCCTCTAATACAACTTTCTGTTTCTCAGGCAAATCTTCAAATAAGTGCCCGATTTGCTCTAACGTCACCTGATCATCGAGTGCTTTTTCGTTCGCATCAGGTGTTTGCTCACAAAGAACCGGCCATAAATCATCGGCGCAGATATCTTCTTTGCGATTTTGCACTTTACGAAGCATATCAAAGCGGATATTTCTGGCAATGGTAAATATCCAGGTAGAAGGAGAGCCTTTTTCGGCATTGAAGAGGTGCGCTTTTTGCCACACGTTTGACATGGTGTCCTGCACCAGTTCCATGGCCAACGCTTCATTACCAAGCTGCTTAAGAGCGTATGAGCGAAGTCTGGGTGCAAAAAAACCGAAGACTCTGGCGAAAGACGCCTTGCATCTGTCCTGGGCTACCTTCACGAGGTAGTCAGACATTTCTACTGCACATTCTTTCGGTTCTACAGCGCTGTTTTCGTGTTCCAATGGTATTCCAACAAGCATAGTTTTCGGTCCGATTTGTTCCATATGTGCTAATGCATACGCAACAAAAGATGATCTGGATCAAAAATTTTTACCGCACCAAATCATTTATATAGTTTAGCACCTTATCGCAGTTTTGTTCGCTTAAAAACGCCTGCTTATTAGCTGCATCAACCGGCAGTAGTTCAAGCCAGCGGTAGATTACCCATAACGGTTCCGAAAACTTAAGCTCCGGATATAACCGGGCAATCTCGGGATATTTATCATAAATGATTTGCAGCTTATCGCGCAGGGGCTCTATTACGCCGTCGTCAATTTCCGCCGTCCAGTCTGTAATTCGCTCCACAGCCCCGGTGCGCAAGCCATCATCTTCGGTAGCAATGGAATTTACCCGTACGCAATACTGGCCTTCAACCTTGATGCCCAACAGGCCGTCTTCAAGCAAATCGAAGTCGATGATCTTACACAGGGTGCCGATAGGGAAAATATGTTCATTTTTACTCAAGTCGCCACGGGAATTGAGCATACACAACACAAAACATCCATCACCGGCACAGGCTTCCTTAACCATCCGAACATAGCGGGGTTCAAAAATCCGCAGCGCCATGTGGCCACCCGGCAACAAGTGAGCAGATAACGGAAACAAGGGCAAAACGACATCTTGCATAATTAGTATCTTTGTCAAAGTGGTTAACGGATTCACTGTCACATACGCCGGGGTTTCTGTTTTGGATCTTAAAAGCGCAAAGAGATTGCTGCAGCGGTGAAAATAAATAGGTAAATGATGATCTAAGGCTTCCCTATGTCGGTATTATCAAGCATAAACCCCAGTTATTACGGATTTTTTTGCAGTGACTTTTGAGGAACGCTTCAGACAGCTCTATGCTGATCTCGCGAAGATCAATATCGACGACCTTAGCCAGGTTTACCACCAGGACATAGAGTTTGTCGATCCGGTAACAACTCACCGAGGTATTGAGGCGGTAAAGGGTTATTTCGCAAATCTGCTGGAATCTGTCGATTCCTGTCAGTTCAAGATTCATTCTCTCCTTAACACGGGCGACTCCAGGCAAGATGTGTATAGCCATGTCGTTGAATGGACCATGTTACTGCAGCTAAAAAACAAACCAGGCACTATTTCGGTGGATGGCGTTTCGATGCTTAAAGTCCGTGATGACAAAATTCACTACCACCGCGACTATTATGACCTGGGTGAAATGGTTTACGAACATGTGCCCGTTCTCAGGTCTGTCATCGGTTTTATCAAAAAGAAGCTCGACTCATGAAAACGATTCTAATTACCGGCGCAACCTCCGGCATTGGCGAGGCTTTAGCAAACCATGCAGCTTCGCGTGGTTATCAGGTGATTGCCTGTGGCCGCAATCAGGAAAAGCTCGACAAGCTTGCAAAGCACCAGAATATTCAGCCTCTGCAATTTGATGTCACCGACGAGCAAGCTACCCAGTCGGCGCTAGCCGATGTGCGCTTTGACATTGCAGTACTTAACGCCGGCACCTGTGAATATGTGGATTTACCGGTCTTTAAGCCGGATATGTTCAGGCGCGTATTGGAAGTGAATTTCTTTGGCATTATTAATTGCGTCAGTGCACTGTTGCCAAATTGTCAGGCGGGCAATCAACTGGTCATTATTGATTCCATGGCAAGATTGTTTCCTTTTACCCGTAGCCAGGCATATGGCGCCAGCAAGGCTGCGGTTCATTATTTTACCCAAAGTATGAAAATCGACCTAAAATCGAAGGGGGTTATCGTTCAGTCGGTATCGCCGGGTTTTGTCGAAACCCCGTTAACCGATAAAAATGATTTTGAAATGCCAATGAAGATTACCGCGCAGGAAGCGGCTGAATCCTTATTAAAAGGCATTATCAAACAACAGAGCAATATATACTTTCCAACCGTGTTCGGGCTTATACTCAGAACGTTGTACCGCTTACCTGGCAGGCTCCAGGTGTGGCTTTCATCAAAATTACAATAAAAAACCTTGCGGATTTTCACATGAAAAAGAATATTGCCATCATTGGCTCAGGCATTTCAGGATTAACCTGTGCTCACCTGTTGCACCAACAGCACAACATTACTTTGTATGAAGCCAATGATTATATTGGTGGCCATACCGCCACCAAAGACGTTACGGTAAACGGGCAGTCCCGGGCTATCGATACCGGTTTTATTGTATTTAACGACTGGACCTACCCCAATTTTATTAAATTACTCACCAGACTTGGCGTGGAATACCAGCCTACCGAAATGAGCTTTTCGGTTCGCCATGAAGGCACTAACATTGAATACAACGGGCATAACCTGAACACCCTGTTTGCCCAACGGCGCAATCTGTTCCGGCCCCGGTTCTGGAAAATCGTAAAAGATATCGTGCGCTTTAATAATCTGTGCAAAGAGACCATTGAGCAGGAGCAGGATACCAGTTCACAAACGCTGTCGTCATTTATCAGGGAACACGGGTTTAGCGAAGAATTTAGCGAACATTATATCTACCCGATGTGCGCAGCCATCTGGTCAGCCAGTCTGGAGCAAACCAAAGCATTTCCACTAACCTTCTTTTTACAGTTTTTCAATAATCACGGGTTGCTCAATATTAATGATCGACCACAGTGGTACACCATTAAAGGCGGTTCAAAAGAATACGTAGCGCCACTGATAAAACCATTTGCTGACCGTATTCGACTGAGCACCCCGGTAAAACGGGTGGAACATAGCAATGGTGGCGTTGCTGTTACTTCGATGGACGGCCAGACAGACCAGTATGATGAAGTGATTTTTGCCTGCCATAGCGATCAGGCATTGGCGATGCTTGCTGCACCCACCGACGACCAGCAACGCATACTCGGTGCCATCGGCTATGCCGAAAACGATGTCGTGCTGCACTACGACACGAGACAACTGCCGCAACGAAAGGCGGCGTGGGCGAGCTGGAACTATCGTTTAACCGGCGACCCGCAGGAGCAACAACGCCCTGCAGCGGTCACCTATGACATGAATATACTGCAACGGTTAGATGCCGAGGAAACCTTTTGTGTAAGCCTCAATACCCAGGGGATACAAGCCAGCAAAGTACTGGGCACTTACCGCTATGCGCACCCGCAGTTCAGTCCGACAATGGTAAGCGCCCAACAGCAGCGGGAGACCATTTGCGGGGTGGATGGGGTGCACTTCTGTGGCGCTTACTGGTACAACGGTTTTCACGAAGACGGCGTGCGCTCTGCACTGGACGTTTGCGAACGGTTTGGAGCCAGCCTGTAATGGAAAGCGCGATTTGCACCGGTGTAGTGAATCATGAGCGGTTTAAGCCCACTCAGCACGCCTTTGAGTATGGCATTGCAATGATGTGGCTCAACCTTGATGAAGTCAATCACCTGGCGCACACCGTAAAGGGCTTTTCCAATACCGCAAGAGCCGCTTTCGAATTTCGCCGCAGCGACTACCTCGGTGACCCTACGCTGCCTCTCAAACAGGCGGTAATAGCCAGGATGAATGAGCTCAATAAATCCGAAGCGTCATTGATTGGCGATATTTTTCTGCTCGGTCAGGCAAGGCACTACGGGCTGTATTTCAGTCCGGTTAACTTTTATTTTTTGCGCCACAAAGTTTCCGGCCAGTTCACCCATATGCTGGCGGAGGTCAGCAATACGCCCTGGAATGAAAGACATCATTATCTGGTTGATTTAAACAAACAGGAAAATACCCCCAAAGCTTTTCACGTATCGCCGTTCAACCCGGTGGATATGGTATACAAGTGGCATATCCAGCAACCGTCTGACGCCTTCTCCGTGGGCCTGAGTTGTTATAAGGAAAACAAGCACTTCACCGCAATAATGCATTTAAAGCAAAAACCATTAAACTCAAATACAGTTAGAAACGTAATTAAATCAATACCGAATATGACACTAAGAACTGTCATCGGAATTTACTGGCAAGCGGTTAAATTATGGATAAAACGCACGCCGGTATATTCACATCCGATAAATAGTCAGGAATAACTCATGGCAAATAGTGAAACTGCGCTCGCTGCGCCCCTTACGTTTTCTTATGTTGAGCGATACAGTCGCCAAATTTTTATTAGTCTGATGCAATCTCTGCCTGAGGGGCATCTGGTGATTAAGGAAAATGGCAAACTGGTTGCTCAGTGTGGTAATCCGGCAAGTGATCTGCACGCCGAAGTCGATATGCATTGTCCAACCGTTTACAAAAAGCTGTTGCTTGGCGGTAGTGTGGCCTCTGGTGAAACGTACACCGAAGGATTATGGACCAGCCCGGAGCTGACCAATGTTATCCGTATTTTTGCCCGTAATCTGCCCACTCTCGATCGCTGGGAGTCCCGATTTAAGTGGCTCAGTTTCCCATTTGATAAACTGCAGCACCTCATGCGCCGTAATACTCATGATCAGGCCAAGAAAAACATCGCGGCCCACTACGATTTAGGCAATACCCTTTACACACACTTTCTTGATGAAAGCATGATGTATTCGTCTGCGATTTATCCGGACGTTAATGCGTCTCTTGCTGACGCCCAGTTTCACAAATTACACACCATCTGCAAAAAATTGCGTCTCACCGCCGATGACCACCTGATTGAAATTGGTACTGGCTGGGGAGGCCTTGCGGTCCATGCTGCTAAGCATTTCGGCTGTAAGGTAACCACGACAACCATTTCCGAGGAGCAATTTGCCTACGCCAATGAGTGGGTAAAACGAGAAGGCCTCGAAGACCGGATTACTCTGCTCAAAAAAGACTACCGGTTGCTGGAAGGCACTTACACCAAACTGGTTTCTATCGAAATGATTGAAGCGGTAGGCAAGCCTTATCTCAACCAGTTTTTCAACAAGTGCGCCAGCCTGCTAACCCCTGACGGCCTGATGCTATTGCAGTCGATTACCATCGATGATCGTCGCTACGACAGTTACCACAAAGGCGTGGACTTTATTCAGAAGCATATCTTCCCCGGTGGTTTCCTGCCCTCTCAGCTGGTATTAAATCAGCACATTAAGCAAGCCAGCGATCTATCTATTCGGGACATGCAGGACATTGGCCTTGACTATGCGCGTACGCTCAGAGATTGGTTTAATGCTTTTGTGGCAGCAAAAGAAAAGCTGGCTGTGCACGGCTATGACGAGCGCTTTGCCAGAATGTGGGAATACTACCTTAAATATTGCGAGGGTGGCTTCCTGGAGCGTTCCATCAGCACTGTACAATTAGTGCTGGGCAAGCCGCGTTATGTAGATGAGCTTACCCGCTAAGCGGGTAAGCTTATATTGACGTCCTGATTACTGGCCTTGCTCCAGCACTGAGATAGGTTTCGAGCGAATCGGCTCACCCTGATTAATGTTAATCTCTACCCGGCGGTTGCTGGCCAATTCTTCCGGCGTTTGCGGATCTTCAATCAGAGGCTCGTTAGACGCTTTGCCCACCACCGACATTCGCGCTTCATCAAAGCCCGGTGCAGAGCGCAGCGCCTCGGCAACGGCAACCGCACGTTGCGCAGATAAGTCCCAGTTAGAGCTGTACAGTTCATTGGAAATCTGTTGCTTATCGCTATGCCCAGACACTTCTATCTGACCCGGCATATCCGCCAGGATCTCACCAATCTGGCGGATAACCGGGCGAAATTGTGGTTGTAAAAATGCCGAACCGGCAGAGAACGAACCATTCTCACGGATGCGTATGGTGATCTGCTGGCCCAGGGATTCCATTTCAATCGAGCCATCAAGAATTTGTTTTTGTAGTTGCTGGGCAACTTTTTTCATCATCTCAGCCACCTGTTCCTGATTAGCTGCCTGCTGGGTAGAGGCCGACTGATCGGTTGAGGTTTGTTGAGATTGCCCGCCGCGCTGAGTACCACGCTGCTTCTGTCGGCCCCCGGCTGAGTCTTCGTCGCCGGCCTGAAACTCCAGCATCTGCTGGGTCATATCAATGGTTTGCTGCTGAATGGTGTCAATCGGTGTCGGGTCCGGGCGGCCCGGGCGAAACTCCATGGCAATGACACTGGTGCCTTTTGGAATGTCTTTCACTTCAATTTTGTTTTGCACACCAAAAGCAAACTTCATGGAGCCGGCTATCTGCTTAAATTTAAGCACGTCCATTTCGGAGAATGCCAGCAGCAGTACAAAGAAGCACATCAGCAGCGACATCAGGTCCGCAAAGGTCCCCATCCACGCGGGGAGACCTTCGGGGGGGCATTTGGGGCACTCTTCTTCCTGCGCCATAATCTTTACTCTTCTTCCGCCGCACCACGTTTACTGGCGGCTAGATAGTTTTTCAGGATCCCTTCAATGACCCGCGGGTTCTGACCATCGGCGATGCCGACAATCCCGTCTAGAATCAATGACTGGTTGAGTTTCTCTTCATTCAGACGGTTGCTTAGCTTAGCGGCGATTGGCAGACAGATAACGTTAGCCAGAAAGGCTCCGTACAATGTGGTTAACAAGGCAACCGCCATAGCAGGGCCGATAGCTTTGGGGTCATCCATGTTTGACAGCATGGCTACCAGACCAATGAGCGTACCAATCATACCCATGGCCGGCGCGACATCACCAAGGCCTTTAAAGATAGAAACACCAAACTCGTGGCGTTCGGTGGTCATGGAAATGTCTTTTGCCAGGGTTTCGCGCACCACGTCGATATCATGACCATCCACCAGCATATCCACCCCTTTTTGCATAAAAGGGTTAGCAATTTCAGCTTCTTCCAGCGCCAGAAAGCCCCCTTTCCGGGCGGCATCTGCCATCTCTACTACTTTCTCGATGAGATCTTCAGGCGTGTCGATTTTAAACATAAACGCCTTGCCGGCAATTTTACCTGCACCAAAAAACTGGCCAAGCGTGAACTGCGACATAACAACGAAAAGACTACCGCAAAATACGATCAGTACCGAGGGAACGTCGACAAACATGCTGAGATCCCCACCGAGGATCATGGCCATTACAATAAAGCCAATGCCGCCTAACATTCCAACCAGGGTTGCTAAATCCACTTGTTTCCCTCACTTCATCACTTATTCAGGGCGAAACTGAACACTTGGTGTTAAATATAGCTGCGAATTTTTCACAATACAGTGCTGAGTCTGACAAAGTCATTCACACCAGCGAAGTTGTTATAGCATTGAGCCGACTAAGAATACTTACCGTCACCTGACATCCTAGCACTCAATACACTGTAGTCATTCTATCGGCAGTTATTTTTTTTTCTACACTGATATCGTTATAGAT
Organism: Marisediminitalea oceani; assembly: GCF_003731635.1. Lineage (GTDB taxonomy): Bacteria > Pseudomonadota > Gammaproteobacteria > Enterobacterales > Alteromonadaceae > Alteromonas > Alteromonas oceani. The sequence continues at coordinate 141,209 of NZ_RCUA01000021.1, read as the reverse complement.
TTTATAACCGGATATCACAAATCCACTGCCCGCCTCTGCCAGACAGCGCAAAACCTCGCAGACAGCGGCTAAACTATTTGACCCTCGCGCGGGCCTCGGTTAATGTGCCATCACTACGCAAAATGAGACCAGAAGAGGGATCCGTGAGCGATAAAGCCACTGCAGCCAGTCCGTCATTTGAACAAACCATCAGCGAACTGGAAACTATCGTCAATGAAATGGAACAGGGCGATTTGCCACTCCATGAAGCACTGAAAAAATTTGAACGCGGTATCGAGTTATCCCGCCTGAGCCAGAAGGCCCTGGTAGAAGCTGAGCAAAAAGTCAGAATACTCACCGAACAAAACGGCGAAGCCGCATTACAGGACTTCGCGGCAGACAACGAGGACTAACATGCAACTTGCTTCATTGCATCAGCAAATCAAGCAACGCCTTGATGCCAGCCTGCAAGACCTCATCAACGATCTGCCCGATGCCGCACCGCGCCTGAAAGAATCCATGCTGTACGCCTTAACCAACGGTGGCAAACGGATGCGTCCGTTACTGGTTCACCTGGTAGGTAATATGCTAGACATTCCGGATAACGACCAGCGGGCTATCAGTATGGCTATTGAGTGTATTCATGCCTACTCCCTGGTTCACGACGATTTACCAGCAATGGATGATGACGACCTGCGCCGGGGCAATCCAACCTGCCATATTGCGTTTGACGAAGCGACCGCTATTCTCGCCGGTGATGCTCTGCAAACCCAGGCATTCAGTATTGTTGCCGAACATCCTATGAGCGCCTTTGCCAACCATCGCCGCGCGCAACTGGTTGCAGTGCTGGCTCGCGCTGCCGGTTATTCTGGTATGTGTGGCGGCCAGGCGATTGATTTAGCCGCCACAGGTAAACAAATCACACTGGCCGAACTACAACATTTGCATCAGCTAAAAACGGGCGCACTACTTACGGCCTGTGTGGAAATGGTATGCCTGGTAACCGAACAGCTCGATAGTAACCATCAACAATTGCTGTGCCGTTTCGCTAACCGTATCGGCCTGGCATTTCAGGTTCAGGATGACATTCTGGACGTCACGGCCAGTACCGAAACGCTCGGTAAGCCGAAAGGCTCAGATGAAGCCCGGGGCAAAAATACCTTTCCTTCTCTGCTGGGATTAGACGGTGCGCGTCAGGAGTTGGCAAAATTACATCAAGAGGCGCTTCAAGCCTTGGACGGTTTGCCCTACAATACCGATTACTTAGTTGCATTTACCGATTTAATGGTGAGTCGCAGCCATTAACGGCCGCGACATACCCGCATAACGTATCAGAATAATAAATAATGACTCTAGATTTAGCGCACTATCCTACTCTTGCTCTGGCCCGTTCTCCCGAAGCTTTACGCAAGCTTCCCCAGGACAAACTGCGGACCCTGGCCGACGAACTTCGCCAGTACCTGCTTACCTGTGTTAGTCAGAGCAGTGGTCATTTTGCCTCCGGTCTTGGCACCGTTGAACTTACCGTGGCGCTGCATTACATCTATGACACGCCCTTCGACAGGTTGATCTGGGATGTGGGTCATCAGGCCTACCCGCATAAAATTCTTACCGGCCGGGCCGAACAAATGTCGACCATCCGTAAAAAAGACGGATTACACCCTTTCCCATGGCCACCGGAAAGCGAGTTCGACACCTTCGCGGTGGGTCATTCGTCTACTTCAATCAGTGCCGCACTGGGCATGGCCATCGCCGCCGACAAAGAACAACAGGGCCGCAAGGTGGTCGCCGTTATCGGTGACGGCGCAATGACTGCCGGGATGGCCTTTGAGGCTATGAACCACGCCGGCGATATCAGCAAAGATTTAGTGGTGGTACTGAACGATAATGAAATGTCGATTTCAGAGAACGTCGGCGCATTAAACAGCCACCTGGCCCGCCTGTTAACCGGCAACCTGTTTAACAGTATTCGCGACGGGGGCAAGAAACTACTGAGTAATGTGCCCCCCATCAAAGAATTTGCCAGCCGCGCTGAAGAGCATATTAAAGGCATGGTAGTACCGGGCACCATTTTTGAAGAGTTGGGCTTTAATTACATTGGACCCATTGATGGCCATGACATCAACGGCGTGGTCGACACCTTGCGAAATATGCGTAAATTTAAGGGCCCGCAACTGCTGCATGTGGTTACCCGCAAAGGTAAAGGTTACCCCGAAGCTGAAAAGGACCCGATTAAATTCCATGCCGTGCCGAAGTTCAATCCGGCTGACCAGACCCTGCCAAAAGCCAAGGCTTCCAAGCCTACGTTTTCGGCTATCTTTGGTAACTGGTTGTGCGATATGGCTAAACAGGATCCCAAGCTGATGGCCATAACGCCGGCGATGCGTGAAGGCTCAGGCATGGTTGCCTTTTCCCAACAATTCCCCGAACAGTATTTCGATGTGGCTATTGCCGAACAGCATGCAGTCACCCTGGGTGCTGGCATGGCCAAAGACGGAATGAACGCGGTAGTGGCCATCTACTCAACGTTTTTACAGCGAGCTTATGACCAACTGATCCACGACGTCGCCTTACAGAATCTGCCGGTATTATTTGCCATCGACCGTGCGGGGATTGTTGGCGCGGACGGCCCAACTCACCAGGGAGCTTTCGATATTGCTTTCCTGCGCTGTATTCCAAATATGATTGTGATGACCCCGTCGGATGAAAACGAGTGTCGGCAGATGCTTTATACCGGTCATATGGCCAATGCCCCGGCAGCGGTGAGATACCCCCGCGGAGCCGGCAAAGGCATCACCCCGGAAGAAGTCATGACAGCCCTGCCACTGGGTAAAAGCCGAACACTGCGAACCGGTAAAAAGATCGCGCTGTTAAACTTTGGTACGTTACTGCCGTTTGCCGAAGCGGCAGCCGAAGAATTGGATGCCACGCTGGTAGACATGCGTTTTGTGAAACCTTTGGATACCGACGTGCTCAACACCCTGAAAGCCGAACACGAATGCTTTGTGACACTGGAAGACGGCTGCATCATGGGCGGTGCAGGTAGCGCGGTAAGCGAGTACGTAATGCAAAACCGGTTAAAAACCGATGTGCTGATCCTTGGTCTGCCTGACAGCTTTATTCTGCAGGGCACCCAGGAGGAAATGTACGCTGAACTTGGCCTTGATAGCGCCGGTATTATTGCCCGGGTAAACGACTATCTGGCCTGATTATCCTGGCCAAATTAATCTAACCGGCACCGTGCCAGCGGCGCCGGTTACTCCGAGTGGTTTTATCATAACTCCATACCCTCTTCATTAGACAAACCTGATTCGTTTTCTATACTCTGAACATACCGCCAGATAGCATTGTTCAGGATGTAGTTATCATAGCTCAGTCAGCCACTTTTTATCAGCAATTACCTTCGTACGATGATCTTGACCATTTAGCCAAACAGGGTCACTACGCGACCCTGCCCGCTGACTGGCTGGTAGTGATTTCCGATGTAAAAGGCTCCACTGAAGCCTTGTTGCGGGGCAAATATAAGGATATCAATGCCATCGCAGTTGCGATGATTGTTGCTGTGCGTAACTGTTTTACCGATACGGCATTGCCATTTGTGTTTGGCGGTGATGGCGCAACTATCTGTGTGCCTCCGGGTAATGAGGAGCTACTCAGGCAATGTCTTACCTCCTGCCAGCAAAGGGCTATCAGCCTTCATCTGGAGCTACGTGTAGCGTTGATCCCCGCCACTACCCTGTATGCGGCAGGCCAGACTATCGGGGTAAGTAAACTTAAGGTTTCACCGCACTACCAGCAAGCTTGCTTCAGTGGCGGCGGGATCCGCTATGCAGAAAAGATCCTTAAAGACCCCGTTCTCAACCAGGCTTTTCTGATTGAAGGTGCCCAACCCAATGCTGACTACTCGGGTTTTGAATGTCGTTGGAGCAACGTAACAAGCCGCCACGGTGAAACCCTCTCGCTCATTATTGAAGCCAGTTCACCGCAACAATATGAACAGGTGTTACAACACTTACAACAGATTACCGGAGGCCGGGAACACTACCACCCTATCGCCTCCGAGCAACTTTCGTTTGCCTGGTCTCCCGCCCGGCTTGCCACCGAAATAAATATTCGCACAGAAACCAAACCGCTAAGCAGCCGGTGTAAGTATTATCTGCACCTGGTGTTAATGAACCTCGTTGGCGGCTGGCTGATGTCACGAAAAGTGAAAACCGATGCCACCAATTGGGGCGCTTACAAGCAGGATTTCGTAGCAAACTGTGATTTTATAAAATTCGAGGACGGTCTGAAAATGTGTATTAGCTGCACATCAGCGCAGCGTGAGGCGATTATGGAGTACCTCAGCAGCCAGGAACAGGCCGGTCGGATCTCTTTTGGTGTCCACGTGTCAGGCGCTGCGTTGATCACCTGCATGATAACCGCTTACCAGTCAGAGCATATTCACTTTATTGACGGCGCGGATGGAGGCTACAGTCTGGCCGCGCTGGACTTAAAAAAGAAACGCGGCATGCAAGGCAAATAAGCACTAACCGGGCACTACTTTTCAGTTGGATAAGCCCCTTTCAGGTAAGTCAGTTCTCTCTCAAAATGTTCGACCGCCATCTGACCCACAACAACCTGAAAATAGACCGCTTCTTCCCAACCAAAATACTTTCTGAGGATCACCTCATTTTTGCACACCTTGTCCAAGGACTCCTTGAAACGATGTTTTCTTATCAACTCCTGACTGCCAACTGCACCATCTTTAATCGACTTAATATTATCTTCAGGAGAGCCCAGTAGAGGGCCTGACGCCAGTTGATTTAAAAAACTTGTATCTTTCATCTCGGCCGTCTTACTGGCAAGTTCCAGTTCATAAAAGCGGGTATAGTTGGCAAGCTCTGACAACCTGGTTCTAAGTTCTGTATGCTGAAAAGCGAGAAAACTGTTATTGCTCAGCAATAACTCAATGTCACGAACAGAAAGCAGTATCTGAGAATAATTCATTACAACCGGAAACGTGGCTTCGATATTTTCTATCGAGCCGCCATCAGCACCACAAGTGCGTAAGGTTTCAATGACTCGCTGAACGGCAGGTAAACGCTTGCGGTAATAGTTCTGTACCGCGCGAATAGATTTTATATTGTTGCTAACTTCCTGATTAACCCGCTGATAGGCGTCGTGATAAAGCAATTGCTGCTTTTGTGTTTCGTTCCAGTTCGCTACCTGAACACCTATAAACACACCCACCACTACAATTACAAAATCGAGTAACACCGCAAACCAGTTCTGTTGTCTTACGTGCAAAAGAACGCGTCTGAGTAGCATAACGGATCCTTGTCTTTGAACAATATTCGTTCAATTTACAGGTTTATTTTCGTCAGTGGTATAAGTATTTTGGGTTGGAATAACTTGTTAAGCGGTTGGGCTGGCTAAAGCCCAAAGAGAAATAAAATCGCATGCAGGCTGACACAGGCCATAATACCGGCCACTACGTCATCCAGCATAATGCCGAGACCACCGGCCAGGTACTTATCGATGGGTTTGATTGGCCACGGCTTTAAAATATCGAAGAAGCGGAACAACACAAAGCCCAACAGCACCGTAAGTGGCGATAGGGGTATCCATAGGAAGGTGAGTAAGATACCGGCCACCTCGTCCCAGACAATGGAACCGTGGTCGTGAACCTGCATGTCATCGGCGGTTTTACCGCACAGATAAATTCCTACAACACTGGCCATCACCGCGGCAATCAGCAGTGCGTAGGGTGAAAGCCAGATAAACGGGATGAGTAATGGCAATGCCGCCAGCGAGCCAAAAGTACCAGGCATCAGGGGGATTAAACCACTGCCAAAACCCAGTGCCAGAAAATGCACCGGATTTTTCATTGAGACCCGCTTACGTAGCGCTTTATCCATTAAAACTCGTGCTCGTAGCCAGTGCTTTCATCGAGCACGTATTTTTCATCGTACAATTTCAGGTCGAGCTGACCAGCATAACCATTGACCTGGCCAATACAGGTTGCTTTCACATTGGCGTTAGTCAGTGAGGTTTCCAGATTACCACGCTGCTCTTCGTTGACGGTAAAGACCAGCTCGTAATCGTCGCCGGCCGCTAGCGCGTACCGGTAGGCCTGCTGAGCTCCCACGGTCTCAAACAAAGCCGATGACACGGGCAGTCGGTCTACGTGCACAGTGGCACCGCAGCCAGACATCTTAAGAATGTGGCCTAAATCAGACACCAGACCGTCAGACACGTCGATACAGGCATTTGCTGTACGACGCAGGGATGTGCCTGCCATCACTCTCGGCGTAGGATAATAATGACGATTAATCAGGTAATCACGGTGCTCGCCACCAGCTTCGATTTCCCCTTTAAGAATATCCAGACCAGCTCCCGCATCACCGAGATTGCCGGTAACATAAATCCAGTCGCCGGGCTTGGCATTGCTGCGGCGTAACTCGGTGTCTGGTGGTACAAAGCCCTGGGCAGTAATGGTTAATGCCAGTGGTCCGGTGACCGTATCGCCACCAATCAGTTGCACTGAATAGTACTCGGTTAGCTCATACAGGCCGTTAACGAATTCGTCTATCCAGTTTTCATCATATGACGGCAACGACAGTGACAAACTAATCCACGCTGGCTCTGCACCGGAGGACGCCAGGTCGCTCAGGTTAACCGCTACAGCTTTATAGGCAACGGAGCGCGCCGGCGCATCAGAAAGAAAATGAACACCGCTGATCAGCGTGTCAGTGGTTACAGCAAGATGTTGGTTATCGGGTACTTTAGTCACAGCACAGTCATCGCCAATCCCGAGGATCACGTCTTTTCTAACGTGACCACGTTGGGCAAAGTACTGTTTTATCAGATCAAACTCTTTCACAGTAATCCGGAAAGTTGAGAAATTTAAAAGAAGGGCGTCCTGCCCTGGTTTCAACGGTAGCTGGCTTAGCCGCGCTCATGAGGACGCAGGGTTTTCACCGCTTTGTCCAGCGCACCATTCACAAACTTGTGGCTGTCTTCGGCGCCAAAAGATTTGGCCAGTTCTATGGCCTCGTTGATAATTACTTTGTATGGGACATCGATTTGTTCGGTTAGTTCATAAGTGGCTAACCGTAAAATCGCTTTTTCGATAGGATCCAGTTCTTCGGGTAAACGACCAAGGTAGGGCTTAATCGTGCTGTCTAATTGAGAAGCACTGCGCACTACCCCGCGCAGCAATGACTGAAAATAGTTCATATCCACTTTTTTCATGTCATTGCTGGTCGCCAGAGCGAGTTCAATCTGGTCGATCTGGTTTTGGGTCATTTGCCAGGAGTAAACGCCTTGCAGCGCTATTTCACGGGCCCGACGGCGAGGAGAAACTTTCACGTTAGTTTCCTTATGCCAGGTCGTCTAGGGCAGACATAACATTAACCATTTCAAGCGCGCCCAGGGCAGCTTCAGAGCCTTTATTTCCGGCTTTGGTACCAGAACGCTCAATGGCTTGTTCGATAGAGTCTGTGGTGATCACACCAAAAGACACGGGTAAACCGTATTCCAGTGACACCTGGGCCAGGCCCTTGTTGCATTCACCGGCCACAAAATCAAAGTGCGGTGTACCGCCGCGGATCACTGCGCCTAAGGCAATAATGGCGTCGAACTTTTTAGATTCAGCTAATTTTTTCGCCGCTACCGGCAGCTCATAAGCGCCAGGTACACGAACCAGTGTGACATCTTCATCACTGACTTCACCATGACGCTCCAGCGTGTCCAGTGCGCCTTCTAACAAACTTTCTACTACAAAGCTGTTAAAACGTGAAACAACAATGGCAAATTTCTTACCTGTTGCGCGAATATTACCTTCGATAACCTGCATAGCCCAAATCCCGTATGAATCCCGTGTCAAAAACGGCGCGAAGTATACCACAACAGCGCCAAAACCCAATCGTTAGTCGTGAATATACTCAACAACTTCCAGGCCAAATCCGGAAAGCGCGTGATATTTAATGGGTTTACTTAATAAACGCATTTTTTGCACGCCCATGGCGGCCAGAATCTGACTTCCCACGCCTACTGTGCGCGATGAACCCTGCCAGTTTTTACCGACCGGCTGCTCACCACGATCTTCTGCGGCGAAGCGTTGTAACTGCGACTCCAAATCTTCTTCTTTACCCAGCAAAACCAGCACACCACCTTCCTCAGCAATTTGCTCCATGGCATCAGGTAACGTCATCGAGCGGGAAATCCCGCGGGTGGAGCCCAGCAGATCGCTCAGGGTATTATGTAGATGAACCCGCACCAAGGTTGGCTCCTCAGCCTGAATATCACCTTTCTTCAGGGCAAAGTGCAGTTGGTTATCGATAACATCCTTAAATGTATGCAGTTCAAACTCACCGTATTGGGTGGGTAACTGACAACTGGATACCTTCTTAATCGTGGTTTCGTTAAGGTTACGGTATTCAATTAAATCGGCAATGGTACCGATTTTAATATCATGCTCGGCGGCGAACGCCTCAAGCTGCGGACGGCGAGCCATGCTGCCATCGTCGTTTAGTACTTCAACAATCACCGCTGCCGGTTCACAACCCGCCAGTCTGGCCAGATCCACACCGGCTTCGGTGTGACCTGCGCGGTTTAAGACGCCGCCTTCTTTAGCAATCAGCGGAAAGATATGCCCCGGTTGCACAATATCTTTGGCCTGAGCGTCTTTGGCTACCGCCGCCAGAATCGTGGTAGCCCGGTCGGCAGCAGAAATGCCGGTGGTGACCCCTTCTGCGGCTTCAATCGAAACCGTAAAGTTTGTCGAAAACTGGGCTTTGTTAAGGTCGACCATCAACGGCAGGTTTAAACGCTGACAGCGTTCTGCAGTCATGGGTAAACACACCAGTCCACGGGCATGTTTTACCATAAAGTTAATGGCTTCGGGGGTGACATGCTCGGCAGCCATGATGATATCGCCTTCGTTTTCGCGATCTTCGTCATCCATCAGGATGACCATCTTGCCTTGCTTGATATCTTCGATTATTTCAGCGGTGCTATTAAGTGCCATAAATTTTAAGTCTTGTAGGGTTATTTTTTTAGATAGCCGTGTTCGGCGAGAAATTCCAGACTGATGTCATTTTTTTTGCTGGCGGCTTTGTCGCCCAGCATCAGTCGCTCCAGATAGCGGGCGATAACGTCCACTTCCAAATTCACTCTTGTACCGGTTTTATAAGTGCCCAGCACCGTCTCCTGCAGCGTATGGGGAATGATCCATAGCATAAACTCGCTGCCGTTCACTTTGTTTACGGTAAGGCTCACGCCATCAACCGTGATACTGCCCTTATGGGCAATATATTTGGCCAGATCGTCCGGCGCGTCGATCCAGATTTCCACATAATCGCTGTGTTGAATAATGCGGGACACTTCACCCACACCGTCAACGTGGCCGGAGACAATATGCCCGCCGAAGCGCGAGCTTACCTGCATGGCTTTCTCCAGATTCACCTGGGTGCCCGGTTTATACTGGGCAAAGCCGGTCAGGCGGATAGTCTCGGCAGAAACGTCCGCACTATAATGATGCGGGCTGTAATCAACAACGGTAAGACAAACGCCATTGGTAGCAATGCTGTCTCCCAATGCCACATCGGACATATCCAGCTTGCCCACGCCAACTTTAAGACGAATGGACTCTCCCTGGTCGACCATGGATTCGATGGTTCCGAGCGCTTCAATAATTCCAGTGAACATAATGTCTTCTCGTGTACTTTATTATGACTTGTCGACGGCTAATTGATAGGTCAACCGGATGTCTTCTGCTATATGTCTGATATCGGTCAATTTCAAGTCCGGCGCCTCACTTACCCGGGCATAATCCGGCAGATTGAGCATCGATACGCCTTTGTCGCCAAGCAGCTTCGGCGCCTGATAAACGATCAGCTCATCCACCAGCCCGTTGGCCATAAAGGCCCCGGCCAGGCCAGCACCGGATTCCACCAGCACTTCGTTAATGCCGCGCTCAGCCAGCTCAGCGAGCAGCAGATGTAAATCAATTTTTCCTGCTGCGGATAACGGTAACTGACATTGCTCAACGTCCTGACTAAAGCCCCCCCGAAAATGCTGGTTCACCAGCAGCACCGGATGGCCATCGTTAAACATCAGCCAGTTTGGCGTAAGCCTTTCCTGCGAATCAATCACCACCCGCAGCGGTTGACGTACCGCGGAAACCGGATAATTGTCGAACTCGGCCTGCTCCGGCCGCACCAGCATACTCGGGTTATCGGCAATCACCGTACCACTGCCGGTAATAATCGCGCAGCTTTGCGCCCGCAGTCGCTGTACATCTCGTCGCGACGCCGGCCCGGTGATCCACTTGCTCGCGCCGTTAGCCAGCGCTATTTTACCATCCAGGCTGACACCTAATTTAACTCTTACCCAGGGCAAGCCCTGTTGCATCCGCTTAATAAAACCCGGATTGAGTGCCCTGGCCTGCTCAGTACAAACATCCTGAGTCACTTCAATACCGGCAGCTTTGATTCGCTCAATGCCACTGCCGCTTACCTGCGGGTTAGGATCGGTCATCCCCACTACCACCCTTGCAACCCCGGCTTTTATCAGCGCATCAGCGCACGGCGGGGTTCGACCAGTATGACTACAAGGTTCAAGGGTGACATAGGCAGTAGCGTCACGGGCATTGTCACCTGCGGCAACCAGCGCATGCACTTCGGCATGAGGCGTACCGGCCTGAATGTGATAACCCTGGCCAATGCAGATTTCATCTTTAACGATAACGCAGCCAACACGGGGATTGGGAGAGGTGGTAAAGCGCCCTTTTGCTGCCAGTTGAATGGCTTTTGCCATCCAGTATTCATCGATGGCGGGGCTGGGATTGAGGCGTTGCATGGGATTTAATCCCCCAGTCTGGCTATCTCTTCACCAAACTCTTTAATATCTTCAAAAGAACGATACACCGAGGCAAAACGAACGTAAGCCACTTTGTCCAGCTCCTTTAAGGCATTCATAATGAGATTGCCCAACAATTCGCTTTCGACTTCCCGCTCGCCGGTTGCCCGCAATGTTGATTTGAGTTGCAGCACACACTGCTCGATTTTTTCAGTGCTTACCGGGCGTTTTTCCAATGCCCGTTGCAGCCCTGCGCGCAGCTTGTCTTCATTGAAAGGCTCCCGGGTGCCGTCGCGTTTTATTACTCGCGGCATAACCAGCTCGGCGCTCTCAAAAGTGGTAAAGCGTTCATGACATTCAGCGCATTCCCGGCGCCGGCGCACCTGATGTCCTTCAGCGACTAACCTGGAATCAATAACCTTGGTTTCTTCGGCAGAACAAAAGGGACAATGCATAAACGCTCCTGCTTAGTAACCGGCTCAGCCAGTAACTACTGAGCCGTTATTCCCTGGATTAGGCGTATACCGGGAAGCGTGAGCACAGCTCAACCACTTCTTGCTGAACGCGTTCAACCACGCTCTCGTCGCCCATATTATCCAGAACGTCACAAATCCAGCTGGCTACCTGTTTGGCTTCGTTTTCGCCAAAACCACGACGGGTAATCGCTGGTGTACCGATACGCAGACCACTGGTCACAAACGGTGAACGTGGATCATTCGGTACCGAGTTCTTGTTAACGGTAATGTTAGCACGGCCAAGGGCTGCATCGGCATCTTTACCGGTAATATCTTTATCAATCAGGTCTAACAGGAACAGGTGGTTGTCGGTACCGTTAGAAACGATTTTATAACCGCGTTCCTGCATCACGCTTACCATCGCTTTAGCATTGGTAACAACCTGCTGTTGATAAGCTTTAAAGTCTGGCTGCAGTGCTTCTTTAAACGCAACGGCTTTTGCAGCAATAACGTGGCACAGCGGGCCGCCCTGGTTACCCGGGAATACTGAGCTGTTAAGCTTTTTGTAAATGGTTTCATCACCACAGGCAGACAGGATCAGACCACCGCGCGGACCCGCTAAGGTTTTATGCGTTGTGGTAGTCACTACGTGTGCATGTGGTAGTGGGTTAGGATATACCCCGGCAGCAACCAGACCCGCTACGTGAGCCATGTCCACCAGCAGGAAGGCACCTACTTTATCGGCAATAGCGCGGAAACGTTGCCAGTCAACAATGCCAGAGTAAGCAGAAAAACCACCAATGATCATTTTTGGCTTATGCTCTTCAGCCAGCGCTTCAACCTGGTCGTAGTCAATTTCGCCGGTTTCTTCGTTTAAACCGTACTGCACTGCATTGTAGGTTTTACCAGAGAAGTTAACGCTGGCGCCGTGGGTTAAGTGACCGCCTTCAGACAGGCTCATACCCAGTACGGTATCACCGGCGTTAAGCAACGCCATAAACACGGCAGAGTTTGCCTGCGAGCCAGAGTGTGGCTGAACGTTAGCGTATTCGGCACCAAACAGCTGCTTGGCACGCTCAATGGCTAAGTCTTCAACGATATCTACGTGCTCACAGCCACCGTAGTAACGCTTACCAGGATAACCTTCAGCGTATTTATTGGTTAACTGCGACCCCTGGGCCTCCATTACTCGAGGGCTGCAATAGTTTTCAGAGGCAATTAGCTCAATGTGGTGTTCCTGGCGTTGATTCTCTTTATCAATCGCTGCGGCTAATTCCGGATCAAAATCGGCAATGTTCATTTGGCGCGGTAACATGAAGGCTCCTTACTGCGTTTTGGGGTCGCGTAAAATCAGAGACGCATATTCTAGTCATTTTACGTGCTATGTATACTGCTTTGTGGCTGATTTATGACAAATCCGAACAGTAATAGCACAAAGTGGCTGTCAACGGCGGGTTACACTATGCGGGCTCGGCTTGCTCAGACGCCCTTGCCTGCCATGCAAAGAAAGTATGACAGGCCATTTTATTGTAAGCGTCAGCCGTTCTTTTCCAGCTGTTTCACACGGTCAAAAAGTTGCTCTAACTGGCGGTTACGCACCGCATTTTTGCGCCATTCGCGATTGGTCATCGCCGGTTGACCAGATGAATAAACACCTGGCTCTTTGATGTCGCTGATAACCATGGTGTAACCGGTGATTTGCACCTTGTCGCAAATTGTCAGGTGACCACCTATGCCGCAACCACCCGCAATAATTACGTACTTGCCAATGGTCGCACTGCCGGCGATGCCGGTCGCACCACAAATACAGCTGTGATCACCAATAATACAGTTATGACCGATTTGTACCTGATTATCGATGATTACATTCTTACCGATAATGGTATCGTCCAGGGCTCCGCGGTCGATAGTACTGGAGGCACCAATCTGACTGTCATCGCCGATGACGACCGAGCCGGTTTGCGGAATAGGTAACCAGGTCCCGGCATCGTTGGCATAGCCAAAGCCGTCAGCGCCAATCACTGTCTGGCTGTGAATACGTACCCGCTGACCGATACGAGCACCATGGTACACGGTAACATTAGGATGAATGACCGAACCGTTGCCAATGTGCGAGCCACGGCTAATCACCGTGTGTGCGCCAATCACCACATTATCGCCCAGCACTACGTCATCTTCGATAACACAATAAGGGCCAAGGGCTACGTTGTCGCCCAGTTTGGCCGAGTCGGCCACCACGGCTGTTTTATGCTGGCCTACCGCCACACCAGGTGTGGTGTCAAAGATTTGCGCAATGCGCGCAAAGGCGGCATGGGGATTGTTATGCAATAAGCCGGGCAGCGGACAGTTCTCCGCTTCGTTGGGATGCAAAATAACGGCACCAGCCTCAGTCGACTGCAGTTGAGAACGATACTTGCCGTTAGTTAAAAATGAAATTTGGGAAGATGTTGCACTGCTCAGAGTGCTGACGCCACAGAGCATAACTGAGCCGTCGCCATGGACATCGCCACCAACCTGCTCAGCAAGTTGAGCCAAAGACAGCGTTTGAGGTTGTGCTGGCATGAAAATTCCTTAGTTAATTCTAGGCATACCCGACAGTCGATGAATAGCGGCAATCAAGCCTGCCGGACATTAAACCTGTTTCCGATTGAGGTAGTTTACAAAAAAAAACACCGGTTGGCTCACACGTGATTTAAAAAATACCACTTTGTACTAACCTATAAGCCGCAGACGCCTACCAAGTGGCTGCGTCTTTGATTACAATAGCGACTTTCTAAAAAGCCAGGACCAAGCATGTCACAATACGTATATACCATGCACCGGGTGGGCAAGATTGTGCCACCCAATCGTCAGATTCTAAAAGACATTTCACTGAGTTTTTTCCCCGGCGCAAAAATTGGCGTACTGGGCTTAAACGGCGCCGGTAAATCCACGCTGCTGCGCATTATGGCCGGTGTTGATACCGAGATTGAAGGTGAAGCCCGTGCCCAGCCCGGCATCAATATTGGTTACCTGCCCCAGGAACCCCAACTGGACGAAACCAAAGATGTGCGCGGCAATATCGAAGAAGCCGTGGCAGATGTTGCCCATGCGCTGAAACGCCTCGACGAGGTGTATGCCGCTTATGCCGATCCAGATGCCGACTTTGATGCCCTCGCTAAAGAACAAGGCGAGCTGGAAGCCATTATTCAGACCAAAGACGGGCATAATCTTGAAAACGCGCTGGAACGCGCCGCCGATGCACTGCGTCTGCCGCCGTGGGATGCCGACGTCAGCAAGCTGTCTGGTGGTGAGCGCCGCCGTGTAGCACTGTGTCGACTGCTGCTGGAAAAGCCCGACATGCTGCTGCTCGATGAACCGACTAACCACCTGGATGCCGAATCCGTGGCCTGGTTAGAACGCTTCCTGCACGACTATGAAGGCACCGTAGTGGCCATTACCCACGATCGCTATTTCCTTGACAATGTAGCAGGCTGGATCCTGGAACTCGACCGTGGTCACGGTATTCCATGGGAAGGTAACTACTCCAGTTGGCTGGAGCAAAAAGAGGCCCGTCTGGAGCAGGAAGAGCGTACTGAAAACGCGCGTCAGAAGTCTATCAAACAGGAACTTGAGTGGGTACGCACAAACCCCAAAGGTCGTCAGGCAAAGAGCAAGGCGCGTATGTCACGGTTTGAAGAACTATCAAGCGGTGATTACCAGAAACGTAACGAAACCAACGAGTTGTTCATTCCGCCGGGTGAACGCTTAGGTGACAAGGTTATCGAAGTTGAGCACCTGAAAAAGTCTTACGGTGATCGCGTACTTATCGACGACATGACGTTTACCGTACCTAAGGGTGCTATCGTTGGCATTATCGGCCCTAACGGCGCTGGTAAATCAACGCTGTTCAGAATGCTTACCGACAAGGAACAACCCGACTCAGGCTCAATTACCATTGGTGATACAGTAAAAATTGCCAGTGTTGAGCAGTTCCGTGACCACATGGATGGCAACAACACTGTGTGGCAGGAGTTATCTGACGGTCAGGACATCGTGCGCATTGGCAACTTTGAACTGAACAGCCGCGCTTATTGCAGCCGCTTTAACTTCAAAGGTACCGACCAGCAAAAATTCATCAAAGATTTATCCGGCGGTGAACGTAACCGGGTGCATCTCGCCAAGCTGTTAAAAGCTGGCGGCAACGTACTGCTGCTCGATGAACCGACCAACGATTTGGACGTAGAAACCCTGCGTGCACTGGAAAACGCTCTGCTTGAGTTCCCGGGCTGCGCCATGGTTATCTCGCACGATCGTTGGTTCCTTGACCGTGTTGCTACGCATATTCTTGATTACCGGGACGAAGGCAAAATTAACTTCTATGAAGGTAACTACAACGACTATGAAAGCTGGTTAAAAGCTAACTTTGGTCAGGATGTGGTTGAACCACACCGGTTGAAATACAAGCGAATCAGTAAGTAAACCGGCCAAACCTCCGGCTATGCACTACACTAAAACAAGGGTGCGTAGCCAGTTTGTCTTTAGAGGAATCAGTTCTCCCATGCAACAAGAAAAACGCCATTTTCAACGGGTTGGCATTCATTTGTCAGGGCAGCTTATTACCGGACAAGGTGATGCTATTGAGGTAGAAGTGGTGGATGTATCGTTGCAGGGGCTGAGAGTAGCCCGGCTGCCAGCAGGGGTGAATTTGCCTGCTGCAGACAAGGTCGGGCTAAACTTTAAAGCGAATGAAGACAGCCCGCCCATATCCCTCAGCGGCGAAATAATCCGCCTGGAGCAAGCGCCGGACAACAGCGAGTCAAGCGAAGCCGGACTCCGCATTACGCATATTTCAGTAGACGACCTGGGCTTACTGCGGCGCTTGTTGCTGTTGAACAGCGGTCAGGACGATCTTGACGCCACTGAGCTTGAAACCCTGGTCGACAAGATCACCGCTTCGCTGCCTTCAAACTAAGCGTCGAGCGCCTCCAGCGCATCACTCAGTTTGGTTACCGGGATTACAGTTAAGCCCGCGATTTTATTTTTCGGCGCATTAGCCTTGGGCACAATAGCCCGCTTAAAGCCGTGTTTAACCGCCTCACTCAACCGTTCACTGCCATTGGGGACCGGGCGAATTTCGCCAGCCAGTCCTACCTCACCGAAGACTATCAGTTCCCGGGGTAAAGCGCGGTTACGGAAACTGGATATCATGGCCACTAGTAACGCCAGATCGGCGGCTGTTTCACTGACCTTTACTCCACCCACCACGTTAACAAACACATCCTGATCGTTCATCTGCACATTGCCGTGGCGATGCATTACCGCCAACAACATGGCTAACCGGTTTTGCTCAAGGCCCACAGTCACGCGGCGTGGATTATTGAGCTGCGAATAATCAACCAGCGCCTGAATTTCAACCAGCAGCGGCCGGGTGCCTTCCCAGATGACCATCACCACTGAGCCGGGGGCCTGACTGTCGCTGCGACTAAGAAATATCGCTGAGGGGTTCCCGACTTCTTTTACCCCTTTGTCTGTCATACCAAACACGCCCAGTTCATTAACTGCACCAAAACGGTTCTTATGACTGCGCAGCGTCCTGAACCTGCCGTCACTCTCTCCTTCGAGCATCATCGAGCAGTCAATACAATGCTCAAGGACCTTGGGCCCCGCCAGACTGCCGTCTTTGGTGACATGGCCAACAATAAACATGGCAATGTGATGCTGCTTGGCAAAGCGGGTCAGATAGGCCGCACTTTCCCTCACCTGCGACACACTGCCCGGTGCCGACTGAACATCAGAGACATGCATCACCTGAATGGAGTCGATAACCATGATTTGCGGTTTTTGCTTTAACGCCAGATCGCAAATCATCTCAACATTGGTTTCAGCCAGCATCATTAGCTTGTCATCGGGCAGACCTAAGCGCCGGGCGCGCATGGCTACCTGTTGAAGCGATTCTTCGCCGGTTACATAAAGCGCAGACTTAGTACTGGCTTGCTGACACATAACCTGCAGCAACAGCGTACTTTTACCGGCGCCCGGTGAACCACCTATTAAAATGGCTGACCCGGGAACAATACCGCCGCCCAGCACCCGGTCGAGCTCTTTCAGTCCGGAGCTAAAACGGGGTAAATCCTCTACGTTAATTTCATTCAGGGTCTGGATTTGACTGTGCGTCTGACCCGCGTAGCCGGCAAAGTTTCCTTTCGCTGTGGATTTTGCCGGACTGACGACAAATTCGGAGATCGTGTTCCATGCTTTGCACTCGCTGCACTGCCCCTGCCAGCGCGGAAATTCCGCCCCGCAATCAGAACATACAAAAGCTGTTTTTCGTTTCGCCATAAATCAATTGGTTTCTGCAAATATAAGTATTATGATTTCGTTAACAAGGATGCGCATCTGTTTACAGAACTCATCACTTAGGGAACAGCAGAATTACCTCCACGTTAATGTAGTCAGTTATTTTGCCGATAAGTCGTTAATATACTAAAAAGCCGTCAGGGACACAGCAAAACCTCGCATGAATCAGGATTTATCGCAGTACGCGCAGATAATAGAACAGCTTAAACCCATGGTGAAAGAACCTGAGTTCAATCAGGTACTTCAGCAGGTTGCTTCCCATGTTCCTAAAGAAAAGCGCTTTTTGATAAAAATGGAAGTAAAACGACTGGCGCGGCCCTGCATGCGAGCTATCGATTTGCGCGGCCAGGTAGACGGCGAGTGTCGGCTATACGAATACGATGGTATCAAGCATTACCTGGACGACGTGGCCATTGAGGTGTTCGAACAACAGGTGCGGATGTTCGGCTTATACTGTTTTGGTGTTTATGAAACGGTGCTGGCCACGGAAAACAATTTTCGGGTCATTCGCGAAAAAGCTGAAGCCCGAAATGAACAAGACGTCGAAATACCGGAAAAAACCAACAACAGCATCTCGCAGTTTGATGTGCCTAACATCAACCTATTGAGCTATGCTAAGCGCAACGAAGAGCGAATGAACTTCGCCGTGGCGCTGGAAGTGTTCACCGAAACCAACAACAGCCTGCGGGCAACCAGCGTCGACATATCCACCAAGGGCATGAAAATAAAGCTCTCCAAAGAGCAACTCTTTAAGCCCGGTGAAAAAATCGGTGTGTATTTCCGGGGCCTTGAAACCGAATACTCGCTGGATAAAAAAATGGCTATCAAATATCAGGTAGTCAGCATTTCCCGCAAAAAAGAATTCCAGTTTCTGCAGATGAAACGTCTGCAGGACGCCCCTAACGGCCATTTCGACCAGTTCATCGACAAGTTTATTCATGGCAATAAACGGCGTTACAAGGTGAATATGGATAACACCATAGACGCCATTATTAATAAGTCCTGCGAGCAATACTTCTCGCCCAGTAGTCCTACACTGCCGGTGTTTATCGAAGTAAAGGAAGGCAGGGCGCGAGCTCGGTTTGCCATGGCCAATGATTTAAACCGCCATATTCTGAGCTACTGGAACGACGAGGAAGACGAGTTACGCCTTGGTTATCTGCTCACCGCAGACCGACTAAAACAGTTGATTCAGAGTAAACATGAAGCCCCGGCGCTGTATGTTTACTGCTTTAACCATATTCAGAACGGCAAAATCTATTTTTATTCCGCTTCCAGTGATGAACTGGCCCGCCACCCGGCTCTGAGTGAGTTATTTATTGGCTTTGGTGCCAGAAAAGTAAGCTGGCGGGTATTTAAGGTCGGTATCGTAAAAGTTTCACCCAAAGATGCTTACGCGCCGCTGTCACTGCCCGATGATGTAGGCACCAAGGTAAAACGCCAGAATGCCAAACCGGCTCCTCGCCTGATGGCACGGTTACAAAATCTGGCCTACGCGGTACAGATAACCGATATTACCTCTGATCGCGAGCAGTTACAGTTCAGTCAGGTTAAAATTGACCGCGCTCAGTTGAAAGCATTGAAATTATTTGGTCATGCCCGCAATCGCCCGCCCGGAGAAATTAAGGCTTTCCGCTATAAGTTCCAGGAACAGCGCATGGAAACCCGGTATCTGTTACGTACAGCCGTGCAGGTACTGGCCAGAGGGCAAACCATCAATGGCATCAGTGAAGATATTTCAATTAACGGCCTGCGCATAGAAATCGACGGCGAGTATCACGGCGACCTGAATATGCGGGTGCTGGTCAGCCTGCCCAAGTTACAGGAGCTGACCAGTAAGTTTGATGTCAGCGACTTGCATTATCGGGTGGTTCACATCAGTGGTGATAAGAATGTGTTGCATTTACGTTCGGTTGCCGGCGAGGATGGTCTGCCTGCACGCCGCTTCTTTGCAGAACTGATAAAGAGCAATAAATCGTCACTGAAAACCTATCCTGATGAAGAAGAAATCCCGGGCATTGGCCATGCTTTACGCTGTATAAATGCCAAGACCCCTTCTACCCTGGCTTTTGTGTTGTCTAAGGTGGGCGGGCGCTATTTACCTCAGGTAGGGGTTTTAGGCGATGCCGCCAATCCTCGCCTGAAAACCCTGTTTGGTCATTTTGCCGAACAGCGTAAAATGAACCTTGAGGTATTCTTCCGCGACCGCGCGTTGGATGCCCCTTTCATACAGCAATCAATAAAACAGGTAAAAACCGAACATTCACCCGTTACCCGTGAGCTGTTCGTCGCCTTCCGGCCAGCAGAGAAAGAACCGGCCGATGCCATCGACGCCCGCTACGAGCATCGTTTCAGCTCCGAGGAGTCGCGCCAGCAGTTTATAGAAAATGCGCTGACCACAGGCCAGTTTATTGCTATGGCAATTACAGTAACGGTAACAGGTAAGCCCGATCTGGAAATGCTGCAGTCGGAAATCAATTACATTGGGGTTTACGCGATTCACCGGGCCAAAGAGCTCGAAGAACGCTTGTGGAGTATCAGTGCCTGCGTGCACGCAGTGGATATTACAGACCAGGTACTATTGCGGTTTGGTTTCGATGAGCACCGCATTGCCGAAAATCACAAAACGCCCAGTCAGCACGCCATTGAGCCTGGCGGCATCAAGGCGCTACTGAAAAGCTAGGCCGTTTAGCCTATTGTAAATAGGTTAACAGCGCGTCCAGACCAGAGTAACGGATTGCTACGTCGGCCTGGGCATTGACTACCGGCTTGGCTTCAAAAGCCACACCTAATGCCGCCACACCCATCATTTTAAGATCATTAGCACCATCCCCCATGGCAACTGTCTGGGTCATCGGGATATCCCAGCGGCCGGCCAGCTCCTCGACAGTCTCAGCCTTAACCTGGGCATCTACTATACCGCCTACGACCCGGCCAGTGAGTTTGCCGTCTTCGGCTTCGAGCACATTAGCTCTTGATGCATCAAGCCCTAAGCGATTCTCCAGATACCCGGCAAAGTAGGTAAAGCCTCCGGAGGCAATGGCAATTTTCCAGCCATGCTGCTGCAGCACATGCAGTAAGTTTTGCAGTCCGGGCATTAACGGAATGCTGTCGCGGATCTGTTTGAGCTGACTCACTTCCACACCATCCAGGCAACCTACCCGGGAACGCAGACTTTCAGCAAAATCAAGCTCACCACGCATGGCTTTTTCGGTTACCGCAGCAACCTGTTCACCGAGGCCAGCGAGCTTAGCTATTTCATCAATACACTCAATTTGGATAACCGTAGAATCCATATCCATAACCAACAGGCCCGGCTGGGTTAACAGCGGCGTGTTGCCACGCAATGCCACTTCACAGTGACACGCCTTGGCGGCGCCATCGAGCAGATCATGCAGCGTCTGTGTTGTAGCATCGACCGATTCAACATCAAAGCTAATTGCAGTGCCGCCAATCAGGGCACTGTGAGGGTGCAGCCTGAAGCTTCCAAGCTTCACCGCGGGTGCCAGGTGTTGAACTATCATAGCCAGCTGTTCCAGCGTTAATGACTGACCGCTAACGATAAGTTGCTGAGCAGATTGGGCATGGGCCTCTACAGCGAGTCCGGTGCACGATTGATCCCAGCGAAGATTCTGATATTCTGCCAACGTAGCTGAAAGAAAGGCTGCGCTGGTCAATTGTTCTGTACTAAGCGTTGTTAATTCCAAAGGGCGAGTTCTCATCACTTGAGTTAGCTAATAGTCCGATCCTAACGGATACGCCGCGTTTGGGAAATGCATAGTTAGACTAAGTTGCACATTTTTAATCTTAAAAAAGGCTTTGCATTGCGTCGTATTACGTTCTCAACCGCCCACCGGCTTATTCTGCTGACCTTACTGATAACGGGTTTGTTTATCGCAGTGATGGTTGCTATAACCAGCCAGATGAATGAGTCATCGCCAACTGAGGATCCTCTGGGGCGTCACTACCAGAGACTTATTCGCCCGGCAGTCGCAGCATTAAACCAGGCCGAAATTAACCGGGTTCTGGCCAGTATGGCCGAGGATGACAACATTCTTCGTGCCGCGGTATTCTCAGCCTCCGGCGAACGTATCGCACAACAGGGCGTTACCACGTTATTGCCACAACTGATACGGGAAGAGCCACTACGTACCAGCTTTTTCGTACCAATAAAAGAGAATGATAAGGTACTTGCTTATTTACATTGGGTGCGGGAGCCAAATAAGGCAAAGTAATTGGCCGTAGTCTGTTCTGTTACCACCTCTGGTGTTATGCCATGCAACTCAGCCAGGGCAGCAACCACCTCACCAATAAACTGCGGCTCATTGCGCGCCCCCTGCCGGCCGGACATAGGCATATCCGGCGCATCCGTTTCCAGTAACAAATGCTGTAATGGAATATTTGCCACGGTTTGCCGGGTTTTCTGTGCCCGCGAATAGGTAATGGTGCCACCGACCCCTAACTTAAATCCTGCATCAATATATTGCCTGGCAACCTGTTCACTACCGGAAAACGCGTGGATGACACCGCCCTGTGTAAAGCGGCTGCGTTTAATAGATTCAAGTAATAAATGATGAGAGCGGCGATGATGCAAAATGACCGGCAGAGACTGTTCGCTGGCCATCTCGAGCTGAGCTTCAAATAAAGCCTGCTGGGCCTCTATCGGCGTGTCTATGGCGCCGTCGACACCAATTTCGCCAATAGCTACAGGCTTTATCGTGGTGGTTTGCAGCTGTTCTCGCAGAGCCGCCAGCGCGTTATCAGGCTCATCGGGGAAGAAATAAGGATGCAGGCCAAACGCCACATCCAGTTGGGCGTTGTCGGCCGCCATGTCTTGCTGGCGCTGCCAGCCTGATACCGTTGTGCCGGGAATTAATATTCGCTCAACGCCTTTGCTAACGGCACTGCTCAGCACGTCCTGCCAGTCTGGTTCAAACTCAGGGAGATCCAGATGGCAGTGCGAATCAATCATGGGTAACGGTCAAACTAAGGCATTAAGCGCTGGGTTGTCCAGCTGTTATCAGCCTGCTTAGTATACTCGAAGCGGTCGTGCAGACGGTCTTCACCGCCCTGCCAGAATTCGATTTGATGGGGCATCACTTTGAAGCCGCCCCAGAAATCCGGCAGCGGGGTTTCCTTCTTAGCAAACTTTTCTTTCATCTGATGAAACTGTGTCATCAGCAGCTCGCGGCTGGAGATTGGCTGGCTCTGCTGGGACGCCCAGGCCGCCAGCTGTGAATCTTTCGGCCGGGATAAAAAGTATTTGGCATTTTGCGCCGTAGTGAGCTTTTGTGCGGTGCCACAGATGCGCACCTGACGCTCCATGAAAAACCAGGGAAAGTGCAACGAAATACGTGGATTATCATTGAGTTCTTTGGCTTTGCGACTGCCCAGGTTGGTATAAAACACAAACCCTTCGTGGTCGTAGTCTTTGAGTAACACAATGCGCTGGGAGGGCTGGCCTTCGGCATCTACGGTTGCTACCGTCATCGCAGTAGGATCGGGGATCCCCGCATCTATTGCCGCGCCCAGCCACTGTTTAAACAGGTCTACCGGATGGTCAGTTAAATCATTATCGGTTAAATGCCCCTGACTGTACTGACGACGCATATCAGCGATACTCATACTCACCACCTGCTTAATTAATCTTCACCATAGCCTAACGAACGCAGTGCGCGTTCATCGTCGGCCCAACCGGATTTCACTTTCACCCACAGCTCAAGGAAAACCTTATTGTCGAACAACCGCTCCATATCAAGTCGCGCCTGTTCACCTATGGTTTTTAAGTGTTTACCGCCTTTTCCGATCACCATGCGTTTTTGAGTTTCACGCTCAACCAGGATCAGACCGTTAATTCGATACACGCCGTTTTCACCCAGCTTAAACTGCTCAATTTCAACCGTGGTTGAATAGGGCAACTCGTCACCAGTGTAACGCATTAGTTTCTCGCGAATGATTTCAGCTGCCATAAAGCGGCTAGAGCGGTCGGTAATATAGTCTTCCGGGAAGTAAAACTCGCTGACCGGCTGGCGCTGACGAACTAACTCACGCAGCACCTCAACCTGTTTGCCCTGTTTGGCACTAAGCGGGATGATTTCCTCAAATTGATGCTTTTGCGCCAACACCTGTAAATGCGCAATCAGCGCTTCAGGATCGGCCACTTTGTCCTGTTTGTTTACTACCAGAATAGCCGGCAGTCCGGATTGCTGCACCCGGCTCAGCACCAGCTCATCATCGCTGGTCCAGCGGGTACCTTCCACCACAAACAGGATAAGGCTCACCTCGCCCAGCGAGCTGGTCGCCGCGCGGTTCATTAATCGGTTGATAGCGCGCTTTTCTTCGCTGTGTAAGCCCGGTGTGTCCACATACACTGTCTGACAATCCGCTTCGGTATCGATACCTAAAATCCGGTGACGCGTGGTTTGTGGCTTACGGGAGGTAATGCTTACCTTTTGCCCGAGCAATCGGTTTAACAGCGTGGATTTGCCCACGTTAGGCCTGCCAACAATGGCCACCAGGCCGCAGCGGGTAGTGGGTTCAGGGATGTCTGGCAACTGCTGGTCAGTCATTGTCTAATTTCTCCAGCGCGTTCCGTGCGGCTTGTTGTTCGGCTTTCCGCCGACTGGTGCCCGTACCTTTCATAGGCTTGCCCAGCGATTCTATCTGGCAGTGCACTACGAAGGTCTGGTCATGATCCTTGCCGCTGATATCTACCACTTCATAAACCGGTAACGGCAGCTTACGGGACTGTAAAAACTCCTGCAGACGGGTTTTAGCGTCTTTAGGGTGTTCGTTTGGATCGAGCTTATCGATGCGGCTTTGCCACAAGCGTAAAATGACTTCTGCAGTGGTATCCAGGCCAGCTTCAAGATAGATGGCTCCGAGGATGGCTTCCATGGCATCGGCAATAATCGAACTGCGTCGATGACCGCCACTTTTAAGTTCGCCCGGCCCCAGCTTTAATAGTTCGCCAACGTCGGCCTCACGGCCAAGTTCAGCCAGCGTATCGCCTTTCACCAGCGTTGAACGCATGCGGGTTAATTTGCCCTCAGGCACGGTTGGAAAGCGTTTAAACAGCGCCTGTGCCACTACCATCCCCAGTACGGCATCGCCCAGAAACTCCAGGCGTTCATTGTGCTGCTTAGCTGCGCTACGGTGAGTCAGCGCCTGCTGGAGTAACTCAACATTACTAAACTGGTAGCCCAGACGCTGTGATAATCTGGCATAGCGATCGATTCCGATCATTATTGAATGCCACCTACCCGGCTAAAGCGAACGCCTGATGGTACCCATGAAGGTAACCAGCTGTCAGGCGCACGATCAAACTCAAAGCTGATCCAGATAGCGACGGCTTTACCTACCAGATTTTCATCCGGCACAAAGCCCCAGTAGCGGCTGTCGCGGCTGTTATCGCGGTTATCGCCGAGCACGAAGTACTGATTTTCCGGCACGATCCATTCATTCATTTTGGTACCCGGCTGGGTATAGAAATTGGAAGGATGCGCTTCTGAAACCGGATGTTGCAGAATTTCGTGTTTCACGTCACCGAGCGTTTCGCTGATACGTTTAAGCGGGGCGAGGTTTTGAACAAAGTCACCACTGCTGACAAATTCCTGGGGCATTGCCTTAAATTCGGCACAATTCTGGCCGCTATCGCAGGCAGGTTTAATGAATATCTGCTTATCGCGATAAATTACCGTATCACCGGGCATGCCCACTACCCGCTTGATGTAATCAACTGAAGGCTCTTCCGGATACTTAAATACCACTACATCGCCACGCTCAGGCGCGCCGGTTTCAATAAACTTGTGACGGAATACCGGGTCTTTTAAGCCATAGGCGTATTTTTCCACCAGAATGAAATCACCTACCAACAGGGTTGGCATCATGGAACCTGATGGGATCTGAAACGGTTCATACAGAAATGACCGTAACACCAGTACAAAGGCGATGACCGGGAAAATCTGCTGCGCCGTATCCACGATATATGGCAATTTTTCCTCAGGCGGTAACGCCGACTCACCGTTCCCGGAGAGCGCCACACCGCGGGCCTTTCTTTTCGGCGCAAACGCAAGAGCGTCTATTAACCAGATTAATCCCGACCCCAGGGTCAGCACTACCAACAAGAGAGAAAAATAATTCGCCATTACTTAGATACCTTAAGTACTGCAAGGAATGCGTCCTGTGGAAGTTCCACATTACCCACCTGCTTCATCCGTTTCTTACCTTCCTTTTGCTTCTGCAGCAGTTTCTTCTTACGGCTTACGTCACCGCCATAACATTTGGCAATAACGTTTTTACGTAACTGTTTCACTGTGCTTCGGGCAATAATATGGTTACCAATGGCGGCCTGGATAGCAATATCAAACATCTGACGCGGGATCAGCTCACGCAGTTTTTCCACCAGGTCACGCCCCCGGTACTGCGCATTGTCACGGTGGGTAATTACTGCCAGCGCATCGACCCGTTCACCGTTAATCAGAATATCCAGACGAACCATGTCTGAGCAGACAAACTTCTTAAAGTTATAATCCAGCGAGGCAAACCCGCGGCTGGTCGACTTTAAGCGGTCAAAGAAGTCCAGCACGACCTCTGCCATTGGCAATTCGTAGGTTACCGCAACCTGTTTGCCGTGATAACTCATGTTGACCTGATTACCGCGCTTTTCAACGCACAGTGTGATTACACTGCCGAGGTATTCCTGTGGTACCAGGATATTAGCTTCCACGATGGGCTCACGAATCTCTTCGATATCGTTAACCGCCGGTAACTTGGACGGGTTATCCACCTGCATAACAGTGCCATCTGTTTGCAGCACTTCGTAGTTTACGGTTGGCGCCGTGGTGATGAGGTCGAGGTCGTATTCACGCTCAAGACGTTCCTGGATAATTTCCATATGCAGCATACCAAGGAAGCCAACGCGGAAACCGAAGCCCAGAGCCGCAGAACTTTCTGGTTCGTAAAACAGTGAGGCATCGTTAAGGCTCAGCTTAGCCAGCGCATCACGAAAATCTTCGTAGTCGTCAGAGCTAACCGGGAACAAGCCGGCATAAACCTGCGGCTTAACCTTTTTAAAGCCCGGTAACATCTTCTCGGCAGGCGCCTTGGCGGTGGTAATGGTATCGCCCACCGGCGCACCATGAATTTCTTTAATTCCGGCAATAATAAACCCTACCTCACCGGCTCGCAGCACTTTACGTTCCAGCGGCTTAGGAGTAAATACACCAATTTTGTCTGCTTGGTGCACCTGCCCGTTTGACATGATCTGAATCTTGTCTTTAACGTGCAGCTCACCTTCAACGATGCGCACCAGTGACACAACCCCCTGGTAATTATCAAACCAGGAGTCAACGATCAGCGCTTTCAGCGGTGCATCAATGGCGCCTTCCGGCGGCGGGATCTGCTTAACAATCACTTCCAGCACATCTTCAATGCCGATACCGGTTTTTGCTGAGCAACGCACGGCTTCCACGGCATCGATGCCAATGATGTCTTCAATTTCTTCGGCTACCCGCTCAGGCTCAGCCTGCGGTAAGTCGATTTTATTCAGGATCGGCACCACTTCCATGTCCATATCGATAGCGGTATAGCAGTTGGCTACAGTCTGAGCTTCAACGCCCTGTCCGGCATCAACCACCAGCAGCGCCCCTTCACAGGCCGCCAGTGAGCGCGAAACCTCATAGCTAAAATCTACGTGTCCCGGCGTATCAATGAAATTAAGCTGGTAAGTTTCACCATCACGGGCTTTATAATCGAGCGTTACGCTCTGCGCTTTAATGGTAATTCCCCGCTCTCTTTCCAGATCCATGGAGTCCAGAACCTGTGCTGCCATTTCACGTTCAGTTAATCCACCACAATGTTGGATTAACCGGTCTGATAATGTCGACTTACCATGATCAATGTGCGCAATAATAGAGAAGTTGCGAATGTGCTTATGCTGCATAATGCTTGGAAATTACCTGCAAATTGTTACGTTTAAACGTCTGGCGGGTGATAAACGATTACAATGACGTGTTCAGCCAGACACCTTCAAGGGTGCGGATTTTACCTACTTATTGCGCTAAAAGCGAATATCACAGCAACAAATCGTCGCCGCTACCGGCAAACAACAAGTCGCCCAGGCTAAACCGCCTGCGCTTTGTCGTTGACCCGACTGACAATAACCGGCTCAAAGCGGGCATTTCTGGCCCGGGCCAGATACCGTGCGACCAGTTTTACGCTGCCGGCTGATAACAGGATAGCGGCGCCGAAGACGGCCAGTTCATGCCAGTTTGTTAGTTGATTTAAGCCAATCACGCCACCAATCAGAGTAACCAGGGGCACGATATAAACCAGCCATGAAGCCAGCAAGACCTTTTGTTCAGGGATGCCGATCACCACCAGATCGCCTGGCTTAACCGGCAATGGACTGCGCATAGTCAGCGTTTGCTGGCGTGGTGTAAACGCTTTGGCTACTGCGCTGGTGCCGCAATCGTCACTTACCTGACACTGACTGCAGCCAGTCTTCACCGATGCGCTAACCGTAATTAAGTCGTCTTCAACACCAATAACCGTCGCTGTCTCGGTAATCACTTTACTCTCCGGCTGCACCGATGGAATGGGCGATTTCGTAGGCGGTTTGCGGGGGAACTTTACCAATGATAGTTATTTGCACCTGGCCATTGGTTAACGACAAAAATGTATTGGTTGAATGGCGCAGCACTACGTCAGAATCAAGAGAATCCTGGGCAGGTTGCACATAAACCGACACGTCTACCATGCCATCACTGAACAGTTTGTATTCTACCACCTGACCGGTCATGGCCAGTCGCCGGGTTTCGCGTTTGATTTCTTCCATTCCCACTGGTAGAAATTTCACTTCCCACTGATGTTGACGGGGTTTTGGGGTCATGGCTACCGCACCAGGTAACGCTTGTGGGTTGATTCGGGAAAAATACGGCGACGGCTGCTCACTCACATTAACTGCTGTAACCTGAATTTGCTCCAGCAATGAGCCCTGTAAATCCACCATATCCAGCTTTAACAGCATGCCGGTTTCTTCGTCTAGCCACACCTGATAATTATAGCGCTTGTTGTCGCGACTAACGATACGTAACTGCTGGGCAGCCCGGCCGGAAACCCGGGTGCGGCCGATAGTAATAAACTGGTAAGCGTCGGTCAGCGCCGTAGGGTTGTACAATAAATCGCTGGGCAACGGTCCACTGATAGCACTGGCGTATATGCTGTAGGGCTGCACGTCTGGTTCGAACACGCTGACCACATTGCCAAGACGGATCATTTCCTGACCCGGTCCGTTTTGCAGATTGAGTTGCTCAGCTTCCAGACCATCTTCCAGCACTGCATGACGCCACAGATACGGGGTCATTTCCTGACCGGCTCTGGTCAGCACAAACGATACCTCAAAATTGGAGGTGCGGTTGATTTGGGCTAAGCGCTCCAGCCACTCTAAACCGCTCAGGTTTTGACGTGGAACTTCGGCGAGAGCCAGATTTGGTTCGGTTATCCGTTCAGGCTCGCGTTGCGAGTCTTCCTGAGCGTGTATTACTGCTGGCGTAGCAGAAATTAGGGTAGTTAGAAACAACAAACGCACTGCCCTGGCAGTGCGTTGCTTTACATCAAAGAATGCTTGCATAGTAATTAAGGCTGATTAGGTTCAGATTCCGCGGCCTGCTGAGATTGTTCTTCTGCCTGCTTGAGTTTCAGTTGCTGTTCGTGATCGGCAAGCAATGCGTTTATCTGTCGACGCTTCTGTAACAGCGCATCCGAATCGCCAGCACGATTATTTGGCAAAATGTTACTTTGTTCAAGACTAACTGGTGCCATACCAGCCTGTGGCATACCAGGTATTACCGGAGTCTGGAAAGTCGTGAATGGTTCTTCCGCAGCAGGTTGTTGATTAACCTGCTGAACACCCAGAATCACAGCAGCAGCCACTGAGGCCGCAACGGCCAGCTGCCCTGACTGACGAAGTAATGGCACTACCTTGTTTACCACTGGCAGTGATTTCCATTTAGACTTCGGCGCCAACACTGTTGGTTCCTGCTCAAGCGCGGCTGCAACCTGGGCAGTAATATCAAATTCCGGCATCACTGAGGCTTCTTTACGTAAACCGCTACGAATAACATGGTAGCTACGCCATTTTGCCAGTGATTCACTATCGTTTTTAATGCTGTCAACAAACCCGTTGTCATCGAGTTCGCCGTCCATAAAAGCCGATAATTTTTCGTGTTGCTGCGTCATAAAGTACTTTTCCTGGTTACGCCTTGATTACTTTTCATCGTTATAAGGCAACCTTGTCAAAATCTACTGTACCTGATCCCGGCCCTAAAGCTCAATATCAGGTTTCCAGTAATGGTTGAATAACCTTATCAATAGCTTCCCGTGCTCTGAATATCCTGGAACGCACCGTTCCTACAGGACAGGCCATTACATTTGCAATTTCTTCGTAACTCAGCCCCTCAATTTCACGCAAGGTGATTGCCATACGTAAGTCGTCAGGCAATTTTTCCATCGCGCGAAACAAAGTCGCCTCTAATTCGTCTGACAGGACGCTACGCTCAGGAGATGAATGCTCCTTCAGTGCATCACTGCCATCATAATAGTCCGCTTCTTCAGCATCGACATCACTGGCAGGCGGTTTACGCCCGATAGCAACCAAATAATTTTTGGCGCTGTTCACAGCTATACGATATAACCAGGTGTAAAATGCGCTGTCGCCCCTAAAGTTAGGTAACGCACGATACGCTTTAATAAACGCATCCTGCGTGACGTCTGCCACATCACCGGTGTTTTTCACATAGCGCGAAACCAAGTGCATCACTTTATGCTGATAGCGCGTTACCAGCAGATTAAACGCGTTCTTATCGCCTTGCTGAACACGTTCAACCAACTGTTGATCAGTTATTTGCTCGCTCATTCGAGCCATTTCTCCTACCGACTAATTCCCAAATAGCTCATGCAAGCAATTGAGTAGACTTCGCGTATTTTAAAAAGTTCGCAAAGAATGTGATCTTTTTTTCATTTCTCAAGCTAAACACCCAAAATATCGGTAAAATAGTTGCCTTAAAGGCGTTTATTCTTTTACGTTTGCGCCGAGTTTTATTAGACTTTCCGAAAATCACGCATTGTGACCCTTACATTACATGAATTCAAACGCTTCTTCATCTGTAACACCGGAGCAACCTGCTGACGCAAACGTTGAGCACAGTTGTGATGTTTTAATTATCGGTTCTGGCGCGGCAGGCATGAGCCTGGCCTTATCACTGGCCAATGATTGTCGCATTATCCTGCTTAGTAAGAGTGACTGTAACGAAGGTTCAACCCGTTACGCTCAGGGCGGTATTGCGGCGGTGTTTGACGAACGCGACTCCATTGAATCCCATGTACAGGATACCCTGGAAGCAGGCGCCTATCTTTGCGATGAAGACGTGGTACGATTTACCGCGCAAAATGCCAAGAGCGCCATGGAGTGGTTAATCGAACATGGCGTGCCCTTCGACCAGGAGCAGGCAGATAACGGCGAAAACCGCTATCACCTTACCCGTGAGGGTGGGCATAGCTTCCGCCGCATCCTGCATGCCGCCGATGCGACTGGCGAAGCGCTGCAAATCACCCTTAACGAAGCGGTATCCCAGCACCCCAACATTCATATTTTTGAGCGTTATAACGCCATCGATATGATCAAAAGCCAGGAAAACCCTGACCGCTGCAAGGGCGTGTATGTATGGAACCGTAAACGGGAACAAGTTGAAGTAATCCGCAGCCGGTTTATCACCCTGGCTACCGGTGGTGCCAGCAAGGTTTACCAGTACACCTCGAATCCGGATATTGCCAGCGGTGATGGAATTGCCATGGCGTGGCGGGCGGGTTGCCGAGTCGCTAACATGGAATTTAACCAGTTCCACCCTACCTGCTTATTCCACCCGCAGGCGCGCAACTTCCTGATTACCGAAGCACTGCGTGGCGAAGGAGCCCGCCTGGTTCACGCCGATGGCACGCCGTTTATGGAAAAATTCGACGAGCGCAAAGACCTCGCTCCGCGGGATATTGTTGCCCGGGCTATCGACTATGAAATGAAACGACTGGGCGCTGACTGTATGTATCTGGACATTAGTCATAAACCTGCCGACTTCATTGTGAAGCACTTCCCGAATATTTATCGTAAATGCCGCTCGCTGGGCATAGATATTACCCGCGAGGCCATTCCGGTAGTTCCGGCGGCGCATTACAGTTGTGGCGGCGTGATGACCGATTTAAATGCGCGTACCGATCTGGATAATGTCTATGCGATTGGCGAAGTCGCCTACACCGGCTTACACGGTGCCAACCGGATGGCGTCTAACTCGCTGCTGGAGTGCATCGTTTTTGCCCGCTCAGCGGCTGAGCATATTCTTTCCCGACTGGATGAAACGCCGGCTGAAGAGCCAATCCTGCCCTGGGATGAAAGTAAGGTCAGCGACTCTGACGAAGAGGTTATTATTCAGCATAACTGGCATGAGCTACGCCTGTTTATGTGGGACTACGTTGGTATCGTGCGCACTACCAAACGGCTGGAACGAGCAATTCGCCGGATTAAATTGCTGGAGCAGGAAATCAGTGATTATTACTCGAACTTCCGGGTCAGTAATAACCTGCTGGAGCTACGTAATCTGGTGACAGTAGCAGAACTGATCGTGCGTTGCGCTATGCAGCGTCAGGAAAGTCGCGGGCTGCACTACAACCAGGATTATCCTGAACGGGCAGAGCAAGCAACGCCATCTATTTTGACGCCCATGCCGTCTAATACCTCACCACAACCGGGTGATTTGACCAGTTTCGAGCACTAAAAGCAGTGAGTGGTGTTGTCAGCCAATCTGGCCGGTGAAGTAGGTTTCGGCCTGCTCCCGGTCGCCAGAGACCAGCGAAAAATGGGTAGTCTCGTCGTCTTGTTCGCTGAACAATAAGGCTTTGGCTGGCACAAACATCGGCCGCTTAAATGCTAACCGTACCGCTTTGCCATTTAACTCTGCCTGCTGTTCCAACACAGAGACAGCCTTAGCACCGCTGTACATGCCATGCACTATCGCCCGTTTAAAACCAAATAATCTGGCTGTCAGTGTACTTAAATGAATTGGATTAACATCGCCAGACACTTTCGCATAGCGGCGCACCATTGCAGCACTGAATGCTAACTCGGCAGTCTTTGGTGAGGTTTCACCCGGCCCGGCAATATCACTCTCGTAGGCAGGTAACGGGCCAGGCTTCAGTGAGGTTTGCATCAGGTATGTGCCGGTTGCACTGTATACCCGCTGACCGCGCTGGTTGCCGGTAACGGTGACTTCTACGGCCAATCCCCGGCGATGCTGATAAACAGTACCAAACCGGGCCACCAGCTCACAGGGAATATCGGTGCGGCATTCAGCATACTCTTCTACGCGATTCTGCAAATGCACCAATCCGAGCAATTTGAAGGGGCTTTTTGCGTGAGCCAGCAAGCGTAGTTGCAATGAAAGTCCGCGCACCTGCCAGTAAAACGGGTGCATCCGGGCGGAGTTTTCCCAGCCAACTAACTTACAGTATTTTTTATAGTGACGGGCGCTGGGTAAGAAGGTCTGCCATAACACCGGGGCGCGTTGCAGGCCTTCCAGTGAAGACGGCGTAATATCAGCGGCTTTTTTAAACCCAGCCTGCAAATAAAGTCCAAACATTCAGAGTTGTCCTTGCCTAAACACAATCCTGGCGAGTCGGCGGTAATCTTTATCCTGAACCTGCCAGGGAAAAAGCCAGCAGGTTTCAAACCGCTGCGACTGCTTAAAATAGCGCACCAGATACAATGCACCGGGAAGCAGCTTTGAGCGCGGGCTGATTTGCCAGTTACCAGCGTTATCCTGACAACCGCTAATAACCGTATACCCTTCGCCGGCCTCATCAACAATCCAGGTCTGTGGATGAGATTCAACATTCAGCGGCCAGACCATTGCCAGGCACAAACTGATACACCCGATTAGCACTGCCCACCAGAAAGCAGGCGTTAGCATCAGGATAATCGCAACTGCCACACTGGCCAGCATCATTCGATAAATTGACTGGCGCACGGGCGGTTGCAGAATAACGCTATACTTTGACCCGGCTAACAATCGTATCGACCATCCTGGCCAGTTCTGGATCCTGACAGGTCTGATGGCCCATAATCCAGGCGAACAGATCCGGGTCGTCACAGGTCAGCAACCGTTCAAAGGTTTCCTTATCCTGTTCAGACAGATCGTTAAACGCTTCTTCAACAAATGGCAGTAACAGTACGTCAAGTTCCAGCATGCCGCGGCGGCAAGCCCATTTCAATCGTGCATAACGTTTCGCAGTAAACATAACCGGTTGATTGTGTGAAATAGTCATGGCGGTAAATATATCATGGTTAGATCCAGGTTGATACTGGCCAGAAGGTGTCTCTTGCCCATGCAAAGGTTGCTCTTCCATTTACCCGGGGGGGCAGCCCTGGCTCGCATTCAGCTGACTATTGACGGGCCTTTAACAGGAGCTCGGCCACGTTCACAACAACAATCATCAGCCCCCTTGATCTTCTATATGTTCCCCCTCATATACTCCAGCAGGTTAATCACAACATCAGGCGTCAATATCACTATGCAATCGTACTCCCCACTCCCTCCTAAACTGGATGCTTTTCCCGATAATTTAGTCGTGGCTTTGCCGTCGATGGCCTGTGCGAGTGTCAGTGGCGATGATGCCAAAACCTTTTTGCACAGTCAGTTAACCATTGATATCAATAAGATGGCTGACGCAACCGTGCGCCGCAGCGCACACTGTGACTTTAAAGGCAAAAGCTGGAGTGTGAGTCTGGTGGCCAATGGCGCCGCAGCACTTTATCTGATTGCTGGCGCTACCGCAGTGGCCGCCTCGGTGGAGGAACTAAAAAAATACGGCGTATTTTCAAAGATTGAAATCGCTTCCGAAACGGAAACTTTTGATTTTTACCTGCTAAAGGGTAAGCAATCCACCGCGTTACTGGCAGGCAATTTCGCTGCGTTACCTGATAGCCCGATGGCCATGGTCGAGTCTGATTCAGGCTTCTGTATCACTCTGGATTATCCCGCTGATACCGTTCTGCTTGCGCTGAAGAAAGACGCTTCGCCGGCATTCTTACAGGCAGTGAGCGATGCTGATTTACCTCTCTTTGAGGAAACGGCAGCCACAGCACTGGATATTGCCAGCGGTATCCCCGCACTGACCAGCGAAGAACAGATTAACCAGTACGTTCCTCAAATGATGAACCTGCAGGCGCTGGATGCTATCGACTTTAACAAGGGCTGCTATATGGGCCAGGAAGTAGTAGCCCGCACCCGTTATCTGGGCAGAAACAAGCGGGCAGCAATGATATTTAAGTTGGCCGGGGCCTGTGATGAGATTGCCACCGCCAAACTGGAAAAACAGGCTGGCGAGCACTGGCGCTCAGGCGGCTCCATCCTGCGCGCGGCGGTACTGGGTGAGGAAACCTGGATACTGGCCGTGGTTAATAATGACACCACCCCCGAGGATAGCTTCAGACTGTCAACTAATCCGGCATTGGAGTTGATTCATTGTGACTTGCCGTATACGCTCTAAATAAGGCGCACGGCGTATATTTTTATTTTTTACAACCTCCGAAAAGGCAGAGATTATGCAGATTTCGCAAAACAGTGTAGTAACCCTGCACTACACCGTAAGCACCGAAGATGGTACCGAGCTTGATTCATCCACCGGTGGAGAGCCATTATCCGCACTGCTTGGCAGTCGTTTTTTAATCAGTGGTCTTGAAGAGGCCCTGCAGGGTAAGGCCGCCGGTGAAAAGTTTGATGTTACCGTTGCTCCGGAAAAAGCTTATGGTGAACGTCTTGATCACCTGGTGCAGGCTGTGCCGGCTTCAATGTTTGAAGGCATGGAAGTAGAGCCTGGCATGCAGTTTCGCGCTACCACCGATGCCGGTGAGCAGTCAGTTATTGTGATTGAGAAAACCGATGACGAAGTGATTATCGACGGCAACCATCCGCTGGCGGGTATCGCCCTGTCTTTTGAAGTGGAGGTTCTCGATGTTCGTGAGCCCACTGAAGATGAGCTGGCCCACGGCCATGTTCACGGCAAAGGCGGCTGCAATCACTAAGCATCGCCCATAGCCTGAAAGGGATAAAGCAAAAAGGAGTGCTATAGCACTCCTTTTTTTGTTGATAATTAACCGCGCGGGATTATATCGCTTCGTCGCCCTGTTCAGAGGTACGGATACGAATCGCCTCTTCTACAGAATAGATAAAGATTTTACCGTCACCAATTTTGCCGGTTTTAGCCGACTTCAGAATAGTTTCTACGGCCAGCTCTACCCGCTCATCATCAAGTACGATTTCGATTTTCACTTTTGGTAAAAAGTCGACCTGGTATTCAGCTCCCCGGTACAGCTCGGTATGGCCTTTCTGACGCCCAAAGCCTTTCACTTCGGTTACCGTCATGCCGGCAATACCCACATCGGCAAGCGCTTCTCTAACGTCATCGAGTTTAAACGGCTTAACGATTGCTTCAATTTTTTTCATCGTCGTTTACTCATCGTAAATAGTAGGAATGGGTACACGTTTATGTTGTGTACGTTTATAAATATACAGTAACTTTTCAGATACTTCCGCTGCAACCGGTTTATTTTCGAGAAAATCATCAATCTGGTCGTAAGTCAGCCCTAATGCCTGCTCGTCGGCTTTCTGTGGCGACAGGGTTTCCAGATCGGCGGTTGGCGCCTTATGAATAATTTTTGCCGGTGCGCCCAGATGCTCAGCGACCTGCCGAACCTGCCGTTTACTTAAGCCAAACAGCGGGGCTAAATCACAGGCTCCATCACCGTACTTGGTATAAAAGCCGGTAATATTTTCAGCAGAATGGTCGGTACCCAGCACCAGGCCATCAACCATACCAGCAATTTCATACTGAATGACCATACGGGTACGGGCTTTAACATTACCTTTGACAAAGTCCTGTTTGCTCTCATCGGCTGGTAACAAACCCGCCGCGGTTAATGCCGAACAGGTTTCCTGGTGGATAGCATCTGCTCCGGGCTGCACGTTAACAGCGATTGACTGAGTCGGTTTAATAAAATCGATCGACGCCTGGGCATCTTCTTCGTCAGCCTGAACATTATAGGGCAAACGTACCGCTACAAACTGGTACTTTTCATGATGTTCCTGATTGAGCTCATCGATAGCCAGCTGAGCCAGTCGCCCCAGAGTACAGGAGTCTATGCCGCCGCTGATGCCTAGCACCAGGGCATTCATGCCCGACTGCTTGAGCTGTTGCTTAATAAATCCAACCCGTCGGGTAACTTCGTACGCCACATCAATTGTTGGCAGTACTTTCATTTCCTCAATAACCGCTTGTTTATCCATTAGATAATCCAGAGTTCTCTATAACTTGTTTACAGTCTACGTTAAAAGACGCCATGTTGTCAGCAGGCATTACGCACTATCCGTTCAGCCAACTGAAGCGCTGCAGACAGTTAGTCGGTTAACCAATACCAAGGTGTTTAATTTCATAAACAATTCCCCCGGTTGTACGATAAACTATTCGCAGAATCAACAGTATGAAGATGTTTTCTATGCGCCACTCAGGCTATACGCTGATCGAACTCATGATAACCGTTGCCGTGCTAAGTATCATTGCCGGCGTGGTTGTGCCTGGCGCCCGTGGATTCATTAACCATTCTATACTGACCAAAGAAATCAATGAACTAAGCGCACTGACCCGCCTCGCCCGCTTTAAAGCCATGGAAGAACAAACCGAAGTTGTAGTATGCCCTTCACAGGATTATACGAACTGTATCAGCAACTGGACTTACCCAAGTATGGCTTTTTATGACGTGGACGGCGACGGTGAACGGGACACCAACGAAACCCTGCTGAGCTCCACCGAAAAGCTGCATGGCAGCGTTAAGATTGACGCTACGTCCAAAGCACTTGTGTTTGACGTCAGAGGCGGCGCTAATGTCACCACAACGTTCACGATTTGCGATGACACCAGTAAAGCCGATAAAGCGGTTGGCCTGATTATCAATGGCTACGGTAAAATTGCCATCGCTCAGGACTCGGATGACGACGGCGTTAATGAAAACCACGCCGGCGCTGCGTTATCCTGCAGTTAAACCCGCTTAACAGGACCAGCAATATTCGCTGCCGCCAATACTGCCATCACTGTTCTGATCCCAGGCTTTGCGCCCATCACTAAAGTAATATAAAGTCCCATCCCCCGCCTGCGGACTGCCACTAACCGGTACTGCCCGTAACTCATAGCTACTGCCATCAGCACTGACTGCATGAATAGTCAGGGTGTACTTTTTCTTACCGGCTGGCTCGGTAGAGGGCGAATGCGCTGCAAACACAGCTGGTGCTCCGGTATCACTGCCACCAGAGGCGGCGCCGGCATAACTGAATGTAGTAGCATAGTGGCGCTCCATTGCCGAGGCAAAGCCCATCAGATCAGCCTGAGCAGGTTGTGCTGCACTGACCAACTGTTCAGAGACATAACGGGCAACCAGTTCAGCCTGGCTGCGACTGGCAGCCAGGACGTTGTTAAAAGTGCCGGTAAACTGCAGGGATGCCACGCCCAGCAAGCCAATGGTAAGCACAAACAGACTCACCAGAATTTCGACCATGCCGACTCCGGTTTCCTTGCCCAAACTGTAATGCGTTCGCTGCGCCTTACTCATTCATGCCTCCTGCTTAATACTCCATGTTACCCAATTGAGAAGCGTATTTCTGATGTTTATGGTTAGCTGCGCGGTGTATCAGGTATAGGAGAGAATAACCTTCGACCAAACGCAGAAAAAATCTGTCAAATTACATGCTTATGGCCAGCTTATGCGGAGTGACTCACCCGCTACACTGATTTTTCAGACCGGTAATGTAAAGGATTGAACAATGAGGGTAAAGGTTCGAGGTTTTTCACTTTCGCAATTGCTGATAGTGGTTGCGATCATCGCCATTATTGCCAGTCAGGGGCTACATGGCTTTGGCAATATGATTAAAAATATTGAATTAAAAGGGGCTATTCAGTCGGTTTATTTTCAGATGCAGGGGGCGCGCAGCCTCGCGGTTACCCGCCAGCAAACAGTAGTTGTGGATATGGTTACCGGCAATCAGTGGTGTATGGGCATTACCGATCAGCCTGACTGTGACTGCCAGGTCGTAAACAGCTGCACGGTTGAAGGCGTGGAAAAGGTCATTTCCTATCAGCAGTATCGTTTTGCTTTATTGTCTGGCTCTAGCTTTACCCACAATAATCAGTCACGCTTTGCTGCGCCCCGCGGTCTTGCTCAGGGCTATGCCGGCGCTCTTACACTCACTAATACTCTTGAGTCCTACAAAGTGATTGTCAGCAACACCGGCCGGGTCAGGATCTGTGCCCTCACCCAGCCAGTACATCCGTACAAGATGTGCTGAGCGGGGCCGCTGTTAATCAAATAACTCAATGATCAGGTTGTACTCCTGGTTCGAGGTTGCATCCAAACCTGTAGTCAGGTTGATAGTGTTGGTATTAATCACACTGCCATCCGGCTGTTGCATTTTATAGCTCACACTATACCCGGGTTTAGAGATCTGAAACTGAATGGTACCGACCCAGTTTTCAGAAACATTTGCACAACTGAAGAACGGTGTTGAGTTGCCCTTCGGAACCGTAATTGGGCACACGAACCTGTCTGGCGTAATCGTCATAACAATAGAACTCAGGTCAACATATTCGGCTTTTTTACTATTATTGGTTTCACAGCTTTTAGTTACCCCTGCCTGGGTAATCAAACAACTAATGTTACCGATAAGACCAAAGAATTTCTCCGTACTGGCTTTACTATTTACTTCAACCTGCAGTGAGTTATCAGTTAGCTGAGCCGAGTACTCAGCGGGAGAAACCGGGTCAGTTCCGGTAATGCCAGCATTATTTGCATAAGCCGAAACGGCAATATTCGCAATACCATCACTTAACGCTTCAGCCCGGCCGCGACTGTATGTTCCGTAATAATTATTTGCCGGATCAATAACTGTCTGTACGGGCTCATTGGTGACGGTTGCGATCGGCGCATTATCCGACTGCCAACCAGATAACAAAGTCAGATTAACGTCATAGAACGGCACAATCGCTTTCCAGTCTGGGTCATTGGCAGCTAGTTTGGCTTTTACGGCATTCAGATGCGAGGTAGTCATTCGGTCAAGGTAAATCCCCCGGGCAATCAGCTGATAGCCCCCTGCAGGAACCTTTATATCGCGATCGATAGGTTTAGACGGCGGTAAACTGCCGTTAATTTCACTGGCAATAACGCCTTCCGTATAGGCGCGGTAGCCATCCAGCGCAGTAGTGGTATTGAGGTAAGTACTTTCAAACTCAATGATATCGATGAGTTGCCAATCGGGATAAAGTTCGTAAAACCCGTCGATACGTTTAAAGCGGCAGGCTTCGTTGTATACATCACCCACACTGCTGGCCAGAGTAAATGAACCGCCCCCCTGATAGCTATAATGTTTATGCGGCAGCCCGCCTTCAGCACGGTAATAATTTTCATTGCTGACCATACTGGATGTATCGTGATGATCCCGACAGCAGACATCACAGAGAGCCGGCTGTTTACTATCGGCTACTACGCCAACATCTTTGGTCACTTTAGAGCCGCGCTCAACCACCATTTCACCGCCATCAAGCACGGTCATAGCCGGCGTATAACCTGTGCCTGTTCCGGCCAGTTTGCAACTACAGTTAACGGATAGAAAATCCTCTTGTTCGAGCTTTTCACTGATTTGGGCATTACTCTCGTAGCGAATGGTTTCAAACTGCACCACATTATTGGCGCCTTTGTTAGAAATATCCGGAACCGGCTTACTGGTCTCAATGCTTTCATTGTTGCCAAGGTCGTAAGAAATAACATCCGGGGCAAGTCCCGGTGTATAGGCGACTTCAGGTTGAACCTTGGCATTATCGGTTTCATTGGAAGCCTGAAAACTGCGCCCGGCAGTCACTGGCGCAAAGTTGCCATCCATTGCAACGGTCAGGTTATTGCCATCAATATCAGCCCAGCCAACCGTCACTGTGACCTGTTTTTGCGCCGGCGTAACAGGCACTCCCAAACCGAGCGCGCCAAGTGTTGCCGCGTCCATCCAGGTATCTTCTACGCCATCGCCTGATGTATCAACAAAATACTGGTCGGCCACCGTCCAGCTGCGAACAAACTGGTAAGATTTACCGTCAGAGCCAATAGTGACATCCACCGGCCCCGAGGCAATAGCGCCGCCGGCATTGTTGGCAATGTCATTGTAGGCGCTTACGCCTGCAGTTGTTTCTACGACTTCGAACTGGCGGAGATCGTCAAATTTCTCCTGAGCCAGTTGCAGAGCCACCTGGCGCAAGTTGGTATCAGCATCGCTGCGCATATAAGCAGACTGCAGGGTTACAAACCCTGTCACGCCCAGCATGATAATCAGTGATGCGATCATTACTTCAATAAGAGAAAAACCACGCGTATGCATACGACCTCCTAAAAGTCCCGCCAACTGCCGGGGACCCTGGCGACGCGCTGAAAGGCGTCATGTTGTTGTAACTGGTCCAGCACATCCGTGTCATAAACCGAATTATACGTCCCGTTGGCATGACCAACGGGATGATTGGATGCCACCACGCCATTAACCCGGGCACCACCAATCATATTTATTTCAAAATCCGCTACTGTGGTGGGTTTACGAAATGAGAACACCATGCCATTGATCTGGGCGCCACCGTTCATGGTCAGATCGCCATCGGTAACTATTAAGATAACCGGGTCCGCTGAGCTACCCACTATAGTGCCGGAGTTAATGTGACAGGTACCATCTACCCATATCAGGCCCATCGACGCTGCTCCCAGCGTTGCACAACTGTTTAACAGCTGATCGGCATCGGCACGTAATGAGGCCCATTCAGTTTCCGGTACGTTAAAAATATATTCCAGCAGGTCATCCGGAAAGTCGGGATCATTATCGAGGATATCGAGATCCTGGAATCCTTTTTCAGAATAAGGATCGCTACTGCAACTGCCATTAGTAAACTCTTGCAGGCCACAGGTAGTGCCACTACCATTATTCATATCCACATCCAGATCGGTCCAGATAGACAAAGGCACCCCCTCACCGCCACCATTAGGGTTGGCCACCACTTCAAAGTTACCTCCCACATCCAGACCACCGGCAACAATCAATGGCACATCAGGCGGGTTAGCGATAACCGAATATAGCAGCGCCTGCTCCTGCACTGCGACGGTAGACAAACCATCTGGTGAGGTGCCGTTTGATTGCAGGGTAATTAATCGCATGGTAGTGGACTCACGAGTGATCACCTGCCACACGCCCCCGACGGTATAGCTGCCCAGCCCTGGCAAGTTTTCGGTAAACTGAGCGCCATCCCAGCGTGGATTCTCGCTTAGTACGCCCAGCGCTTTCATCAGGCCAGCTTCGGCCGTATTAAAGGCAACTGCGCGGTTTTGCGTATTCAGCGTAATTTGATTTTCGAAGGACTTAACCCGGCCGGTATAAAGTGTTACCAGCGTAGCAAGCGTAAGCAGCAGAATAACCGCTGTAAGAATAACGGCGCCTCGTTGTTTGTGTGGTTGAAGACGTTTAGCTATCATAATTTCTCACTACCAATACCGTTCGGTACTCCCGGGAAAAACTGTCATTGCTTGCCAGTTCGCCATTCAGCACAACCGTGATTGATGTGGTGGTAATGCCATTATCCACCACCTGATTAATCGTAAAGCTTAAGGTCGTTACATCAATCACATCGGTGTCGGTTAAATCCTCCCAGCCCGTGTCGATGCATGCAGCGCCATTGCGCCTTATCTCAACTGTGCCGTCGCGCAGGCGATAACCAAAATTTTCATCCGGTGCTGCGTTATCCAGTACGCCGTTGTCGTTACTGTCATAAGCAAACACAATACAGCTGTTTGCGGCTTCCCCTGGAAATTCGCTCACCGAAATAGAACTGTTAAATGGCGACGGATTAGCTTCCGGATCGGTTACCATTGCCACGGTACTGCCAGAATACCCGGTCCGTCTTAAATCACTAATCACCAGAGAGTAAACGTTGCCCAGCTCTTCATTCAGC
This sequence comes from Marisediminitalea oceani, assembly GCF_003731635.1. Taxonomy (GTDB): domain Bacteria; phylum Pseudomonadota; class Gammaproteobacteria; order Enterobacterales; family Alteromonadaceae; genus Alteromonas; species Alteromonas oceani. The sequence continues at coordinate 98,469 of NZ_RCUA01000021.1, read as the reverse complement.
CGGGCGCTGTTGATGAGGTTGCCGTTAACGCCAATACCGTAACCCACCAGCGACGACACCGCCGCCAACGAGCCGATAGCCAGCACCATGGCAATCATGATTTCAATTAAGGTATAGCCAGACTGTCGCTTACCGTTTAACACGCCGGATAACTCCCAATATCACCTTTCACATTGCACATCGAAACACGCCCGGTGGCAGCAATATTCATTCTGACGCTATGGTTAGCTTCATCGCTAAACTCCACCAACGCGGCTCCCTGAGGAGCCATGCCACGCACGCCATCAAACACCACCTGGTTATTGGCATCGAAAGTAAGATTCTGCATCACGATTTGTTTAAAGTCTGCTGATCTGACGACCTGCTCACGGCCATCTACCGTACAGCTATTGACCACAGCACAATCACAGTTGGCGGTATCAGTTACCCCAACACACCATTTTGTCGACGTGACATCGGCATCAACCAGCATATCGGAGCTTTGCCTGATGGCGCTGCTTTTAGCCAGTTGCAGAAGGAAATAAGTATTCTCAACAGCGCCTTTTACCGCCATTTGCTTTTGTACAGAAACAACGGAAGGCGCCGTAACCGTTAGTACTACACTTATAATGGCGACAACGATTAACACTTCTATCAGTGACAACCCTTGTTGGTACCTCGGTGAATACATAACATACCTTTTAATAAAATTTATAACGTTACTTTTCAGATTATTGAGTAAACTAATAGCATAACAATCCGAACTCAGCGCCTTCTGACTCATGTTATTTTAGACCTGAAAGGTATGTCGCAGGGTATTTGATTCAATTAATGGGTATATGAGCACAATGCAAGCAATAAAAAATGTGAAAGGTTTTACACTAATAGAGCTGATGATTGCCGTTGTGATAATGGGTATTCTGGCTGCGATTGCTGTGCCGGCGTATCAGGGGCAGGTAAGGGAATCCAGACGGGGAGATGCTCAGACAGCACTGATGCAAATGCATATGAGCCAGGAAAACTACAGGCTGCAAAACATTACCTACGGCGCTGCAGCGGATATCGGAATTCCGGCTTCGGATTTTTACACTTTCAGTGTAAGTAACGTTAGTGCCACCACGTTTACGCTTACCGCCACGGCGAAAGGAAGTCAGACTAATGATACGGGTTGCACAACCCTGACACTCGACGAATCAATGAATCGCACACCAGCGAATTGCTGGTAACACGGTTTAAGGGGAATTGCTCGCAGACAAGATGCTGCTGCGAGCATAAGAAAAGGAGTTGTTTTAACTTACCTGTTTAACCCGCAGTTCTTTGGGAACGGCAAACTCAATGCTCTCTTCTCGACCGCTTCGTTCACTGGCTTTCACAGCTCCCCAGTCGAGTAAACGCTGGATGACCCGTTTAACCAGTATCTCAGGTGCTGACGCACCAGCAGTAACGCCGATATGCTCAACACCATCGAGCCATTCGCGCTGAATACAGTTTTCATCGGCTATCAGATGCGCCTGTGCCCCCATTTTGCCCGCCAGCTCGCGCAGACGATTTGAGTTAGAGCTGTTTTGCGCGCCCACTACCAGCAACACCTGGCAATCCTGAGCTAGCTCGCGTACAGCATCCTGGCGGTTTTGCGTGGCATAACAAATATCGTCTTTACGCGGCCCTTCAATGGCCGGGAAACGTTCACGCAAGGCGTCGATGACTTCTGCAGTATCATCTACCGACAAGGTCGTCTGACTGCAGTAATAAAGGGCATTGGGATTTTTCACTTCCAGCGTTTGTACATCGTCACTGGACTCAACCAGGTAGATGCCGCCTTCAGGATTATCATACTGTCCCATAGTGCCTTCAACTTCCGGATGCCCGGCATGACCAATCAAAATACATTCGGTGCCCCGGCGACTGGCGCGGGTGACTTCAAGGTGAACCTTGGTAACCAGCGGACAGGTGGCGTCGAATACTTTCAGGCCACGACGTTCAGCTTCTTTACGCACGGCCTGCGAGACGCCGTGGGCAGAAAAAATGACGATGTTATCGTCTGGTACTTCATCGAGCTCATCCACAAAAATAGCACCGCGCTCTTTCAGCCCATCTACCACAAACTTGTTATGCACCACTTCGTGGCGAACATAGATAGGTGGCTGAAAAATTTCCAGCGCCCGTTCAACAATGGTAATTGCGCGGTCTACACCTGCACAAAAGCCACGGGGATTAGCTAAATGAATTTGCATGGTACGCCCTTACTCAAGTCTAAGCGTTGATAACATCGATGATTTCAACATCAAAGATCACAGTTTGTCCAGCCAGCGGATGATTAAAATCCACCGTTACGGAGGTACCGGCGATGCTGCGAATGATCCCCGGCACTTCACTGCCATCGGGTTGGGCAAAGGCCATGATCATACCTTCTTCCAGGGTCATATCGGCGGCAAAACGGCTTTTATCCATGTGGTGCACGTTGTCCGGGTTAGGCTGACCAAAAGCGTCTTCAGGAGCCAGCTCAAAGGATTTTTTATCGCCAGCTGACAGCCCTAATAAACAGGCTTCAAAGTTCGGCGTTAAGCTGCCATCGCCCATTACCAGCTTGGCTGGCTTTTTATTTACCCGGGTACTGTCGGCGGCTGAACCGTCGGCCAGTTTAAGGTCAAAATGCATGATGACCTGGCTTTTATCGCCAATCACTTTTGATGTTTCGCTCACGGTCACTCTCTCTACGTTAAGGTTAGTTTGCGCTACTGGTTGATGTGTTGTCTTCTTTGCTGGTTAGCATGTCCCAGATAAGCAGGGCAGCGCCAATAAAGATAGCGCTGTCGGCCAGGTTAAATGCCGGCCAGTGCCAGTCATTTACGTAGAAATCCAGAAAATCGATGACATAACCGTGCACAATCCGGTCGTACACGTTACCCAGTGCGCCGCCCAGAATAAAACTAAAGGCTACCGGCAGCAGCTTTTGTTGTTTAGGCGTTTGCTTGAGCCACCACAGGATCACGCTACAAACGGCTACTGCAATGGCAGTAAAAAACCAGCGCTGCCAGCCGCCTGAGTCGTGCAGAAAGCTGAATGCAGCACCGTAATTATGCACATAAGTAAAGTTGAAAAACGGCGCCAGCTGGACTGACTCATACAATGCCATGCTGTCCATCACGGCGTACTTACTCCATAGATCCAGCACTACCGTGATAACGCTTATCCATAAAAAGCGCAGGCCGCTTTCGCTAATAAACTTAGGCATAGTGGCGCGTTTCTCCGTCACCATCCACGTTAGTTACGCAGCGGCCGCAAAGCTCAGGGTGTTCACTGTGAGAGCCTACATCGTCACGTACGTGCCAGCAACGCGCACACTTCTCACCGCTGCTTTTCGCTACGCTTACAAACAGCCCTTCCAGTTCGGTTGCGGTGGCATCCGCCGGTTTATCAGCCATTGCCGCCACTTCCACACCAGAGGTAAGCAATACGAAGCGCAGTTCGTCGGCCAGTAGCTCCAGTTGCTCCTTAAGCGTATCGTCGGCATACAGGGTTACAGAGGCTTCCAGTGAGCCACCCAGCAGCTGTGCTTTACGCGCCTGTTCCAGCGCCTGGTTAACTGCGTCTTTAACCACCATTACCTGTTTCCAGTAAGCGTCGTTAAAGGTGTCATCCTGACCAAAGTCATTAAAGCCCTGGTACCAGGTCTCGGTGAACACAAATTTCGCTCTGTCGCCTGGCAGTTCCTGCCAAATTTCCTGCGCCGTAAAGCTGGTGATTGGCGCCATCCAGCGTACCAGTGCCTCAACAATGTGATACAGCGCAGTCTGGCATGAACGACGTGCAACGCTGTCGGCTTTTGCGGTGTACTGGCGATCCTTGATGATATCCAGATAGAAACTGCCCAGCTCTATAGAGCAGAAGTGCGACAGTTTCTGGGATACCAGCAGCATGTCATATTTTTCGTAATCGGCGATGATTTCGGCCTGCAATTGCTTAGCCCGTGATACGACCCAGCGATCCAGTGCAACCATCTCGGCTTCTGGTACTGCATCAGTTTCAGGGTTAAAGCCATTGAGGTTAGCCAGTAAGAAGCGGGCAGTATTACGCAGACGACGATAGTTGTCGGCCGCGCGCTTAAGGATTTCATCAGATACCGCAATTTCACCACGGTAGTCTGTTGAAGCTACCCACAGGCGCAGAATATCGGCACCCAGCTTGTTGGTGACTTCCTGCGGCGCTACCACGTTACCCAGTGACTTGGACATTTTCTTGCCCTGAGCGTCAACCGTAAAGCCGTGGGTAAGAACCTGACGGTACGGCGCATGACCATGCATAGCGGTAGAGGTCATCAGTGACGACATAAACCAGCCGCGATGCTGATCGGACCCTTCCAGATATAAATCGGCTTTAGCCGGGATATCGTCACGGCAGTCCACCACGAAGAAGTGGGTAACACCAGAGTCAAACCAGACGTCTAGTGTATCGGTAACTTTATCGTACTGGTCGGCATCACTGCCTAACAGTGCAGCATCATCGATATCCCACCAGGCCTGAATGCCGGTTTTCTCAATTTCTGCCGCCACCTTTTCTATCAGGCTGGCCGTTTCCGGGTGTAACTCGCCGCTGACTTTGTGGATATACAACGGGATCGGCACACCCCAGGTACGCTGACGTGAAATACACCAGTCAGGACGGCCTTCTACCATCTTGGTAATGCGGTTTTCACCCCATTCCGGGATCCACTCAGTGCTGCGGATTTGTTCCAGTGACTGCTCGCGCAGACCCAGTTTGTCCATACTGATGAACCACTGTGGCGTGGCGCGGAAGATAATCGGCGTTTTGTGGCGCCAGCAATGGGGGTAGCTGTGTTCAAAGTTAACATTCAGCACCAGGTTGCCACTTTCAGCCAGGGTATCGATAATTGGCTGATTGGCTTTAAATACGTGCATACCGGCAAACAGTGGCGTGTTTTCAAGGTAAACACCGTTGTTACCTACCGGGTTATATACCTCGATATCATAGTGCTTACATACGTTAAAGTCGTCCACACCATGAGCTGGCGCGGTATGAACACAACCAGTACCCGCATCGGTAGTGACGTGATCACCCAATACGATTAATGATGTTTTATCGAGGAACGGATGCTGTAATTTAGCTTTATCCAGTGCCTGACCTAAACAGGTAGCCACGGTCTTGTATTCTTCAACGCCATAGCGCTGCATGCAGCTTTCTACCAGGTCAGTCGCCAGCATCAGCCACTGGGCATCGTCGCCAAATTCAACCAGTGAATATTCTAACTCCGGATGTAAGCTTACCGCCAGGTTGGCTGGTAAAGTCCATGGTGTGGTAGTCCAGATCACTACGCCGGCTTTATGCGCAGTCAGCTCATCGCTGCTCAGGCCAAACGCAGAGGCAAACGTATCAACATCTGCCAGCGGGAATTTAACGTCGATGGCCGGTGACATTTTGTCTTTGTATTCAACTTCGGCTTCGGCTAATGCTGAACCACAGTCGGTACACCAGTGAACCGGCTTAAAGCCTTTCTCCAGATGGCCGGCGTCGATGATTTTGCCCAGCGCGCGAACAATATTCGCCTCTGAATCAAAATCCATGGTTTTGTAGGGCTTCGCCCACTCACCCAGAATGCCCAGACGTTTAAAGTCTGTCATCTGACCGTCGATTTGCTTTTGCGCATAATCACGGCATTTCTGACGAAACTCTGCTGCAGTGACCTTCTTACCCGGCTTGCCGACTTTCTTTTCTACCATCAGTTCGATAGGCAGACCGTGGCAATCCCAACCAGGAACATAAGGCGCATCAAAATCAGCTAAGGTTTTGGACTTAACAATAATATCTTTGAGGATTTTGTTAACCGCGTGGCCAATGTGAATATTTCCGTTGGCGTAAGGAGGGCCGTCATGCAATACAAAAGGCGTTTTACCGGCTTTGGCCTGGCGAATCTGCTGATACAAGCCGTCTTTTTCCCAGCTTTTCAACATTTGTGGTTCGCGTTGCGCCAGGTTCCCTCGCATTGGGAAGGCGGTTTCCGGCAAATTCAATGTGGCTTTGTAATCACTCATAGCTATTGTTCTATCCGTCCACGTTATCGGGAGTTATCCCGGGTTCAGACCTGCACCAGGTCGTCGTTATTCGTTAAAATTTGTTTAGCTTTGGCAACATCGAGGGCTATTTGCTCGCGAAGTGCGTCAAGGCTGCTGAAGCGCTTTTCATCTCTGATTCTGGCCACCGGAACTACCGTAATGTGCTGACCATAAATGGAACCGGTAAAGTCAAAAATATGCACTTCCAGTTGCTTGCGCTGGCCGTTTACCGTGGGTCTTGAGCCTATATTGGCCACACCGGTGTAGAGCGTCCCGTCGATATTCAGTTTTACCGCGAACACGCCGGTAATGGGAGTCTGACAACGGTTAAGCAGCACATTGGCGGTAGGAAAACCTATCGTGCGCCCTTTTTTCTCGCCGTGGATCACCCGACCGGAGATAAAAAACGAACGGCCAAGCATAGTGTGAGCCAGGCTAAAATTCCCCTCGGCCAGTGCTTCGCGAACGGCAGTAGAGCTTATCCGGCAATCTTCCATGCGGTAACTTTGGGTGCTGACCACCTCAAAATCGAATTGCTGCCCGGCCTGTTCAAGTCGGGCAAAATCGCCCTGACGGCCTTTACCAAAGCGAAAATCATCGCCCACCACCAGAAATTTCACTCCCAGTTTGTCGACCAGCAGATGCTCTATAAATTCATCCGGCGACTGAGCAGCAAATTGAGCATTGAAACGTACGCACAGCAGGCGGTCTACCCCCTGCGCTTTAAGTAGCTGATATTTTTCGGCCAGCGGGCTGATTCGGGCAGGCGCCGTATCCGGCGTAAAAACTTCTTCCGGATGCGGTTCAAACACCATCACCGTGGCAGGCAAAGACAGCCTGCGGGCTTGTTCAATAACATTGGCCAGCACAGCCTGATGTCCCAGATGAACACCATCAAATTTTCCGATGGTCAGTACACAGCCGTGATGATGATCTTTTAAATTGTTAAGGCCCCGGATTAGCTCCACGTTTTACAGCAACCTTTTTGTTGAGATGAATATGCTACAAAGCCGGCGATTATAAACTACCCGGCCAGCAATACCAATCGCTAAAAGGCCTTGGATTTGAAATGACGCACGCGAATACCAAAACTAAACAGGCAACCACCAAACACGGCAACGGCCAGCAAAATGGTTAACGTGAGGGACACAATTTTGTCGCGCAAGACCAGTCCGGTAAAGTCGACGCCCTGCTGCATCCACAAAATGGCGGCGACCATGGCGCAGGTGGAAAACATTACGCGAGCCACAAACCCCAGAGTCAGGCGGCTCACAACATAGACTTTTTGCCGGCTTAAACCGATATACAACAAAGCGGCATTTAGCGTGGCTGACAAACTGGTGGCTATCGCCAGGCCAATATAACCATACGGAATAGCAAAAATCAGGTTAAACAGCATGTTGGCCGCCATACACCAGATCCCTATTTTCACCGGAGTTTTAGTATCCTGGCGCGAGTAATAGCCGGGAGCGAGCACCTTAACCAGCATAAAGCTCAGCAGGCCAAACGCATAGGCCATTAAACTGTACGAGGCCATACGCGCGGTTTCGGCCGTAAAAGCACCACGCTGAAATATCACCGAGAGTATGGGTTCTGCCAGAAATCCCAGGCCCGCGGCTGCCGGGATCCCCAGTAAGCTCACCATGCGTACCGCCCAGTCCATGTTGCCGGAAAACCCCAACTCATCCTTACCCACATGATTGCGCGACAGTGTAGGCAAGATGACGGTGGCAATGGCAATACCAAATAACCCCAGCGGAAACTCTAATAAACGGTCGGAATAGTACAACCAGCTTATCGACCCGGTTACCAGAAAGCTGGCGATAAACGTATCGAGCAGCAGGTTTATCTGCCCTACAGACACCCCAAATAACGCCGGGATCATCAGCGTTCTGACTTTTACCACGCCCGGATCGCGCCAGCCCCACTTAGGTTTAACTAATAAGCCGGCGCGAAACAGAAACGGTAGCTGAAAACCCAGCTGTACAATACCACCAATAAAGACGCCCCAGGCCAGCGCAAAAGCTGGCTCACTCATGGCTGGAGCAAGCAAATAAGCACAGGCAATAATACAAATGTTCAGCAGTACCGGTGTAAAGGCCGCCACCGCAAACTTATTGAGGGTATTTAAGATTGCGCCGGATAAGCCGGTCAGTGATATAAATGCAATATACGGAAAGGTGATTTTGAGCATGGCGCTGGCCAGCTCAAATTTTGCGCCGTCTGGTTTGTCATTAAGATAATCAATAAACCAGCCGGCACCGAACATGGCGGTAATCATCGGTGAAATGATCACGCCTATCAGCGCAGTCACAAATACTATTGCACCAAGAGTACCCGATACATGGGCGACAAACTGTTTGAGCTTTTGTTCGTCTTGTTCGGCATGGACTTCCGTTAATACCGGAATAAAGGCCTGGGCAAACGCTCCTTCGGCAAAGAGGCGACGCAGGAAGTTAGGGATCTTATTGGCAAAAAAGAATACATCCGCAGCGGCTTCTGCCCCCATCAGGCGGGCAATCACCACATCCCGGACTAACCCCAGCACCCGGGAAAGAAGTGTCATCGTACTGACAATCAGGCCTGACTTAATTAATTTCTTCGACACACACTTCCCTTTCGGTGCCCTGCTGACACCCCAATCGACTTTGTGCCGTTATTGTACCTTATGTAACCACAATGAAATCAATGAATAATTGTGGATAACAGGGATTTAGCTTTCTAATCGCTCCAGTTTATCAATCAGCATCATCGACAGGTTAACGAAATCCGTTGAGGTAACGATACCTATAACATGGTTGTCGTCGTCCACTACAGGTAAACAGCCGTGTTTATTGCGTAAAAAGAAAGGCGCGACCTCCTGGATAGTTTCCTCGGTTTTCACGGTATCAAAATCACACACTGCCACTTCCATGATATTGGTTTGCTTCTCATGCTGCTCCAGTGCCTCGTTACCGTACAGCACCATCAGACTCATGACTTTGGCTATCAGGCTTTTTTGCGTGACCACGCCAATTATTTTTTGCGTGTCTTTGTTTACCACGGGTAAATGACGAATGCCGCGATGACGGGTGATATAGTGGGCATCGTGTAAGGTATTCCCTTCATGCAATTGCATTACCGGGCAGGTCATAATATCGGCAACGGTTAACATTCACCTACTCCTGTTAGTTATTAGACGTCATTTCAGAGACTTACCGTTCTACTCTCGGTTTACTCCGATTACTGTAGACCATTATCGCCGGTTGTGCAGACAAGCTATTGACCTGCGTCAACGACCGATGTCAGCGAATATTTACTGGAGCCCGGGGGGCCTACTCAGGTATACTAAGCGCAATGCGGAAGAAAGTTACGTTTAGCTGCGATAAATTGTTTGACAATTAGCCGATAGCTAGGCACAATCCGCACCCTCGTTTTTGACATGAATTTTTTTGGGAGTTACACCTTGGCTAACATTAAGTCTGCTAAGAAACGTGCAATTCAAGCCGAAAAGCGTCGCCAGCATAATGCCAGCCGTCGCTCCATGACTCGTACAAGTATTAAAAAAGTAGTAGCGGCTATCGCCTCTGGTGATAAAGAAGGTGCCCAGGCTGCACTGTCTGCTGCAACTCCAATTCTTGACAGAATGGCTTCTAAAGGTTTGATTCACAAGAACAAAGCTGCACGTCATAAGAGCCGTCTGGCTGCGCAAATTAAAGCGCTGGGCTAATCGCCCACTGACGTTTAGTTTAAAAAAGCGCCTTCGGCGCTTTTTTTATGCCTGTCATTTAACCTTCAACAACTCGTCATCGAATAGTCAAAGCTCCGTCACCTAACTGTCAAGCCGCATCAGTAAAGTGCAAATCACTTTACCAGTTGCGATTGGCCGGGAAAATGTGATGGCAAAACTCCACTATAAAGCTGTATGGTTATCCGATATTCACCTTGGTAATAAAGACTGTAAGGCAGAATTCCTGCTTGAGTTTTTACATAGTATTTCGGTGGACACCTTATATCTGGTGGGCGACATCGTTGATATGTGGCAAATGGAAAAGCAGTTTCGGTGGCCGGATACTCACAATCAGGTCATGCACAAACTCATGCAAATGAGCAACAGTGGCACCCGCGTGGTGTATTTACCGGGCAACCACGATGCACCCATTCAAAAATACTCAGGCATGGCCTTTGGTGACATCGCTATTGAGCGTGAACTGGTGCATACCACAGCCAATGGTAAGCGCTATCTGGTGTTGCACGGTGATCAGTTTGATGCAGATGTCACACTGGGCAAATTCCACGCCTGGATAGGCGATAAAGGTTACGACTTACTGTTATTTTTAAATCGCTGGTATAACCGTTTCAGAGCTTGGCGTAACAATCACTACTGGTCGCTGGCCGGATACATTAAAAAGCACATCAAGGGCGCCAATAAAGCTATTGAACGCTACCGTGCAGCAGGTTGTCGCCACGCCGCAGAAAGAGGCCTCGATGGGATTATCTGTGGCCATATTCACCACCCTGAATCATTAATGGTAAATGGTATCCATTACATCAATGATGGCGACTGGATAGAGAACTGCTCGGCACTGGTAGAAGACAATAGTGGTGAGCTCTCACTGATTCACTTTAACGAATATCTCAAGCACTCCGGTAATGTGTCGGTACTGGCAGACTTTGTAAAAACCGGCAGAGCAGCCTGATACTGGCGGGCGTATCTGTAAAGGAACTGCAATACAACTGTGAGCATATCGTCACAATCGGTTGCTATCGTGTGGCGAAATAACCTGAAGTGTACTGAATATGTTTACTGTTGATGAATTGCTCAATGAGTACTATCCGCAGGTCGCCAAGCACAGCCTGCTAAGCAAACCCCTGCGCTTTGCACTGCGTCATTTGCTGCACGAAAGGGAAATCGCAGACTTCGGACGGACCTACCCTCACTACCACGACATCGATTTTGTCGAGCAGGTACTGGAATATTTTAATGTCAGCACCTCAGTGCGGGACACCGAACGGGAACGCATCCCCAGTGAGGGCCGCGTGGTGATCATTGCTAATCACCCGATTGGCTCCATTGATGGTCTGGCGTTAATCAAACTGATCTCCGAAATCCGCCGCGATTTAAAGGTAGTAGCCAACCAGATGCTAATGGCCATTGAGCCCCTGCGGGATATGCTGCTGCCGGTTAATAACATGCAGGGCGGCACCCGCAAAGAGCACCTTGCCGCCATTCATGAGCACCTGGCCGGCGACGGCGCAGTATTAATCTTTCCTGCCGGCGAAGTCTCCAGACTCAGACCTCAGGGTGTACGCGATACCCACTGGCACAGCGGCTTTTTGCGCATCGCCAAACAAGCCAAAGCGCCGATCCTGCCGATCTTTATTGATGCCAAGAACTCGCCGTTATTTTATGGTGTGTCCATGGTGTATAAACCACTGGCTACCGCGCTGCTGGTGAAGGAGATGTTTAAACAGCGGCGCAAATCACTACCAATGCGTATTGGTGAGCTGATCCCTTTTTCCAGTTACCAGTCACTGAGTATTTCAGTGCCCGATCAGGTAAAACTGTTTAAACGTCATTTATACCGTGTTGGTACTAACCGTAAGGGTATTTTTGCAACTCAGGCGGCCATTGCCATGCCTGAAGACCGCAAGGAGCTCTCCCGTGCTATACGCCAGTGTGAACACTTAGGCGAGACGTCTGATGGCAAGCATATCTATTTATATCTGCATCAGGGCAGCTCGGTGATCATGCGTGAAATTGGCAGACTGCGTGAAATTGCCTTTCGCGCTGTGGGTGAAGGCACCCTGCACCGTCGTGATATCGATAAGTACGATAATCACTATTATCACCTTATCCTGTGGGATGAAAACGATTTGGAAATTGTGGGTGCCTACCGGTTTGGTGATGCGCGAATTCTGAGTAAGCCCGACCATCCAACCGGGTTATACTCAGCCACCCTGTTTGATTACGCTCAACATAACCCGCAGCTGTTTGAACAGGGCCTGGAGCTTGGCCGCAGCTTTGTACAGCCTCGTTACTGGGGTAAGCGCAGTCTCGACTACCTTTGGTTCGGCATTGGCGCGTTTTTAACCCGCTACCCACATTATCGCTACCTGTTCGGACCGGTGAGTCTGAGCGATAATTACCCGCAGCCAGCCAAGCAGCTTATTGTGCAGTTTTATGCTACCCACTTTCCGGCCAGGTTTGGCGAGGCCGAGGCAAAGATCCCCTTTTCTCTGCCCACCGATACGCTGACTGAATTTAAAGGCGAGGACTACAAGAAAGAGTTCACCCAGCTTAAACATCTGCTGGCCAATATGGGAGTGAACGTACCCACCCTGTATAAGCAATATACCGAAGTCTGCGAGCACGACGGCGTAGCCTTCCTGGACTTCAACATCGACCCGGACTTCTGCGACTGTGTGGATGGCCTGGTGGTGGTTGACACCGACAAGTTATTACCAAAGAAACGCAAGCGTTATATTCAGTGCCATCAGCTCGATAAAACGGCTTAACTTATCTTCCTAAGGGCCAATGCTACTAGCAAAACCGTTGGCCCTTCCCTTCTGATATCTGGCATTACGCAAAAACCAACGGCCTTGCTATAGTAACCATTCAAGCCAACTTAGAGGGTTTAATAATATGGCAAGCATGGAGCAGGCTCAGGCAACGCAGATCCAGAACATTGAAACAGCTACCGGAAAATCACTCAGTGAATTAATTATGCTGGTGAATAGTAGCGGCCTGACCAAACACACCGATGTGGTAAAAATGCTCAAGGCCGATTTAGGGTTGGGCCATGGCAATGCCAACCTCATTGCGCACATGGCTAAACAGGCGGCAAACCCAGGCGACACTGAAACGCCGCCAATGGACCTCATCTATTCGGGTAACAAAGCGCACTTGCGTCCTATCCATGAAGCATTGCTGGAAGCGCTGAATACTCTTGGTTCTTTTAAAACCGCGCCCAAGAAAACTTACATCAGCTACCGCAGAAGTAAACAATTTGCCATGATTGGCCCTGCCACCAAAACGGCAGTGGAAATAGGCATAAACAGTCGCTCATTAAGTGAAAGCAGCAGGCTGGAGAAGCTGCCGCCAGGTAAAATGACGCCTTTCAGAGTGCGTATTACGACACCAGAGCAGATTGACGATGAGCTCATAAGCTGGTTAAACACAGCCTACCAGGAAGCAGAATAAATAAATATTTACAATTACTTACATACATCCAACGAATAAACAGCCGAAATTTAGATAGCATAGAGGTTTCAACCCTTTGACCTCTATATACAGGATCCGGTATTCATGGAAGTGACCCCTCAACGTTATGCAGAGCTCGACTGGCTTCGCGTGATACTGATTGTCGCGGTATTTATGCACCACGTGTTCATGCCGTTCAATGGCGATAACTGGCATATTATGAATAGCGAGTCGAGCAAGTTACTCGACGATATCATGGTTTATTTTGAGCAGCTTCGGTTACCGGTCTTGTTTTTGATAGCCGGTGCCGGCAGCGTGATTCTGCTCAACCGCATCAGCAGTAAGGCATTTTTGCTGAGCAAGTCAAAAAGGCTGTTACTGCCCCTATTGCTGGCAATGATGTTTATTACGCCCCCTCAGGCTTATTTTGAAGCCCCGGAGCAGTATGCTTCACTGCTCGACGCCTACCAACAGCGATTGCTGATATTCGATAACAAGCACCTGTGGTTTATAGAGTTCCTGATCATATTTATGCTCCTGGCGATCCCTTTAAATAAGGCTCTGGATACATCTCCCGGCCAATCGCTGCTAGAGACCTTTGAAAAGCTGTCGCATCGCCCATTTGGTCTTATGCTGTCTGGCGTGGTACTCGTATCTGTAAGGTGTTTTTTAAAACTCTATTATCCCGAACAGGACGGGGCGATTGAAAACCTGTCGGTGTCGGTTTTCTATCTGGTATTTTTTATCACGGGAATGCTGTTTATGTCCCGCCAGGCAATCTGGCAGTCTGTCGCCCGCCATCGTCGAGTTAATCTTTATGGGTTTATAGTCAGCAGCCTGGTGTTCTATATCTACTACCTGGGTGACTTCAGCTCTATTGGCTCACTTGCCGTCAGATGGCAAATCTGGTGGGCATTAACAGCGTTACTCTCCTGGGCAGGCATGCTGGTTTTGCTGGGTTATGCCGGACACTACCTGAATAACTCCCCGGCCTGGTTGCGCCAGGCTAACGAGTTAATCTACCCGTTTTATATTTTGCATCAGACGGTCATAGTGGTGCTTGCTTACTATATCGTTCAGTGGGATGCCGGTATTACGCTAAAATCATTGAGTGTACTGGTGTTGGCTTTTACCCTCACCGCCGGCCTGTGTTATTTTTTGATTCGGCCGACTACCTGGTTACGGCTTGCATTTGGCCTGAAGCAACGCGCCTGAATAGGTTAATCCTGGATTAGTGCTTGATATTATTGGTCCATCACGAAACACTTAACGTATCGATTTTAGGTTTGTTTAGCGGATAACATCATTATGCTAAAAATTATTGTCTTAATCCCTCTTATCCTGAGCGTCTTGTGGTTTGGGTATTTAAAGGCTAACAATTACAGTGTGGCTGACGGCAAACAGGGGTTTAAGTATATTCTGGTGATCTCTTCGGTCATCGCCGTCTTTTTCACCTTTATGTACTTTGTCACTCACTAACACCGGGTTTTCAGCTAAACATAAAAAGCAGGTCTGAGACCTGCTTTTTATGTTTATCTGAACAAGCGTAAGGTTTAGAGATTAACCGTTACATCAGCTGCTGAGCGTAATGAATCCACAAAACTCTGGTAGTTAGCCTGGCTGTAATTGGTCATCAGCTGCTGTTTAAGGCTGTCTAATTCTTCTTCACCCAGCGCTTCAGGCATGTTCACTGCCGTCAGGCGTACTACACCAACATCACCTGAACCCAGCTTAGCCACTTCGAGGTTGTTACCCTCTTCAGTACTCAGGGTAAACACGGTGTCTACCAGATTACGTGGTAGCTCGGTGCTGTTACGAGCAATGGCTTCTTTACTTTGCCATTCCAGGGTGACATCACCAATAGTCAGTTCAGGTGACTCGCCAGCCTGTACCTGCTCTACTACGTTGTCAGCCCACTCTGCTGCTGCTTCCTGCGCTTTACGGGCGCGCAGTTGCGCGAGAATTTGTGTTCTGACTTCATCCAGTGCCTGAGTACGCTGTGGCTCATGACCTACTACGCGGATGACTACTACTTTGTCATTGCTTAGCTCAATAACATCACTGTTCAGCCCTTCGGCAATAAAGTCCGGATCGAACATTTTGCTGGTTACGGCTGGGACATTAAGCGCCGCGGGTACCGCTGAAGCGGTGACTAAACCGGTTTCCTTAATTTTACCATTCACTGCACCAGCAACGTCTTCAAGGGTATCCGGCACTTCAAACGCCAGGTTAGCCATTTCTGATTGCAGAGCAAAGAATTCATCGGTAGCTTTGTCGGTAAGCAGTTGCGCTTCAATCTCGTCGCGTACTTCTGCCAGCGGAGTAGTTTCTACCGGCTTCATATCGGTGAGCTTGATAATGTGGTAACCAAATTCAGTTTCGATAACCTCAGAGGTTTCACCAACGTTACTGATAGCAAAAGCGGCTTCGTCGAACGACGGATCCATCATTCCGGCAGTAATAAAATCAAGGTCACCACCATTCTCAGCAGAAAACGTATCGGCAGAATTAGCTTCGGCCAGCTCGGCAAAATCGGCACCTTGCTCAACTTCGGCTAACAGTGACTCGGCTTTTTCTTTAGCCGCGCCTTTGTCATCACCAAACTCGATCAGGATGTGCGATACACGGCGCTCTTCAGTCGTTTTATACAACGCGATGTTGTCCTGGTATTCCTGCTCGATTTCCTCTTCGCTAACAGATACGTCAGCTTTGAGGTCTTCTACCGCCAGCGTTACATAGGCCAGGTTAACTTTTTCCTGGGTGTCAAAGCGCGAGATATTTTCGTCATAAAATGCCTGAACCTCTTCATCGCTCAGTTCAACTGATGCAGCAAAGGGCGCAGAATCTACAATCAGATAATCGGCATTACGCGTCTGGCCCTGCAAGCGATGGGCTAAGTTCACTTCTTCTGGCAAGCTGAAATCACTGGCCTGCACTGCACGAGACAGTTGCTCGCGGGTCATTTGCTGGCGCATATAATCGCGGAAGTCACTGGGCTGGAAACCATTTTGACGCAACAGCATTAAATAGCGTTCATTGTCGAAGCTACCTTCGGTCTGAAACTCAGGCATCGCAGTAATAGCATCACGGATTTGCTTATCTGATACCCGCATGCCCAGCTCTTTAGCTTTCTGTTCAATTAATGTGTCGGCAATCAGGCGATCCAGCACGTTCATGCGGAAATCACGCAGATAGTTTTCATCGCTGAATAAGGCGCTGATCCCTTCACCAAACTGCGCTTCCAAACGGGCACGTTGTGCCTGATAGGCGCGTTCAACATCCTGCTGGCTGATTGGCTCACCGTTAACTTCAGCGGCGGCAGAGCTGCCTGATGAAGACACATAGCTGCTAACCCCAGCAAATACAAAACTCAATACGATCAGGGCAATAATCGCCATCGCCCATGGGCCTTGAGAACCTTCTCTGATCCTTTCTAGCATGACTCGATTTTAACTCCGTTGCATTACAACTCTTCCAGCCGGTAGCTACCCGTAATACAGTCGGGGGCCGGCGGAACAAATAAGCGGGGATTATAGCTTAATACTTACCCCGATAGAATGCTGAAGAGGCATTCCTTTGCTTACAGCAATAAAAAAGGCGATGGTAAACCATCGCCTTTTCAAAAAATATCTAATGCTTAGTTACAAGCGTCTTTCAGTGCTTTACCAGCTTTGAAAGAAGGTACTTTAGCCGCAGCAATTTCGATAGTCTCACCAGTTTGAGGATTACGACCACTGCGTGCAGAGCGCTCTCTTACAGAGAAAGTGCCGAAACCAACCAGAGCTACCTGGTCGCCTTCTTTCAGCGCGTCTGTTACCGCGTCAGTGAAAGCATCCAGTGCACGGCCAGCGGCAGCTTTAGAAATATCTGCACCAGCAGCGATTTTGTCGATGAGTTGAGACTTGTTCACAATTAGATCCCCTTCGTTTGTTATTATGCTCTCGTCCGCAAAACAATAATCAGTTCATTGCTCAGACGTTATAGCAAGCTTGAAGATTAACATCAAGCTTCACTTTACAATTTTTTAACTTATTGTTGAATCGCTGCCATCCCTTTAGTGACAAGGCTTCAAGCGAATACAGCAGTTAAGGTAACACAACTTTTGGGACTTTGAAGCCCCTAAAGTTAAAAAAAACGGCTTTTGCCACACCATATGGATAAAAATTAACCAAAAGGTCCAATAAAACCGCTGCTACGCAGCATTGGCGCGCGCTTCAGCGGTGTTTACTGATGATTTATTCGCCGTCCAGTGCAACCGGTTTAAAACTTTCAACCGGTTCTTGCAACGCAATATCCAGAACCTCGTCAATCCACTGTACCGGATGAATGTCCAGATCTTGTTTTACGTTATCCGGAATTTCTTCCAAATCACGTTCGTTTTCCTTTGGAATCACAACGGTTTTGATGCCGCCACGGTGAGCCGCCAGAAGTTTTTCTTTTAAGCCGCCAATGGCCAGTACTTCACCACGCAGGGTGATTTCACCGGTCATCGCCACTTCACATTTCACCGGATTACCGGTTAACGACGATACCAGCGCAGTACACATAGCAATACCCGCACTCGGACCATCTTTAGGTGTCGCTCCTTCCGGCACGTGCACATGGATGTCGCGTTTCTCGTAGAAATCACTGTTGATACGCAATTTCTCTGCACGGGAACGCACCACGGTCATGGCGGCGTGAATGGACTCCTGCATTACATCACCTAATGAACCGGTAGAGGTCATTTTACCTTTACCCGGAACCGAAGTGGTTTCGATGGTTAACAGGTCGCCGCCAACCTGAGTCCAGGCAAGGCCTGTAACCTGGCCAATCTGATTGTTCTTGTCGGCTTTGCCGTAATCGAAGCGCTGCACGCCAAGGTAATCTTTCAGGTTGTTCTGGTTGACCACAACTTTCTTGGTGGCTTTGTTCAGCAGAATATCTTTTACCGCTTTACGGCATACCTTGGAAATTTCACGCTCAAGTGAGCGTACGCCTGCTTCGCGAGTGTAGTAACGAATCATGCCAATAATGGCAGAATCATCAATTTCCAATTCATTTTTCTTCAGGCCGTTTCTTTCCATTTGTTTACTAATCAAATGGCGCGTAGCAATATTCAGTTTTTCATCTTCGGTGTAACCGGACAGACGAATGACTTCCATCCGGTCCAGTAACGGCCCCGGAATATTCATGCTGTTTGATGTAGCAACAAACATCACGTCTGACAGGTCGTAATCCACTTCAAGATAATGGTCGCTGAAGCTGCTGTTTTGTTCCGGATCGAGCACTTCGAGCAGTGCAGAGGCCGGGTCGCCGCGCATGTCTGACGACATCTTGTCGATTTCATCAAGCAAGAACAGCGGATTCTTCACCTCAACCTTGGCCATTTTCTGAATCAGTTTACCGGGTAAAGAACCGATATAAGTACGACGGTGACCACGAATTTCAGCTTCATCACGCACGCCGCCGAGCGCCATGCGTACATATTTCCGTCCGGTTGCTTTAGCAATAGACTGGCCTAAAGAGGTTTTACCTACACCTGGTGGTCCCACCAGGCAAAGGATTGGACCTTTCAGTTTACGGACGCGTTGTTGAACGGCCAAATACTCAATAATCCGTTCTTTCACCTTTTCCAGACCATAATGGTCTGCATCCAGAATCTCATCTGCTTTAGCAAGGTTTTTCTTCACAGCCGAGCGCTTGTGCCATGGTACGCTGGTTAACCAATCAATATAACTGCGCACTACGGTAGCTTCCGCTGACATCGGTGACATCATTTTCAGCTTCTGAAGTTCAGCTTTCGCTTTTTCTTCTGCTTCAGCAGGCATTTTCGCTTCTTCAATTTTCTTGCTCAGCGCTTCAAACTCATCCGGCGCATCATCCAGCTCACCCAGTTCTTTCTGAATGGCTTTCATTTGCTCGTTGAGATAATACTCACGCTGGGACTTCTCCATTTGCTTTTTAACCCGGGTACGGATTTTCTTTTCAACCTGGAGTAGGTCAATCTCGCCTTCCATCAGTGCCATAAGATACTCAAGACGCTCGTTAACGCCTTTCATCTCCAGCACTTTCTGTTTTTCGACGAGCTTAAGCGGCATGTGCGCTGCCATGGTGTCGGCCAGACGAGCAGCATCGTCGATCCCATTTAATGAAGTGAGGACTTCAGGTGGAATCTTCTTATTTAGTTTCACATAGCCTTCGAATTGCGAAACCGCCGAACGTATCAACACTTCCTGTTCACTTTCAGGCAGGTCTTCGTCAGTGGTGCGGTTAATGCCCGCAATAAAATAAGGCTCAGTTTGGTTGTATTCTGCGATTTCGCCGCGCACATTACCTTCTACCAGTACTTTAACCGTACCGTCGGGTAGCTTAAGCAACTGCAGAATGGTGGCGATGGTGCCTACAGAATAAATATCATTGGTATCGGGTTCATCGATCCCTGCATCTTTTTGCGCAACCAGAAAGATCTGTTTGTCGCTGTCCATAGCCGCTTCCAGGCAACGAATGGATTTTTCTCGTCCAACAAATAAAGGTATGACCATATGGGGGTACACAACCACGTCCCGTAAGGCCAGTACAGGAATTTCAATGCGATTTACTCGCTCTGACGTCATACTTCTTCTCTAACTTTTTCTATTAATGAGTGTTTATATGGGGATAGGCAGACAAAGTTCAATCAGTCTGTCATTGTTTTACTAAATCTTATTCCAAGATAGCGCAAAACATTGAATAATTGATACAAAAAAGGCCCTTTAATTAGGGCCTTTTGCATTTTTCTTATTCACTTGCCGCTTTTTTATCAGCGTTGTCGTAAATCAGGATGGGTTTCGATTCTCCGCGGATGACCGTTTCATCGATAACCACCTTGGACACGTTGTCCATGGACGGTAGCTCGTACATGGTTTCAAGCAATACGGCTTCTACGATGGAACGCAGGCCTCGGGCACCGGTTTTACGCTGCATCGCTTTCTTTGCAATAGCAAACAGAGCGTCTTCGCGGAACTCCAGTTCAGTATCTTCGATTGCGAACAAAGCGCCATACTGTTTGGTGATGGCGTTCTTCGGTTCCTTCAGAATCTGAATCAGCGCTTCTTCGTTGAGCTCTTCCAGGCTGGTCACAACCGGTAAACGGCCGATAAACTCTGGGATCAGACCGTACTTCACCAGATCTTCCGGTTCTACCTGCTTGAACAGTTGCGACACTGCCTGTTTGTTCTCTTTGGATTTCACTTCTGCGCCAAAGCCCATACCACTGCCTTGCGCAGAACGTTGTTCAATGACCTTATCCAGACCAGCAAACGCGCCGCCACAGATAAACAGGATCTTAGAGGTATCTACCTGCAAAAACTCTTGCTGTGGGTGCTTACGTCCGCCCTGAGGAGGCACGGAGGCAACCGTACCTTCAATCAGTTTCAGCAGTGCCTGCTGCACACCTTCACCAGATACGTCGCGGGTGATGGACGGATTGTCAGACTTACGACTGATCTTGTCGATTTCATCGATGTACACAATACCGCGCTGGGCTTTCTCTACATCGTAATCGCATTTCTGTAACAGCTTCTGAATGATGTTTTCAACATCCTCACCCACATAACCGGCTTCGGTCAGAGTGGTGGCATCTGCCATAGTGAAAGGAACATCCAGCAGTCGTGCCAGGGTCTCTGCCAGTAACGTTTTACCGCTACCAGTAGGGCCAATCAGCAGTATATTACTCTTGCCCAGTTCTACACCATCATGCACATCGCCGTTACGCAGACGTTTATAGTGGTTGTATACCGCGACCGATAACACCTTTTTGGCGTGGTCCTGACCGATCACATAGTCATTCAGATGCTCGTGAATTTCCTGTGGTTTCGGTAACGCGTTTTGATTTTGCTTATTCGGTGAAATATCTTTAATTTCTTCGCGAATAATGTCATTACAAAGCTCAACACACTCATCACAAATGAATACAGAAGGACCTGCAATCAGTTTTCTGACCTCGTGCTGACTTTTGCCACAAAACGAGCAATACAGAAGTTTGTTATCGCTATCGCTGCCTTGTTTATCGCTCATAAATTCTTGCCTCTAGACTGCCCGGCAAACACAAAAACCAGTGCCGGGCTTATATAACTATACTACTTAGTGGCGGATGCGTCAGTTCGGTTTGTTAAAACCTGGTCTATTAAACCATACTCTTTGGCTTCACTTGCACTTAAGAAGTTGTCGCGATCGGTGTCGCGAGCCACGGTTTCGTAGTCTTGTCCGGTATGCTCAGCCATCAGTCGGTTGAGTTTTTCTTTGATGCTGAGGATTTCACGGGCATGGATTTCAAAATCAGATGCCTGACCCTGGAAACCGCCTAAAGGCTGGTGAATCATTACCCGCGCATTCGGCAGACAGTAACGTTTACCCTTAGCACCACCTGACAACAGGAACGCACCCATGCTTGCAGCCTGACCAACGCACACAGTGCTGACATCAGGTTTGATAAATTTCATGGTGTCGTAAATTGCCATACCCGCAGTAACAGAACCACCAGGAGAATTGATATAAAGGAAAATGTCTTTTTCCGGATTTTCAGCTTCCAGGAATAACATTTGTGCCACGATAAGGTTGGCCATGTGGTCCTCAACCTGACCCACCAGAAAAATGACGTTTTCTTTGAGCAGACGAGAATAGATATCGTAAGAACGCTCCCCTTTCGCGGTTTGTTCAACAACCATGGGGACCAGTGCATTCATTGGATCTAACGGGCTTTGCATTATGCGGTTACCTTAAGTACTTACAGAAATAAAAATGCTCGGACTAGACCGAGCATTTAAACAGTTGCGTGTAGGTTAAGTCAATCTGGGAGTGCAAAATTACCCCTGTTTGTTCATAACCTCGTCAAACGGCTTGTTCACTTCGGTGACTTTAGCCTGACCAACAACCCACTCGATCGCTTGTTCTTCGAGTGCAACATTTTGCATTTGTTGCATCAGTTCCTGATTATTTTTGTAGTAATCAACAACTTCTTGTGGATCTTCATACGCAGAAGCCATGGTTTCGATCAGGCTGTCTACTTTTTCCTGGTCAGCTTTCAGGTCGTTTTGCTTGATGATTTCACCCAGCAGCAGACCGATGCTTACGCGACGCTGTGCATTGTCTTTAAACAGATCAGCTGGCAGGTCTGGCAGGTTTTGACCACCGCCCTGTTGGCTGAAACGCTGTTTAGCCTGTTCACGCAGTGCGTTAACTTCCTGATCAACCAGTGCTGCTGGCAGGTCGAGTTCGTTTTTCTCAAGCAGCTTGGCAATCACTTCTTCTTTAAGCTGTGTCTTAAGCGTCTGGCCTAATTCACGCTCCATGTTCTTGCGTACTTCTGCTTTAAGTGCTTCAACGTCACCGTCTTCAATACCGAACAGTTTAGCAAACTCTTCATCTACCTTAGGCAGTGTCAGGCCTTCAACTTTCTTCACGTTAACGGTGAATTGAGCTTCTTTACCTTTCAGCGCTTCAGCGTGGTAATCTTCAGGGAAAGTTACGTCAACGATAACTTCTTCACCTTTCTTCGCACCAACCAGTGGCTTTTCAAAGCCTGGGATCATGCGATCTTTACCCAGTTCCAGCGTAAAGTCTTCTGCTTTACCGCCGTCAAACTCTTCACCGTCGATGGTACCTACGAAGTCGATAACCATGCGGTCATCTTTACGTGCTTTACGCTTAACTTCTTTCCACTCGCCGTGCTGCTTTTGCAGAGTTTCTAACATGTTATCCAGATCTTCATCGGCAATCTCAACAACTGTTTTTTCGATTTCGATGTCGTCTACGCCTTTTACTTCTACTTCTGGGTAGACTTCAAACTTGGCAACAAATTCCAGGTCTTCACCGTCCTGATCTTTAGTCAGTTCAAATGAAGGCATGCCAGCAGGATTGATTTTTTCCTGCACGATAGCCTGATAGAAGTTTTGTTGCATAACGTCGCCAGCCACTTCCTGACGAACCGCTTGTCCGTAACGTTTCTTGATTACGCTTACTGGTACTTTACCTGGACGGAAACCGTTAATACGCTGAGTTTTCGCTAATTGCTGTAAACGCGATTTAACGGCGTTATCTACTGACTCAGCAGGAACAGTAATAGTAAGACGGCGTTCTAAACCCTGAGTCGTCTCGACTGAAACTTGCATTGTATTACCTCAACTTTGCGCCTAATACGCTTTATTTTCCAGCCTCTCGCCCGCCACTGATAACAGTGATTAAAACTCAGGTAAGAGGTCGTTTCATCGCGCTATAATCTACGCGCTGCCTTAAAAAGACGCAGTAGTATACAGTTTGATAACATCAGAGTCGAGCACAAATCGGCGCTTTCTGTTTTCGCCCTGAATAGGCAGATATAATTGGTGATTTTCGGGCACTTAAAGGAAGCAAAGCGGAGGCAAGCAAGGCGCTTACAAGTGCTTTAACGTTGGTTAAATGAAAAATTTAGAGAGATGGTCGGTGAGACAGGATTGACTGCGGACTCCTGTCCTACGCCCTGCGGGCCAGCACTAAAGCGCTGTTGCACATTGTTCCCGACAATGTGCTGAACTGCTCCCCCTGACAAGGGGTCTGCGGCTTTCTTTGTATAAAATTTACTTGAATAGTAAAGAGAGATGGTCGGTGAGACAGGATTTGAACCTGCGACCCCTTGTACCCAAAACAAGTGCGCTAC
>NZ_RCUA01000021.1:0-74532 GCF_003731635.1 Marisediminitalea oceani | reverse complement strand
ACGCCGTGAAGCACTGGAACCTAAATCCAGCGTGTCTACCAATTCCACCACTTCCGCGAGAAAATGGGGTGGACGATGGGACTTGAACCCACGACAACCGGAATCACAATCCGGGGCTCTACCAACTGAGCTACGCCCACCATTGAGGTGTTGCATTATACAAATAATAGTTGTGGTATGGTAACTATTATTTTCTTTTTTGCTACCTTAGCTGCCGAATTCGCGATGGCGCGTCCGGCAGGATTGCAACATACATCGTGTACGTTGTCCTTCGGACCAGCCTGAAGGCTGTGCCAATTTGTTCCAGACAAATTGGTCGAACCTGCGCTTCTCAGCCTGCCGATGTCGCTTGGCGCGTCCGGCAGGATTCGAACCTGCGACCCACGGCTTAGAAGGCCGTTGCTCTATCCAGCTGAGCTACGGACGCTTGGCGAATCTTCGCTAGCAAAAAAGTGGTCGGTGAGACAGGATTTGAACCTGCGACCCCTTGTACCCAAAACAAGTGCGCTACCAAGCTGCGCCACTCACCGAACCTGCGTATCGGCGTGAACTTCATCACCGCTACGGGGTGCGCATACTACCGGCTTGCCCCTACCTCGTCAAACACTTTTTTACCCTAAAATTATCGTATGCTCACAAAGTCGACAACTCGATCTAAAATTAGTCAAATTTACGCTCCTGACCAACAATTCACGTTTGTTGTTTTGCCTTAGCCGCTATACTTGTGGGAAAATATACGTCCTATCGTTTTTAATTAATTACTTCATTAAGCAGCCAGTAACTATGACCGCCCATTTGATTGACGGCAAACTTATTGCCAAACAAGTGCGACGAGACGTCGCTTTATATGTTGATTCACTAAAGCAAGCAGGCAAAAGGGAGCCCGGTTTGGCAGTGGTGCTGGTTGGCAGCGATCCAGCTTCACAGGTTTATGTTTCTAATAAACGTAAAGCCTGTGACGAGGTGGGTTTTAATTCCCGTTCTTATGACTTACCGGCAGATACTTCACAACACCAGTTGCTCGACCTTGTCGATGAATTAAATGAAGACCCGGCTATCGACGGCATTCTGGTTCAATTACCGCTGCCTGCCGGACTCGATGCCGAACAAATTCTTGAGCGCATCCACCCCCACAAAGACGTTGATGGTTTTCATCCTTATAATATCGGCCGCCTGGCGCAGCGCATCCCGGCTTTACGCCCTTGCACACCTAAAGGCATCATGACCATGATTGAAGCCACTAAGCGTCCGGTAAAAGGATTGGATGCTGTGATTGTTGGCGCCTCTAACATTGTTGGTCGCCCGATGTCACTGGAGTTACTGCTGGCCGGTTGTACGGTAACTACCTGCCATAAATTTACCCAGGATTTAAAAAGTCATGTCAGCCGCGCCGATTTATTGGTAGTGGCCGTAGGCAAGCCCGCTTTTATACCGGGCGACTGGATCAAACCCGGCGCTATCGTGATTGATGTAGGTATCAACCGCACCGCTGCCGGTTCACTGGTCGGTGACGTGGAATTTGATAAAGCGGTAGAACGCGCAGGCTGGATTACTCCGGTACCCGGCGGCGTTGGCCCCATGACTGTCGCCAGCCTGATTGAAAACACGCTGGAAGCCTACGTTAAATTCCATTCTTAATTCAAAGTCATGACTTACAGCCCCGAGACGCCAGCCTGCCAGCATGTGCAGCGCTGGCTTGATGAGATGGTTATTGGCCATAATTTCTGCCCCTTTGCCCGCTTTGTGCGAGACCAGCAGCGCATTCGTTTTGTGGACATCGCCTCATCAGACATGGCCCGGGTGCTGGAGGCATTGCACGATGAATTTCTGCATCTGGATACCACCAGCCATACCTCCACCACCCTGATGGTGCTGTCTGACGGCTGGCAGCAGTTTGATGACTACCTGATGTTAGTGGATGTCGCTCAGCAATCTCTGAATCACTGGGGCTATGAAGGGGAATACCAGCTGGCCAGCTTTCATCCCGACTACCTGTTTGCCGGGGAAGCGGAAAATGCGCCCAGTCATTTTACCAATCGTGCTCCTCACCCGGTGATCCACATTATTCGTGAGGCCGAAATGGAGCAGGCACTGGCGCACCACCCGGATCCCGAGTCCATCCCGCAAACCAACATCAATACCACAGAAACGCTCGGCGAAGCGGCCCTGCAGGCTCAGCTTAAAGCGTGTAAAGCTCCCCGTTAAAACAACGCGGAGCGAAAGGTGTTAAGGACTACCCGGCTGTTGCAGTAACTCCGCTTTAGGCGTTAACAACCCGCGCGCCTGAAAGTCAGTCAGCCGAAACATCCACTCAGAAAGAGAAGCCGCTACCAGATCGCCGGCCAGCAACAATGAGTAACCACCTTCGTCGTCATCCATCTGATACAGTGTCATGGTTAACAATTTACCGTCTTCGGCAGTGATGTCGATGGTACGACGAAGTTGCGCTGCAGCAGGCTCATTTATTAGCGGTGCAACACTGTCGTATTCAAAATTAACAATGTCGTTCAGGGTATGAGCCAGAACGCCAGGATAGGCCAGCGGTAACTTATTCTCACTGAGCTGCCAGTTGCCCTCGGTGCCTTTATAAAGGGTAAAAGCCGGGTCTTTATCGATAACGATGGACTTAAGTGTAGTAAGTCCGGCGTCAATCACGTCAGGCAACAACCACTCATAAGGCGTAAGCGGTAACGGCAGGGTTTCGTCTATCAGATAACTCTGCCGCTGCGACGGCTCCCGCGCGTATCGGCCAAGACCACTGGACGCCAGATTACCAAGTACCACGCGCCATTGCTGAGTATCCGTGGCAATAGTTAGCAGAGTACTTTGTGCGCCCGGCTGAGTAACAGGCTCTACGCCAAGCAATGCATAGCGCGACGCCTTAGCGGTTTTCGGCTCGATAATATGCGCCTGGGACAGGGCACTAACGAAGCCGGCCAGTGTTTCCACATCAACCGGAAAGGTCATTACCGAATCCAGATGGGTAGCAAGCCACTGCTCCCCTTCCCGACGCGCTTTAAATAATGGCCCTTCTGTATTTTCGATGGTTATTTGGGTCAGCGAATTACTTTGTGACGCCAGTCCGCCCAACAGTAAATGAGACTGAGCGGTCTGCTCGGGATGACGTTCAACTACCAAATAATAGCCAGCTCCCAAAGTCACTACGACCAGTAAAAATAATATAACAACACGGGTCATGATCCGATGGCCTCCAGTGTTTTCTTCCCTGCTCTGCGACGCAGCAGCCGCGCCAGTCCCCACAGCACAGTTACCAGTAATAAAGGGCTGATGGCTATGTTTAACAGCTTGAGATAGTTACCCAGCTGGTCGATATCCCTTTCCAGCTGATAACGAACTTCCCGCAGTTCCCGGCGAATTTCGTTGCGCTGTGCAATAAACGTATCCAGTGCTGCCTGTTGTTCAGGAGTCAGCGTTAGCGCGCCAGACTCAGTCTGCACATTTTGCAGCTGGGCTAACTGTTCTTCTGTTTGCTGGAGCTGATTTTGCAGACGCTCTTCCTGTTCGCGAAAGCGAGCTTCTGCCGCTACCTGCAATGCCTGCACCTGTTCAAACGGCCGTGCGTAGGTGCCCCGTCCGCGAATGCTGATCAATGCATCACTGCCTGCCAGGTTTTCACTGGCATTGATGATAGCGTCACCATTGTTGGCAAATGGCGTGTAAATAGTTTCACCAAAGAAATTGGCCTGCTGCACCCAAAAGCGGTCGGCCAGCAGGTCGGCATCGCTAAACACAATCAGGTTTAATTTAGCAGTTCGGCTCACATGGGCCATATTAAGCTCACTGGCGGATTCTGTTGCCGGTGCCTGGGTAAACGCCGATGTCGCCGGCCCACTGAACCGAGCTGCCAGGGTGATACGCTGGGAGTCCGGACCATCAAGCATGCGCTGCAATGCTTGTGGATCCTGAGTCATAGCGTACTCCGTGCCATCCACTATCACCGCATCGGCAGAAGAATAAGCCAGTGGCGTGAGGGTTAAATTACTGCCTTCAGCCAGCGTAAGAGGCGCGAAGGACGAACCGTTAACCAGTTCCAGATTGGCTGTGATTACATCCTCTCGATTAAGTTGCTCACCGGTCAGTCCGATAATACCAGGGTGGCGGGTTACCGCCCCTTCAGGCGTGCGAATATCCAGCCCCAGACGACCATCGAGTACCACCGAATCAAGCCCGGCATCAATCCCCCAGCTTTCCAGCAAGCCAAAGTCAGACTTATTCGCTTCCAAAGAGCCCATCATGGCCATGGCATCCGACTCATAGTGGGGATCCACAAATAACAGGATCCGCCCCTGCCGCATGGCGAACTGGTCGATGGAATACTGCAATGCCTCACTCAGGTTCTGCGGGTGAATAACCACCAGCACATCGGTACTCTCCGGAATTTGTGAGGCATCACTGCCAATGGTTGTGATGTCGTATAACTGACTTAGCTGGCTGTAAAACGTCATGGCGGGCGTCATCTGACCGCTCATCGGATTCTGCCCGCCCATCAGATTAAGGTCGGTAAGCAGCGTCAGCTGAACAGGTTCAGGTTCACTGAGCTGATAAATCAGTTTGCTGATATCGTATTCGAGGAATCGTTCTTTCTGCGGATCGAAAAAGTTTATCGTAAACTGATTATCTACCGCATTCGTGCCGGCCAGACCAAAGTAAATAGCATCGCCTACCGGGCCAAGGGTTGCGCCGGTAAGGCCAAACTGGTTAGCCCGGTCTTCAGCTTCTGAAAACGGCTCAGGGTCGATAACATTTAAGGTAATTTTGCCGTTTGCCCGGGATTCATACTCTTCCAGTAAACTTTGCACCCGGTTGGCGTAGTTACGCAACGACGTCATGCCTTTAGAGGCGGTATCAGAGAAATAAAAATTAAGTACGATGGGTTCATCGATATCATTCAACACCCGCTGGCTTCCCTCAGACAGGGAATACACCTTATCCTCGGTGAGGTCGATACGGTAATCACCCAGCATTTCATTATTAATAACCACCAGCCCCAGACACAACACGGCCAATAATAAAAGGGTTAAAAAAGCGATTAATTTCTGCATGGTTAATCCGCCTTTTTCTGTTCAATAACAATCAGGCTGGCATAGAGCCAAACCACCATAATGATAAAGAAATAGCCCACATCATTAAGTGCCAGTACACCTTTGGCCATGGCCTCAAAGTGGCTCAGAAAACTGAAGCTGGCGACGGTATCGAGGATAAGGTTTCCGGCCCAGGGCTGAAAAGCATCCAATACGATGCTGCTGCCCGAGACGACAAACAGGAAGCACACTACCACTGCCAGAATAAACGCCACCACCTGATTACGGGTAAACGCCGACATACAGGTACTGATAGCCAGAAAAGCGCCGGCCATCAGCCAGCTACCAATATAGGCGGCCACAATAATACCGTGGTCGGGCTCACCAAGAAAATCAACACTGAGCCACAGCGGAAAGGTTAGCGCTAATGCTAATCCGAGTACCAGCCAGGCCGCGATAAATTTACCCAGTACGGCTTCAGCCGCACTGATCGGCAGTGTCATCAGTAACTCAATTGAGCCGGATTTGCGCTCCTCTGCCCAACTGCGCATGGCTATCGCCGGTACCAGAAATAAATACAGCCATGGGTGAAAGTTAAAAAACGGGATTAAATCGGCCTGGCCCCGTTCGTACAGATTGCCGATAAAGAAAGTAAAGATGCCCGATAGCATCAAAAAGATAGCAATAAACACGTAAGCGACCGGGGTGGCGAAAAAGCTCGCAAATTCCCTTTTGGTGACAATCCAGATATTACCCATTGGCCACCTCCGCCGTGGTGATATCCCGAAACACTTCATCGAGACGACCGGTCTCCAGGGTCAGGGTATCTACCGGTAAACGCCGTTGGGTGACATATTCATTAATGGCATGAAAGATATGTTTACCAGGCTCCGGAAATAAGGTTACCAGACCTGTCTTACGGTCGATTTCCATTTCATCTACGCCGTCCAGTTCGGCCAGGCCGGAAATATCGGCGGCATAGCTAAGACGCAGGCTCACGGCATTACAGAAACGAGAGCGGTGTCTGAGTACTTCCGGTGTATCGTCGAAGCGTAATTGCCCGTCGGCGATAATCATCACCCGGTTACACACGGCCGCGACTTCCTCCAGAATATGGGTAGAAATGATCACTATTTTTTCCCGCGACAGATCTTCAATGAGCTGCCGGACATGGTGTTTCTGGTTGGGGTCGAGTCCATCTGTTGGCTCATCCAGAATAAGGATATCCGGATCGTGCAAAATAGCCTGAGCCAGCCCCACCCGGCGTTTAAAGCCCTTGGAAAGATTGTCGATGGGCCGGTTCAGAACATCACCAAGCTCAACCCGATGAATTACATCATACAGGCGCTCTTTGCGATGGGCGCCTTTTAATCTTCTGACATCGGCAATGAAGTGCAAAAATTGCCACACCGTCATATCCCCATACGCAGGGGCACCTTCTGGCAGGTAGCCAATATCCCGCTGAATTGCTTTCGCATCGCTGTCGATTGACCGTTCCTTTATAAAAATTTCTCCCTCACTGGGCGGCAGAAATCCGGTCAGCATTTTCATAGTGGTAGACTTACCTGCGCCATTCGGCCCCAGAAAGCCCACGATATTACCGGGCGCGATGTCGAAAGAGAGGTTATCGACTGCTTTAAAATGGTCGTAAAATTTAGATAAATTTTTTACCGAGATCATAGCCATCCTATTTACGATCTTCTGTTTAACAGTGCCTTTGTGCGTTGCTGTGATTTACTGCAAAAGACCAAGGTATGTGGTTAGTGCTATATATTGGCATACGCGGGATTTTCAATCATGTAAAAAATCGGCAAATTGATGACTTATCTGCGTAACGGGCGAAAAAAAGCCCGCACGATGGCGGGCTGAAAAGTGTTCCAGGGACTACCAGTAATTAGATAGCGGCGCTACTATAGCGAATAAATGTTTGA
The DNA here is from genome assembly GCF_003731635.1 of Marisediminitalea oceani. Taxonomy (GTDB): domain Bacteria; phylum Pseudomonadota; class Gammaproteobacteria; order Enterobacterales; family Alteromonadaceae; genus Alteromonas; species Alteromonas oceani. The sequence goes on along the minus strand of NZ_RCUA01000021.1, from coordinate 67,559 downwards.
ACTTTGTTTCAGTCTAACTACAAAAGTGTTGCAATTTATGTCCGAACCTTCTGCCTTTGGGTTAACTCCCATCGGCCATATCGCCTCACCATTTAAACAAAAATTTGCCATTCCCCGCCAACCCGCCCTGGCCAATGCCCGGGGCAGTGTGCGCCTGACACCTCCCTTTAACGATGCAAACTGTCTGCGTGGTATCGAAACTTATTCCCATCTGTGGCTGTTATTTTTATTTCACGAAAACCTCGACCAGGGCTGGTCTCCCACAGTGCGCGCACCGCGCCTCGGCGGTAACAGTCGTATTGGGGTGTTTGCCTCTCGCAGCACATTTCGGCCTAATGGCATAGGAATGTCAGTGGTAAAAAATCTGGGCGTTGAGCAACTTAATGGTCAGTGGCAGCTCAATGTGGGCGGCATTGACTTACTCGACGGCACGCCCGTCATCGATATCAAACCTTACCTGTCCTACAGCGATAGCGTTAACGATGCCGAGGCGCATTTGCTTGATGAGCACCCGCTGCCCGCCAGGGAAGTACATTTCACTGAGCAGGCAACAGCGCAGTTAAACGCCCAGCCTCACAGTGATTTAAAAGCCCTGATAATCCAGTGTTTAAGTCAGGATCCTCGTCCGGCTTACCGACAATCACAAGACAACGATCCGAAGACTTATCAGGTAATTTTTTACGATCGTGACATACAGTGGCGCGTAGAAAACGGCAAAGTCCTGGTGACATCACTGGAACAGGTCTCTTAGGGCTATTTTAGCGCCCCTAACACTGCTAGAATACGCGGGTTTTGTAATCATCCAACGGGTATATGCCATCAATGCGCACTAGTCAGTATTTATTAGCAACACAAAAAGAAACCCCTGCTGACGCTGAGGTAATTAGTCATCAGCTTATGCTTCGGGCTGGTCTCATTCGTAAACTTGCTGCCGGACTTTACACCTGGCTGCCAACCGGTTTGCGGGTGCTGAACAAGGTCGCCAATATTGTTCGCGAAGAAATGAACAAAGCCGGGGCAATTGAAGTGTTAATGCCGGTAGTACAACCAGCTGATCTGTGGCAGGAAACTGGCCGTTGGGAAGAATACGGTCCGGAATTACTACGCATTAAAGACCGCCACCAACGCGACTTCGTGTTAGGCCCAACCCACGAAGAAGTGATTACCGCACTGGTTCGTAACGAAATCAGCAGCTACAAACAACTGCCGCTTAACCTGTACCAGATTCAAACCAAATTCCGTGATGAAGTGCGTCCTCGCTTTGGTATTATGCGCGGCCGTGAATTCACCATGAAAGATGCTTACTCTTTCCACATTACTCAGGAATCATTGCAGGATACTTACGACGCCATGTACGGCGCCTACTGCAAAATTTTTGAACGCATGCAGCTCGATTACCGCCCGGTAATGGCCGACACCGGCTCTATTGGCGGCAGCATATCTCATGAATTCCATGTACTGGCTGAGTCCGGCGAAGACAACATCGCTTTCTCTAACGGCTCAGACTATGCGGCCAACGTAGAGCTGGCACAAACGCAACAAGTCGAAAGTGGTAGCGTAGACGGCCTGCAATATGTACTGGTACAGGCAGCCGACGAAGAAGGCGAAGCCGATGCTAACAGCTGGGTGTTACTGGTTCTGGCGGCCGGCCACACGCTTAACGATATTAAAGCCGAAAAGCTCAGTGGTGTAGCCGCACCTTTGATTACCGCCAATGATGAAACCGTATCAGCTGTGCTTGGCGCCACCGGCAATGATATCGACCTGGCTACTGTGAACGTACCGGTATTTGCCGATTACGTAGTGGCTGCGGCGCTAAAAGACGAAGCATACGCAGAAAAAATTACCGCTGCCGACCTGCGTAACATCGAAGCCGGCGACCCATCTCCTTGCGGTAATGGCACCATCGAAATTAAGCGCGGTATCGAAGTCGGTCATATTTTCCAGCTCGGAGACAAATACTCAGAAGCTATGGGCTGTGGCGTACTGAACGAAAATGGTAAACATGAAATCCTGAGCATGGGTTGTTATGGTATTGGTGTATCACGCGTGGTAGCTGCAGCTATTGAGCAAAATCACGACGAGCACGGCATTATCTGGCCTGATCCAATCGCTCCTTTCAAAGTAGCGCTGATCCCTATGAATATGCATAAATCACAGCGTATTATGGAAGCAGCTGAAGCGCTGTACGCAGAGCTTACCGCCGCGGGGGTGGAAGTCCTGTTTGACGATCGTAAAGAACGCCCGGGCGTTATGTTTAAAGATATGGAGCTGGTAGGAATACCTCACAGTATCGTAATTGGCGAGCGCAACCTTGATGAACAACTGGTTGAGTATAAAAATCGCCGCAGCGGTGAGAAATCTTTATTACAATTAACGGAAGTCACCGCGTTTATCAGCGGATTGTAGTATAACGGGGTAAGCCATCCGGCGGATCCCGTTAGGTAAGGAGTCAGCATGCAGTTAACCTTCTATGGTGTAAGAGGTTCCATTCCAACACCGGGCGCAGAGTATGTGCGTTATGGGGGGAACACTGCGTGCGTACATATCGAGCTGAGTGACGGCACCGATATTTCCCTCGATGCCGGTACCGGCATCCGGCTCCTTGGCGATAAGCTGGTTAAAAAGCAAACCCCTATTCATATTCTGCTGACCCACAATCACTGGGATCATATTCAGGGGTTCCCATTTTTCACTCCCATTTATCAACCGGACCGTGAAATATTTATCACCCCGGGGCAAACATCACTGCCAGAAAACGATGCCATCATTAAACAAATGCAGGGCTCAGTGTTTCCGGTACCTTTTTCGGCATTGCGCTCGAAAATTACCATCACGCCGCAGCCAGAAAACATCGACAGCTGGAAGCTCAACGGCGCAACCATTGCACGGTTGCCCATGAATCACCCGGGTAAAGGCAGTGCTTATTCGGTATCAGAGAACGGCTTTAAAGTGGCCTACATTACCGACAATGAGCTCTACCCTCCCTATAAAAAAGAAACCGATTTTCTTACCTTTGTGGAATTTGCCAGAAACGCAGATTTAATTATCCATGATGCCCAGTACATGTTATCTGACATGCCGGCCAAAAGTGGCTGGGGGCATTCGGTAGCCGAAGAAGCGGTGAAACTGGCCATGGCATGTAACGCCAAACGGCTGGCACTTTACAGTCATGATCCGAGCCGCACGGACAAGGATATCGATGACATCATCGACCACTGCAACCAATACATCACCATTGCAGAATCGCCACTGCAGTTGATTGCAGCTCATGAGGGACTCACCATTGATTTTACCGCTGAGCCTTAATCGCTTCGCTCTTGGTCTGGTACTGCTGACAACCTCAGCATTCGGCTATTGCGACGATAACGAGCAACAAAGCGAAGTAGCAACCCAGGAGCAGCAAAGCGGACTGATTGCCCGGCCAAGCCTGTTCAAAAAACGTTTCGAAGCCGATAAAAACCTGTTAAATAATGCCTTTGCGATTACCCAGTACAAGCGCAACTATTTTCTGCCGTTTACTTATGTGGATAATCCCAATGCACTGGGCAATGCCGGACTGACCGAAGATAACGTCGACAGTAAGGAAGCCAAGTTTCAAATCAGTGTAAAGCTGCCTCTATACACCCAGCCCGACTCCGTAGAAGGCGTCTATTTTGGCTTTACGCTTACCTCGTTCTGGCAACTTTATAACAGTGAAGTATCCAAGCCCTTCAGGGAAACCAATTACGAGCCGGAAATTTTCTATCAGTGGAATACCGATATAAAGCTCCTTGGTATCGATTTTAATGCCCTGCAGCTGGGCTTTAACCACATGTCTAACGGTCAGAGTGAGCTTCGCTCGCGCAGTTGGAACCGCATTATGCTGACCAGTTTGTTCAGCGATGCTGACGATATCTATTATCTGCGCACCTGGTATCGCATCCCCGAAGATGAAAAAACCTCTCCGGACGATCCGGCTGGCGATGATAACCCCAGAATTAATCACTATTACGGCCGCATTGAACTTGGTTATGGTACGCGCATTAAAGGCTTTGGTTTATTTGCCCGCCTGCGCAATAACCTGGAGTTTGATAACAACCGTGGTAGCCTGGAGTTGTCGGTCAGTTATCCGGTGTCTCCCCGTTATGAAGTGGTACTGCAGTATTTTAATGGCTATGGTGATAGCCTGATCGACTACGACCGCCGCCAGAACCGTATCGGTCTGGGATTCCAGCTGGCGGCATTTTAGCGCTACGAAATAACCCCTGCCGCGCGGTACATCTGCAGATGCACGTCTACCAACGCATTGATATCCCGCTGGTAACCGCCGCCAATAACACAAGCCACGGGCAGGTTATGCCGACGACACCAATCAAACACCATACAGTCGCGCTGGTAAACCCCTGCGGTAGTGATATTTAACAGTCCTAAATCATCGTTTTCGTGCACATCCACACCGGCGTCATAGATTACGGCATCGGGTGCATACAGGCGTTCCGCTATACTCAGCGCCTCATCCAGCGTAGCAAGGTAAGGTTCATCCGTCATCCCTTTAGGTAAAGGGAAATCCATGTCTGACTGCTGCTTACGGTGAGGAAAATTTTTCTCGCCATGCAATGACAAGGTGATCACCGCGGTATCCTCCTGAGCGAGGAGCGCGGTGCCATCTCCCTGGTGCACATCTAAATCGATAATAAGCACCGAATCTATGCCTGGATTGGTGAGCATCTGCCTGGCGGCGAGATACAAATCATTAAACAAACAAAAACCAGAACCCCAATCTGCAGCAGCATGATGATAACCGCCGGTAAGGTTAAGGGCCAATCCATGCTGCAACGCCAGCTCAGCGGTTTTGAGGGTACCACCTACTGCGGTGAGGCTGCGTTTAATCAGTTGTTCAGACCAGGGAAAACCAATGCGTCGCATTGCCTTGCTATCTAATGTGCCACCAATCAGTGCATCAACATAACTGGCATCGTAGCAGGCGGTCAGTGTTTCCCTGGCCACCGGCGCAGGCGTTATAAACGCTGACTCCGATACGCCACCAGCGCACAGGGCATCATGGATCCCCTGGTATTTTTCGATGGGAAAACGATGCCTGACCGGCAACTCGAGCTGACTGTAAATAGGGTGGAAAACCAGATGCTGCAAAATACCAACGTTACCAATTTCTGTTAAACGAGTTGGGTATTGTACTGCATTGAGCGGTTATCGGCTCAATGCAGAAACCACAGACATCACATTTTTTGACATCATGTTGATAGCTTCCGAGATATTATTGCTCTGTGATAAAGACTTATAATCTTCTGCAGAAGTCATTACCCGGGCGATTACCCCATCCAGCTGCCGCTGAATGCTGCTTTGATCGTTCGCCGCTTCTTCCAGCGCACCGACCACGCTTTGGGTTTCATCAATGTAACGCACCAGCTCATTAAGCAGCGCCAGAGCCTGTTGTGCGCTTTGAGCATTCACATCAGCATGTTGCTGACCACTTGCCATCGCCGAGACCGCTTTTGATGCATCGGCTTCAAAGGCACTTAAAATAGCATTAATTTCCTGGGTTGATTGCTGCGTTTTGGCTGCCAGAGCCCGCACTTCGTCAGCCACTACGGCGAAACCGCGACCATGCTCACCGGCCCGTGCCGCCTCAATAGCCGCATTAAGGGCTAGCAGGTTGGTCTGATCGGCAATTTCATTGATCACATTCACCACGGTTAGAATGCTGGCACTGCGGGCCTGTAGCTCATTAACAATCTGACTGGCGGATGCGACGGTTTTCGCCAGCTCAGCAAAGCCCTTATTGGCGCTATCAAAGGTGGTATAGCATTCCTGAACCTGCTGTTGGGAATGGCCCGATGCCACAGACACCTGACTGGTTATGGTGACCAGACCTTTAACAATTTCATCAAGTTTATCATTCGCCTGCGCCAGTGAGTCAGACGAAGTGTGCTGATCGCTGGCTCCTTTTGCGATGGCGCTGCTGACATCTTCCAGAATGTCATGGGACTGACGAATCTGATGCTGAGCATCAGACAATATGGTAACCGTATCCTGCAACTTGTTCTGCAAGTGACGCGTGGCACTGGCCACTAGGCCAAGCTCATGATCGCTGCGATACTCAAGGCGATAATCGTAATCTTTTTGCTCCATTTTCTGCAGACAGGTAGCAATTTCGCGGGTAGGTTTAACAATGTTGCGACGCAGGTTCGTAATCAGATAAACAATACACAGGCCGCTCAATACAATCGACAAGCCCATGATTAGCCATAAGCGCTGACTGGTTTGCCCTGTTACCTGCTCTTTGGCCTGACGGGTTGCCTGGGCTATCTGGTCGGTTGCCTGTTGTAAAAGCTCTGCTGGCTCACGGTCGATACCTCTTACAAAGGTATCACCGGTATGCGGGTTATAGTCAGCGGCAACAAATGCTTCGTACCCTTCGCGGTACTTGACTCCCATCTTCTGGTGAGACGTTAAGAAACGGTCTATCAAACCGGCTGAGTCAGCGTTTAGCTCCGCGCCAGCCACCAGCTTACGCAGAATGGCCTGAACCTCTGCTTCCCGGGCCTGAAAACGTGACCAGTATTTTTCTCTGTCTTTATCCGAAGCACCGCGCAATAACACATTTTTCCATTCCTGGACCTGGGTTTTAAACTCAGTCAGCGCTTCTGAAACCAAGCGTTCGTGCACTACATTGGTTTGTTCAACCTGCTCAATGTCGCTCATTAAGGAGAAAGCGATAGTTAAAGAGCCTGCGTTGAGCAGGACGAGAACGGCAATGATTGCCAGAACGGGGGTCATTATCAGACGATTGATACTAGTAAATCGTATCATTTAAATCTCCGGAAAGCGCTTGTTAAAATCATTGATTCACCCTCCGTGTGAAAGGAGCCTAATTACAGCGCGGGAATATGACAGTTGTGTGAAAGGCTGGGCATAAATCATACAAAACGTCACAATTAATAAGACTAAAGTAGTGATTTATGCCCGTTTAAGGAAGCAGCCGTCTAACAGTTTAAATCCAGTTTGGATAGTTCATCTGCTACAGGAAAGCAGGCGCCAGTTGGTAATGCATCAGGTTTATAGCGGGCCAGATCCGGGTCATACAGTGCGTACTCAAGAAAAGCCGTTAATTGATCAATCTCCAGTTCAGTTAACCCCAACGGTATAAAGCGTGGATCAAGCTGGTTGGCAGGAATCACCTTTTGAGGCACTGCTGCATTTTTGTAAGCAACGACATCGCGGATTGAATCAAAACTAGCGCCATGACCAAATACCTCTGAATCAGCAAGGTTATAGAGTTGAGGCACCTTGAACTTGTAATCGTCTTCACTTTCGCCGGTAAAACCTCCTCTTCCCCGAGAGTCAGCATCCGTTACAACGCCACTAATCTGCGGATGATTCGGGTCGAAATCAGCAAAGCCAAGCGCCATGAACATTTCAGCTTCTGATGCGCCCTGTTCAGAACTCAAGCCCGGGCCGGTATGACAGCTGAAACAATTCGCTTTACCAAAAAACAATTTAGCCCCGCTAATTTCCAGGTCAGTTAATGCAGCGCTATCTCCTCTCAACCAACGTTGAAAAGGCGCCCGGTTGGCCAGAACGGTTCGTTCGTAGGCTGCAATGGCTTTACCTGCCTCGCTAACAATGTCTTCACTTGCCTGTGGAAAAGCCAGCTCAAATAACAAAACATATTCATCATTAGTCTGTAACACTGAGTCCTCATGGGTTTTCAGGCGATGAACAGCCGTGCCGGCAATCGCTTGTGTTTCCAGGCCCGATAATTGCCGAAGGTTTTCATATTTAGGCGTTCCCTGAGGAGCAAGCACATGCTCTGCCAGCCCCATATTGACGCTACCATCCTGAGCATTACCAAATTGCCCGTTCCAGAGCATGACTTCCTGATAAGCCGTATTGAGGATCGTAGGGGAGGCAAAAGGCTGTACATCCGGTACATAATCTGGATCCTCTGATGACTTATCAAACCCGTAGGCAAAGACTCGCATTTCACCTTTAACACCAAAGCCTTCCCCACCTTCGCCTATCCCTTGCGGTACCCCGGATTTAAATCCCGCATCGGCATGGTGGCAACTGGCGCAAGACCAGGTTCCGCTATGCTCAGCATTAACGCCTTCTGTAGCCAGTGCTGTTTCATGGAAAAGAAACTGACCCAGCCGCACTTTTTCTGCTGTTAAGGGATTATTGGGATCCTGGGGAATCTTCTCAAAATCATCACTTTCGGGCAGTATGTACGCGCTGAGTCCATTCGGGTTACTAGCTTCGACAGTCTGCCTTAACTCATCCGAAGGAGATGGCATTGCTGAAGCGTCAACCTCGCTGTCCTTATCATACAAACAACCTGAAAGTAACGTGAGGCAAATCCCGCTAACGGCACAGCGGGTAATGTGAGGTGACAGTGATTTCATTGCGTAACATCCTTGGATTATAAACATTAACTTGCAACAAGTTAGAGCCTTATCGCACTTTCAGCCACGTACGTTTCTATACCTTAGTATCGCTGTAAAGGCAGGTATTTCAGCCTGATAAATGATGAATTTTTCATCAAACCAAAACAAATCAAAGAGTTGACTGAGATAAAAGCATCTATTTATTTTAATCTACTCCAGAGTCCTGGTTCAGAACGAATTTCTTTTCAGAATGAATACTGAAATTCGTAGCCTACGTAAACAGAACGCACCTTATTCTCACTCTTTTGAGCGTTGCAATAAGATTTATGGCTTCTGCCATGTAAGCGTGATTTGCCAGGTAATTTCCGACATCTATTTTTAATTTTTTAAATTTAATACCGCCCTATATTGAATAGCCCTCACTGCTGGCATAAAAAAGCCCCGCATTAGCAGGGCTTTTATTTAATTAACTTAGTTTAGAACCACAAGTCTATTCCCACTCAATGGTGGCCGGTGGCTTACCTGAAATATCGTAAACCACGCGGGAAATACCATCGATTTCGTTGATGATGCGGTTAGACACTTTACCCAGGAAGTCATATGGCAGGTGTGCCCAGTGTGCAGTCATAAAGTCGATGGTTTCTACCGCGCGCAGCGATACAACCCAATCATACTTACGTGCATCGCCCATTACGCCTACCGATTTAACCGGCAGGAATACTGTAAAGGCCTGACTTACTTTGTGGTAAAGCTCTGCGTTATGCAGCTCTTCGATAAAGATAGCGTCTGCACGGCGCAGCAAATCGCAGTATTCTTTTTTGATTTCGCCCAGTACACGCACGCCCAAACCTGGTCCAGGGAAAGGATGGCGATACAGCATATCGTATGGCAGACCCAGTTCTAAACCAATCTTGCGCACTTCGTCTTTAAACAATTCACGCAATGGCTCAACCAGACCCAGCTTCATATCTTCTGGTAAACCACCCACGTTGTGGTGAGACTTGATAACGTGAGCCTTACCGGTTGCAGAGCCTGCAGACTCAATTACATCCGGATAAATAGTGCCCTGCGCTAACCATTTGGCGTTAACCAGCTTGCCAGCTTCTTCATCAAATACCGCAACAAATTCGTTACCGATTGCTTTACGCTTTAACTCCGGATCATCAATCCCCTCAAGGCGGGCAAGGAAGCGATCTTCGGCATCGATTTTAATGATATTAAGACCGAAATGGTCACCAAACATATCCATTACCTGCTGCCCTTCGTTTAATCGCAGCAAGCCGTTATCAACAAATACACAAGTGAGTTTGTCGCCAATGGCACGGTGGATGAGCATGGCAACTACCGATGAATCCACACCACCAGACAGCCCCAGAATCACCTCATCATCACCTACTTTTTCTTTAATGCGGGCAATGGCATCTTCGATAATCGCATCCGGCGTCCACAGCTTTTCACAGCCGCAGATATCCATCACAAAGTGCTGCAGTAAGCGCATGCCCTGACGGGTATGAGTCACTTCCGGGTGGAACTGTACACCGTAGAATTGCTTATCAGTATTCACCATAGCCGCATGTGGGCACGAAGGCGTGAGAGCAACCGTTTCAAAGCCGTCAGGAATGGCGATAACTTTATCACCGTGGCTCATCCATACATCCAGCAACGCATTGCCTTCGGCACTGATGGCGTCTTCGATATTGGCCAGTAGATCGTTTGACTTAACCACTTCTACCTGAGCATAACCAAATTCACGCTTATCTGAGCCCTGCACCTTACCGCCAAGCTGCTCAGCCATGGTTTGCATGCCGTAGCAAACACCCAATACAGGAACACCCGCATTAAATACATATTCAGGTGCACGTGGCGAGTTGTCTTCGGTAACCGATTCCGGACCACCCGACAGGATAATACCCTGCGGATTAAACGATTTGATCTGTTCTTCTGTGACATCCCATGCCCAGAGTTCGCAATAGACGCCAAGCTCGCGCACACGGCGGGCAATGAGCTGAGTATACTGTGAGCCAAAATCCAGAATTAGTATGCGATGATCATGGATGTTTTGTGTCATGGTGTTTGCCTTAAAATAGAAAACAAGCAGGCTGGTATTAACCAGCCTGATAAATCAATCGATTCGTGTTGGTAAAGTTTAACCTAAACGGTAGTTAGGTGCTTCTTTTGTAATGCTTACATCGTGAACGTGTGACTCACCCATTCCCGCTGACGTCACCCGCACAAATTGCGGCTTGGTGTTCAGTTCGTTAATGGTAGCACAACCGGTTAAGCCCATGGCTGAACGCAGGCCGCCCATTTGCTGATGGATAATGGTGGCGATTGGGCCTTTGTAGGCCACACGACCTTCGATACCTTCCGGTACCAGTTTTTCTGCGTTGTCGCTTTCCTGGAAGTAACGATCTGATGAACCATTACGCTGATTCATAGCCCCTAACGAGCCCATACCACGGTAAGACTTGTAATAACGGCCCTGATATAACTCTACTTCACCAGGCGCTTCCTCGGTACCGGCCAGCATAGAGCCAACCATTACACAGCTTGCACCAGCGACCAGCGCTTTAGCAATATCACCGGAGAAGCGGATACCACCGTCGGCGATAACCGGAATGTCACGGTCTTTCAGCGCTTCAACCGCATCAGAAATAGCAGTGATTTGCGGCACACCACAACCAGTTACGATGCGGGTAGTACAGATTGAACCCGGACCAATTCCTACCTTGATACCGTCGGCACCGGCATCGGCCAGCGCCAGAGCACCTTCGGCTGTTGCCACGTTACCCGCAATAATTTGCAGTTCAGGATAAGTTTCACGAACGGTTTTCACACGATCGATAACGCCTTGTGAGTGGCCGTGAGAGGTATCAATAAGTAATACATCAACACCGGCTTCAACCAATAGCGCAATGCGCTCATCAGTGCCCGGACCAACACCTACGGCAGCACCAACGCGTAAGCGACCCAGTGAGTCTTTACAGGCATTCGGCTTGCTTTCGGCTTTCTGGAAGTCCTTAACAGTAATCAGACCGGTGAGTTTAAAGTTGTCGTCTACCACCAGAATCTTTTCGATACGGTGTTCGTGCATCAGTTCCAGCACTTCTTCAGAGCTGGCACCTTCTTTAACGGTTACCAGACGCTCTTTAGGAGTCATCACTTTATCAACCGACAAATCAAGACGGTTTTCAAAGCGCATGTCGCGGCCGGTAATAATACCGATAAGATTATTGTCTGCATCGGTAACCGGGAATCCCGAATACCCCATCTTTTTACTTAACGCCTGAACGTTGCCAAGATTATCGGTAGCACTTACCGTAACCGGATCGGATACAACGCCGCTTTCGTATTTCTTAACTTCACGTACATGCTTGGCTTGCTCCTCTGGGGTCATGTTCTTGTGAACAAAACCAATACCGCCTTCCTGGGCTAATGCAATTGCCAAACGCGCTTCCGTTACAGTATCCATAGAAGCTGATACCATAGGGATATTCAGATTTACCTTGCGAGTCAGACGGGTTTGTAGACTGGCTGTGTGCGGGAGCACTGTGGAATGCGCCGGAACCAATAAAACATCGTCAAAGGTTAGCGCTTCTTGAGCGATTCGTAGCATGCAAAAACACCTGTATATTGAGGTTTAATTGCGGCGCAATTGTAGTGTTTTTTCACTTTCAGGTAAACTGTATTTGCATTAAAGCTGAGGTTTTTTCATTCAATGACAGTTTTCTCTGCCCCGGACGGGCAAAAAGTTCACAGCGTAACAACATTAAATCGCCTGGCGCGTAACATTTTAACCAGTGAGATCGGTTTAGTGTGGCTCAGCGCTGAAATTTCCAACTTCACCCGTGCATCATCCGGCCACTGGTATTTTACCCTCAAGGACAATAAAGCCCAGGTTCGGGCCGCCATGTTTCGCTCCGCTAACCGGGTAGTTCGTAATCCGCCACGCGAGGGAGACAAAGTACTGGTCAGAGCCAGTGTTGGCATCTATGAACCCCGGGGTGACTATCAACTGGTGGTTGAAAACATGGAACCCGAGGGCGAGGGCCAGTTAAAACTGGCTTTTGAGCAGTTAAAATACAAGCTGCAGGCCGAAGGACTTTTCGACCCGTCGAATAAACAAGCACTGCCAAGCCACGTAAAACGGATTGGTGTGATCACCTCTGCTCACGGCGCCGCGTTACACGACGTATTAAGTGTATTAAAGCGCCGCAGCCCGGCCACCGAAGTTATTGTTTATCCCTCTATGGTGCAAGGCGAGCAGGCAGCAGCCCAGTTAGCCCGTAATATCTGGCTGGCTAATCAACGCCAGGAGGTAGACGTGATCCTGCTCACCCGTGGCGGTGGTTCGTTGGAAGACTTATGGTGTTTTAACAATGAATCACTGGCCCGGGAAATAGCCCGTTCGGCGCTACCGCTGGTTAGTGCTGTAGGCCACGAGGTGGATGTGACCATCGCCGATTTCGTAGCAGATCTTCGGGCGCCTACGCCTTCAGCAGCTGCAGAACTGCTCTCCATGGACCAGCGCGAAATACAGGTGCAGGTACGCCAGTTACAACAACAGCTCACGCGAGCTTTTAATACTGCGTTGCAGCGTCGTGCCCATCAAGTAGCCGTACTCAGCCAGCGCCTGAAGTCACGCCACCCGGAAGTGATGTTGCAACAGCAGGGCCAGCGGGTTGATCAACTGACACAGAAAATGACCAGCCTGATAAACCAACAGCTCTCGCGTGGCCAAACCGCTTCGCAGTGGCTGGAAAGCCGCCTTGCCCGCCAACATCCTGCCATTCAGTTGGATAAAATTAAAACGCAGCAGGTTTATTTAGATCAAAGAATGAAGAAGGCAATGCAACAACGGCTAGAGACCCACAAGCAGAAGCTTGCTACACTGGCGCACCTGCTGCAGTCGGTAAGCCCGCTGGCAACCATGGCACGCGGTTATTCCGCGACCTTAAAAGCCGACCAGGCAATTACCAGTATTACGGCGGTTAAAGAGCAGGACGAAATTATCAGCCGGGTCAGTGACGGTGAGATTGTCAGTGTGGTAACCGCAGTGCATGCGAAACCCACCTTATAATGTCACTCAGGTTAAGCGTGACCAGGCATAAACAAGGACAGGTGAAGCACTTCTTATGGGTATTGTTGTTTGATTAAAATTTTCCGCCACGTTTTGTTTTGGTCGGCACTGTCGCTAACCACCGGTTGTGCGAGCAGTGCTATAAAGCCGCCTGAACAGCCATTGCTAAGCGCCCCCGAACAAGCTCCCTTCAATCTGGCAGTTAATGTCTACTCTTCCTATATCAGTGACGAGGTTGAGCAGCAATGTAATGAGGCCGCATTAACCAGTAATCCCTGCAAAAACGATGGCATTCCGGCTAATGACTTTCTGAAGAGCCTCGAAAAGCTCGATTTGTTTGCCGAGCTTAGTCCTTCAGTAAGCCGCCATGATTATGAATTGTTGATCGCTAATCAGGTGGCTGATATGACTGCCGGGCAAGAGCCTGCATCGGCAGATGTGCCGCTGCAAAGTTACACGGAGTTTGCGGTGGAATGGCGCGGCGTTCATCTTGATAGCTTTTTAGTACACTACTGGCATACCGGCATTATTCGCCCTGAGGATGTTGAACAAATCATCCTGCGTTGGAGTGAGCATGCCAGCCGAAACAATATATTTTCAACACCGTTTCTTTATCAGGCTATGGGGGCAAGTGATTACTCGGGAGCTCTGACCCTTCCAGAACTTCTGGGTGAGTTTCAGTTGGCCCGTCAGTTTTTATATCCGGACCCATTTAAAGGCGTGCTGGCCAGGTATCTTCATCCCTCTTTTAGCGAAGCTATTATGGATATTGCCATTTATCCGGTGTTAGCGCCGTTAACGGGTGATAACCAGCAGCTTATCAGCCATGAGCTGGAAGACGCAGTAGAACAGGCAAAGCAAATTGCAGTTGAGCGTGCCATGGCGATGGAAATAAAGAAGCATCAAGAAATTTTTAGCCAGGACGAGACTTCATTGCAGGGCGTGATGTCAGAGATAGCCGCTGAGGGCGAGAGTGGCGAGGCACTTTACGCCACGATTTATATCTTCCGGTTAGAGGATAAATTCGTAAAATTCAGCACTACTTTCCCATCGCGTATTGGCGATCCTCTGGTGTCCGAAGCCTTGTCGCAACTGGCGGTACCCGGCGAATCGGCATTAATGAAAGAATTGCGTAAGGCCCTGTAGATAAACGCATATAAAACAGCCCTGCTTAGCAGGGCTTTTTTGTGACTTATTTCTTTTTCTTGTGAAAATCCATCATGCGACGGCGTTTTCGTTGCTGGGCAAGCGTCAGCTGATTCTTCTTACCTTCGAACGGGTTAGCACCTTCGCGGAATTCAATTTTGATTGGCGTGCCCATTACATCCAGCGCTTTCCTGAAATAGTTCATCAGATAACGCTTATACGAACTGGGCAGATCCTGCACCTGGTTACCGTGGACAACGATTACGGGCGGATTATAGCCGCCGGCGTGGGCGTACTTCATCTTGATCCGGCGTCCTCGCACCAATGGCGGCTGATGGTCTTCCTGAGCCAGTTCCATAATCTGGGTTAGCATCGAAGTGTTAATTCGCTTTGTGGCACTGCGGTAGGCTTCCTGCACCGACTCAAACAAATTGCCCACACCCGAACCATGGAGTGCAGAAATAAAGTGTAACCGGGCAAAGTCGATAAAGCCCAGGCGACGGTCCAGTTCGCGTTTGATTTCATCTTTAATGTCGGTATCCAGGCCATCCCACTTGTTCACGGCGATCACCAGCGAGCGACCGGAATTAAGAATAAAGCCTAACAGACTTAAGTCCTGATCGGAGATCCCCTCTCGGGCATCAATCACCAACAGTACAACGTTAGCTTCCTCAATGGCTTTAAGGGTTTTCACTATGGAAAACTTTTCTACCGCTTCTGAGACCTTCTTGCGTTTACGCACACCGGCCGTATCAATCAGTACGTATTCGCGCTCGTCACGTTGCAGCGGAATGTATACGCTGTCGCGGGTAGTGCCCGGCATGTCATAAACCACCACACGGTCTTCACCAAGGATACGGTTAGTAAGTGTTGACTTACCTACGTTTGGTTTACCCACAATAGCCAGTTTGATTGGCAAACTCTGCAGATGCTTCAGCTGGTCTTCTGCGTCGAGCTCTTCCTCTTCGGCAGATTTGCTTACCAGCATTTCAGGGAATTGCTCATTCAGCGGCAGTAGTGCTTCCTGAATCAGTTGCGACACACCGCGGCCGTGGGCTGCGGCAATCTGATGTACGTGGCCCAGACCCAGAGAGAAAAACTCTGCGCTTTCGCTATCACCGTTTATGCCATCTACTTTATTGGCCAGCAAAAATACGGTTTTATCGCTTTTACGCAGGTGATCGGCGATGAGTTGATCGGCAGGTAACAGACCCGCCCGGGCATCCACCAGAAAGAATACCACATCAGCTTCTTCAATGGCTTGTAGTGACTGCTGTGCCATCAAGGTATCAATACCTTCCTCATCGCCTGTGATACCACCGGTATCGACCACAATGAAGTGACGTTGCTCATAGCTGGCCTGACCGTATTGCCGGTCACGGGTCAGCCCCGGGAAATCAGCAACCAGTGCATCACGGGTATGAGTTAAACGATTAAACAGCGTTGACTTACCCACATTGGGCCGGCCAACTAACGCCACAACAGGCAACATATCGGTGTTCCTTTAAGTAATAAACAAGCAAACGGCCGCGCATAAAGCGCGGCCGTTAAATTATATCGGAATATCCCGCGAATTGCAGGATAAGCGTGGTTACTGAGCTGACAACGCAGCAATTTCTCCATCGCGGGTAATGGTGACCACCAGGTCATTCACTTTAACCGGCGTAGCATAGATAGCTTCATCTTCATCGTCGCCACCTAAGTCGTAGCGGGCAATGAGTTTGCCATCTTCAGCATTTAACCAGTGCATTAGTCCCCAGCGGTCGCCAAGCACCAGTTGCTCGCCCATAATCAGTGGCGTAGTCAGGTTACGCTCTTTAAGGCCGCTCTGAGACCAGATTTCAACGCCATTACGACGGTCCAGGGCATAAACGATCGAGCGTGTATCAACTACGTAAATGCGATTACCGCTAACAGCCAGATCACGGTACGAGCCGTATTCACGCTTCCACATAATGCGGCCACTGCGCAGTTCTACTGCTGCCAGAGTGCCATCATAGGAAACGATATACACCGTGTTTCCGTAAACTATCGGCGCCGAGTCCACATCGATAATACGCTCAAGCTCAGTTGCTCCCGCCGGAGCGGTAATAGCAGTTTCCCACGCGGGAATGCCACTGGTCAGAATGTTCACCTGTAACTTACCGGTAGGCGTGCCAACCAGTGCACCACCATTGGTGGCAACCGGTGCTGAAATACCCCGCAAGCTCAGCGGCGGCACGTCAGTTTCACTGCGCCACAGTTGCTCACCGGTTTTTGCATCCAGTCCAAACAACACACCAGCGCCGGTGTTCAATACCAGGATACCTTCGTCCATCGCCGGCGTAGCCAGAATTTCACCCGGTACCGTGCTTTCCCACAATGTTTCGCCAGATTCATGATTTAAGGCACGGATAATACCATCTTCAGTGGCCACGAAGACCATGTCATAGCCAGCTGCGATAGCACTGATTTTGGCCGACGCACCACTGCGCCAAAGTCGGGCGATATCGTCCCAAAAGGATTCATCCGGGAAAATAGCAAAATTACGTTCCCATACCACATCGCCGGTATCCGGTGTTAACGCCACTACTTCGCCATGACGCTCTGCAGCGTACACAGTATCGTTAGCGAAGACCGGCTTTAAGCGCGAAAAGTATTCATCAACGCCATCACCAATGGTGTAGCTCCAGACTTCTTTTGGGGTTATCTGGTTTTCAATAGGCGCAATACGGCGGATTTTGATTTCGTCTTCATCAGCAAACCAGTCTGACACGGTGGCACAACCAGACAAGCCAATGATGGCTGCGGTTAAAACGACCCGTTTAAACATACGGCCACACAGAGTTGATTGCTGTGAGATGTTTCGAGTATTTAAATTCATTCACTATCCTGCGCTAACTGCAAGGTTGTCTAGCTTCATTTGCAGTAATCGATTGTTAATATTTTTCTCCAAGGCAGAGGAGTAGGCTATGCGAGCCTTGTCAAAGTTCCCTTGCGCAGCAAAAATATCACCTTTCACTTCTTCAACCTGTGCAATAAACGCTTCATCGGTTACCGATTCGATGGTTGTCAGGGCATTGTCATACTGCTGAAGAGCTAACTGAACACGAGCCAGGCGCACATTTGCCACCTGCTTCAGACTTTCATCTGCTGCGCTGCCAGCAACGCCTTTAAGGTAAGTTGCAGCGCTTTCAAGGTTACCGTCGTCTACCGCTTGCTTGGCAGCCAGTAAGCCGGCCACGTTGGCATAGCCTGTAGCATCGGCGTTGATTACAGCTTCAATTGGCTGACTGTTTTCTTCGTTTACCAACGACTCAAGTGCTGCCTGGTATGACTGAGAGGCGCTTTCCTTGGCAGCGATTTGTGAATCGCTGTAGTACTGCCAGCCAAATAAACCCGCTAATCCCAGTACTGCACCGACAATCAGAGACGTTCCGTGCTCTGACCAAAACCGTTTAATCGCCTCTACCTGTTGTTCTTCTGTAGCGAATTGTTCCATCTTAAAACCTCTTTATTTTGCTAACGGTTATACAGATAACACGTTATGTAAAGCAGCTGGCAGCTCACTGAGCGCCACATTAACCTGTTCGCCATTGCCACGTAGTGGTTTCAGGGTCACCTGGTGAGCAGCCATTTCTTCTGAGCCAATCAGCAATGCAACACTGGCCCCTACTTTGTCTGCCCGTTTGAGTTGTTTCTTAAGGTTGCCACCACCACAGTGCAGCATCACCCGAAACTGACTGTCAGAATCACGTAAAGATTCTGCGACCTGGCTGGCGTAGCCGCGGGTATCATCACCTAACGCGGTAACATAAATGTCGGCTGCTGGCTGGTTTTGCTCGATTTTCTCCAACGTATCGAGTAACAGCACCAGACGTTCCATACCCAATGCAAAGCCCACACCGGGTGCTGGCTTGCCGCCCAGTTGTTCAACCAGACCATCATAACGACCACCGGCACAAACCGTACCCTGAGCACCAAGACTTTCGGTTACCCATTCAAAAACGGTGCGATTGTAATAATCCAGACCACGCACCAGACGTGGATTGATTTCGTAAGCCACGCCCGCGTTGTCGAGCAGTTCACACAACAAGGCAAAGTGTGCTTTAGAATCGTCATCTAGATAATCGAGCAAAGACGGCGCATCGGTTACGAGCGCCTGTACCTGGGGATTTTTGCTATCCAGTACGCGCAGAGGATTAGACTCCAGCCGGCGCAGAGAATCTTCATCAAGTTGCGATTCATGCTGTTTAAGGTAAGCGACTAAGGCGTCTTTATAATTCTGACGCGCCTGGTTTGAGCCCAGTGAATTGATCTGTAAGGTAACATGATCTGATATGCCGAACAGCTTCCACAGGCGGGCAGATAACAGGATCACTTCAGCATCGATGTCGGCGCTTTCCAATCCGTAGGTTTCCACGCCAAACTGGTGAAACTGGCGGTAACGCCCTTTTTGCGGCCGTTCGTGGCGGAACATCGGCCCCATATACCACAAGCGTTGTTGCTGGTTGTAAATCAAACCGTGCTCATTACCGGCGCGTACGGCACTTGCGGTGCCTTCCGGGCGCAGGGTCAGACTATCGCCATTACGGTCGGCAAAGGTATACATTTCTTTTTCAACGATATCGGTGACTTCACCAATAGAGCGCTTAAACAGGTCGGTACTTTCGACGATTGGCGTTCTGATTTCCTGATAGCCATAACTGGCCACAACCTGCCGAATACCTGCCTCGACCTGTTGCCATTTACCCGACTCCGTCGGCAGGCAGTCATTCATACCTCGAATAGCCTGGATTGTTTTTGCCACCTGTTCTCTCTCAGCCTAATTAAAAGCCCCGCATTATAGGGGCTTTAGTGTTTAACCACAAACATTCTTAACTGCCAGCACCCGGCACCGGGGTTATGGTTTTTCAACCACCGGGATGGCATTGGCAGAATCGAGCATTGCCGCTTTGGCGCGGATGCGTTTTTCCAGTTGTTCAACCAGGTCGTCGTTCGCCAGCCGCTCTTTCTGACGCTTACCGTCAAGGTAAAAGCCGCTCATATTTCGCGCACCGGTTAAGCCCAGATCTGACACTTCCGCTTCGCCGGGACCGTTTACCACGCAACCGATGATTGACACATCCATTGGCGTTAATACATCTTCCAGGCGTTGCTCAAGAGCATTCACGGTTCCAATCACATCAAATTCCTGCCGCGAACAACTTGGACAAGCAATAAAGTTAATGCCGCGAGAGCGGATACGCAGCGATTTTAAAATATCAAAACCGACTTTAATTTCTTCCACCGGATCGGCAGCCAGCGACACACGCAAAGTATCGCCGATTCCTTCCGCCAGCAGCATACCCAGACCTACGGCACTTTTTACCGCGCCGGCCCTTTGTCCACCAGCTTCGGTGATCCCCAGGTGCAAAGGCTGCTCTATTTGTTTGGCCAGCAACCGGTACGCGCCAACGGCCAGAAATACGTCTGACGCTTTTACCGATACCTTGAACTGATCAAAATTCAGTTTATCGAGGATATCCACATGGCGCATTGCCGATTCAAGCAGCGCCTCTGGCGTTGGCTCGCCGTATTTTTCCTGCAGGTCACGCTCCAGCGACCCACCGTTAACACCAATTCGAATCGGAATGTTTTTGTCTTTGGCGCAATCTACTACCGATTTCACCCGCTCCATATTACCGATATTACCCGGGTTGATCCGCAGGCAATCCACACCATAGTCGGCGACTTTAAGCGCAATCCGGTAGTCGAAATGAATATCAGCAATCAGCGGTACACTGACCTGTTGGCGTATTTGCTTAAAAGCTTCGGCCGCGTCCATGGTGGGCACCGACACGCGCACTATCTCACCGCCGACGGCTACGATCCGGTTGATCTGCGCTACGGTGGCCGCCACATCGGTTGTCGGTGTATTGGTCATTGATTGCACGGCAATGGGAGCGCCATCACCAATGGGCACATTACCTACGTTAATCCGAATTGATTTTCTGCGTTGGATAGGACTATCAGCAAACATTATTGTTCCTGCATGGGTAACGAAAACTTCGCGGTGCGGGTAGGATCAAATCCAGACATATCTACCGCTTCACCGTCATAACTAATTTGCACAACATCAGGCGCGCCGAGCGTCACTTCAAATGGCGGCAGGCCGGTAATCTGCATTTCATAGCCGGCCGCTTTAATTCCGTACGCAATGGCTTCGCCACTGGCATCAGTAATATTCACCCAGCAGTCGGCAGTAAAATTAAATACCAGGGCTACTGGCTCGCCAGCTTCAGGAATTGCCTGCGGTGATGCTTCGTCATTTGCCGGAGATGCCATTTCGACCGGCTCATCAATCGCGGTGTCGACTGGCGAGCTGTTCTCTTCAGTCACATTCTGCTGTGACGGCTGAACGGGCATCTCAGTATCAGCTTCCCCGGTGATAACAGTACTGGCCGGAGATTCATCTGGCTGTGTTACTGCTGGCTGTGGTTGAGGCACACTTTTTACTGGCGTTGCCGCTGACTGCTTCTGAGCACTTTTCGTTGCAGCGGGCAGCTCGTTACTGTCATTTGCTGGTTGTTGGTACCACCACACAACGACCCCGGCAATCAGTACAATAGCAATACCATAGGTCACCATCATCCAGCGATCATCATGCGCCTGCTTGGCAACACGACGGGAGAAGCTTTGAAGCTTGGCCGGTGGTTTTGGCGTGGTGTGATATTGATTAAAAAGCGTTAAGACTTCTTCCGGATTTAGCCCCAGATTCTTTGCGTAAAGACGGACATATCCTTTAAAGAAGGTGACAGAGGTTGAATCATCGATACGATTTTGTTCCAGATCGTCAATGATACCAACTTTTAAATACAACTTATCAGCGATCGCCTGTTGAGTCAGGCCCTGCTCTTCCCGTGCTTCCCGCAATACCTGGCCGGGACTGGGTACGTCAGGCACATGCTGCTCATCAGCTTCAATGTGCTGCTCTTTGTCCATTTGTTACCTGCGTTAGTTGGTTTGTTGTGCTGGCGGCACCAGCCATAACTTCATGCCGACATTAATAGACCCGTTTTCATCCAGGTTGTTCCACTCTTTGAGTGTATTCAGCTTAATGTTGTACTTCAGTGACAACCGGTAAAGGTTTTCTTTTGGCTGAACAACATGAAAAAGGGTGTCAGCTTCATCGGCCTCAATGTTCTGCTTCGCTTCAACAACCGGTTCGTTTGCTTCTGGTTCTTCAGTCACGACGACAGGTTCTGGCGATACAGGTTGTGATGATTCTGCGACATCAGCTTCGCTGGCGTCGGCCTCGGGCTCTTCAGCCACGACAACAGGTTCTGGCACTTCAGATTTGGTAGATTCGGCTTGGTTAGATTTGGTAACTAACACTTCCGTGGCCTGATTCTCCATATCTGAATCAGTGGCTTTTTCTGGCGCAGGCACTGATACTACCTGAGACTGCGGCTTGGTTTTCACCTTAACCACTGGCTGCGGTACCGTTTTCTGACGTTCAATGTATAACCTTGCTAAGGGGCTGTTTGGATACATGCGCAGGAGCATATCGCCATAACCGTTGGCAGCGCGCAAGTCGCCCTGCCCTTTGGCAATCTCGATGGCCATCCAAAGCGAATCGGCAGATACCCGCGCAACCTTCTCATAACGACGCAAGGTTTCAGCGGCTAACTCGTATTGTTCCGTAGCAACGTACATTTCGGTCAGAATAAATAGGGTTTTAGCGCGACCAGGCTGGTGTTTAAGTGCGCTATTGAGGTATTCGATGGCGTCTTCGCCTTCACCCTGACTCTGCGCGCACAGTGCCATATTCTCGTAGGTTTCGGCGGAGTTGGCGTATTGCTTTGCATTAACAGCTTGCAAGAAGAAACGCTTAGCTTCCTCATAGCGGCCGTCCTGACATAAGAATGCACCGTAACTGTTGGCTATGTTGGCATCGCGCGGTGCCAGGCTCATGGCGGTTTGATAAGACTCATCAGCGCGTTCGGACTCACCAACCACTTGGTAATAATACGCCAGACCATAGTGGGTTTCGGCCAGGCGTGGCGCAAAGGCCAGCGCTTTATCCAGATTTTGTTTGGCTTGTGAGTAATTACCGTTTTTAAGGTAGGTTAACCCCAGGGATACACGGGTTTTCGCCGCTTCCTGTTGATCAAATTCAGAACTAAACGCCCCGGGCTGGGTTTCACTGACACAGCCTGTCAGGGCAATCATCAGACTCAAAACTATCAGTATTCTCATCGGCAGCGCTTACCTTATGTTTTTTCGATATTTTATTATTGGGACATTTTTACCGAAATTGGCTCGCCCTTCATCTGTTTTTTCAACATTCTTTTGGTTCGGTCAACCACATCACCCACTAACTGACCACAGGCGGCATCGATATCATCGCCCCGGGTCTTACGCACAATCACAGTGTAGCCCTTTTCCATCAGGACTTTGGCAAAGCGATCTATACGCGAATTACTTGAGCAGGTATACGGCGAGCCCGGGTAAGGGTTAAACGGAATCAGGTTAATTTTACAGGGCGTTTCCTTCATCACCTTAGCCAGCTGATGAGCGTGATCCGTTGAATCGTTAATTTGGTTCAGCATCACGTATTCAACCGTCACCTTGCCCTGATTAGCTTTGGACTTGGCTAAATAGCGGCGCACGCCAGCTAAGAAGGCTTCAATGTTGTACTTTTTATTGATTGGTACAATTTCATCACGTAGCTCATCATTCGGTGCGTGTAACGAGATGGCCAGCGCCACATCAATCTGATCACCCAGCATATCAAGGGCCGGGACCACACCAGAAGTACTCAGCGTTACCCGGCGCTTGGATAAACCAAAACCATAGTCATCCAGCATGATATCCATAGCGGGTACTACGTTTTTAAGGTTCAGTAGCGGCTCGCCCATGCCCATCATCACCACGTTGGTAACTGGTCTTGCCGAGGTATCATTAGATAACCCTAACGTGGTGGCTACCCGCCACACCTGACCAATGATTTCGCTAACGGTAAGGTTACGGTTAAAGCCCTGTTGTGCGGTGGAGCAAAACGTACATTCCAGCGCACAACCTACCTGTGAGGACACGCATAAGGTTGCGCGGTCGGCTTCCGGGATCCACACGGTTTCGACTTCCTGCCCACCATCGAGTTTTAGGGCAAACTTAATCGTGCCGTCGGTGGCCTGCTGGTGATAAGCAATCTCTGGTGCTCTTACTTCACACTGCTCGATTAACTTCGCGCGCAGCTGCTTGTTGATGTTGGTCATCTGCTCGAAATCACTGACACCGTGCTGATAAATCCACTTCATGACCTGATCAGCACGGAATGGCTTCTCGCCGATTTCAGCGAAATAGTCGCGCAATCCCTGCCGATTAAAATTTAGTAGGTTAGTTTTGGACATAAAGCGTTATCAACTCTTCAAATTAGTGGCGTCGAACCGGTATAGAATACCACGAAAAAGATATTCGATCACAGACAGAAAAGGGAGCCGAAGCTCCCTTTTGTCACGCATCAGGCTAAGCTTAGCGAGTGCGTGGGCAGATTTCTTCTTCAGAGAAGAAATACGCGATTTCGCGCGCTGCAGATTCTGGTGCATCTGAACCGTGAACCGCATTCTCATCGATAGATACAGCGTAATCAGCACGCAGTGTGCCTGCTGCTGCTTCAGCCGGGTTAGTAGCACCCATGATTTCACGGTTTTTAACCACAGCGTTTTCGCCTTCCAGCACCTGAACCATTACCGGGCCAGACGTCATGAAGTCTACCAGGGCGCCAAAGAAAGGACGCTCTTTGTGTTCAGCATAGAAGCCTTCAGCTTGTTCTTTGCTCATGTGAACCATTTTAGAAGCAACGATGCGCAGACCAGCAGATTCGAAGCGGTTATAGATTGCACCGATTACGTTCTTTGCAACGGCATCAGGCTTAATAATTGAAAACGTACGCTCAAGAGCCATTTTCTGTCTCCGGGTTTAATTGTAAAATTTTGGTCGCGAATTATAGGCAATCTTTCTGCCCGTGCCTAGGGGGGTAACGGGCAAATATCAAAAAATCTTCATAAAGGCGACGATAAAGGCGGGTTATCCGCCGTGCTGGGCGGCTAAATGTTGGATTTTACCCACGATGGCACGTAAGCCGTTGCCCCGTGTAGGTGTAATATGGCGTTCCAGATCGAGCGCTTCGAAGTATGCATCAATGTCAAAGGCGGTAATCTCGGCCGGCGTTTTATCGTTGTATGCTGCCATCACCAATGCCAGCAGACCATGAACAATCACCGCATCACTATCGACTTCGAAGTGGATTTTATCCCCATCCATTGATGTCACCAGCCACACGCTGCTCTGGCAGCCTTTGACTAACCGCTCAGGGGTTTTCTGTGCATCATCAAGGCGTGGCAACGCTTTACCCAAATCAATAATGTACTGGTACTTTTGTTCCCAATCATCAAAGAATTCCAAATCTTCAACGATTTCCTGACTAGATGGTAACTGCATGATTTACTCTCGGATTAAAAAAACAGGCCGGCTTCGAGCTGGGCTTCTTCACTCATTTTATCCCGCGACCAGGGCGGATCAAACACCAGCTCTACTTTGACATTATCAACAAAGGGCACCAGACCCACGCGGTATTCCACGTCGCCAACCAGCACCGGGCCCATACCACAACCTGGTGCGGTGAGGGTCATGTCGATAGTGACCTGCTTCGTATCCTGATTAATGTCGACGTTGTAGATCAGGCCCAGCGAGACCAGGTTAATCGGAATTTCCGGATCGTAGATGGTTTCCAGCGCATCCCAGACCTGCTGTTTATCGATGTTGCCATCGGCAGGCGCGGTAAAATCCAGGCTTTGTGGTTTACGGCCAATGGCATCGGCATCGGTACCATCGATACGCAACATATTTCCTTGCCACGTAACGGTATAGTTACCGCCTAAATCCTGGGTGATATTTACAAATTCGCCATCAGGAATGATAACGGTTTCGCCGGAAGGCACTTTGCGCGACTTCACTTCACGTTCAGTCACTACCATTTTTTGCTTCATAGGTACTCTTATCCGACGTTAAAGCTTTCGCCGCAACCGCATTCATCCACAACGTTTGGGTTGTAGTATTTGATCACGCCGTTCACGCCTTCCATTACGTAGTCAATTTCGGTGTTCTGTAACAATGATACGGCGTCTTTGGCGATGGCGACCGTTAACTTATCAGACACGTTAAGCACCTCGTCACCTTCTACCGACGCATCGGCAAAATCGAGCACGTAAGCATAGCCTGTACAGCCACTGACTTTGGTCGATAAACGGATAATTTTACCCGGCTGATTTTTAAGTTTGCCCTCAAAGTGCTTAATCGCACCCGGAGTGAGGGTAACAACGTCTTTACTGGGTACAAAAGTTTCTACTAACATGGTTATCTCTCCTAGCCCAACATTGTTTGAGCTTTGCGTAAGCCCGCAAAGAATGCAGAGACTTCTTCCAGCGTGTTATACAACGAAAAAGAAGCGCGGGCAGTGCCGTTAATCCCGAGGCGATGCATCAGTGGTTGCGCGCAGTTATCGCCAGTACGGATAGCTATCCCCTGCCGATCCAGAATAAAGCCAATATCGGCCGGGTGCGCGTTATCCATTACAAAGCTCAGGATCCCAATCTTGTTAGGTGCCGTGCCGATTAAGCGCATGCCCTGAATATCTGCGGCCTGCGCCATAGCAGAATCAATCAGTGCTTTTTCATGAGCCTGAACGGCAGCAATATCCAATTGGCTGAACCACTCAAGTGCAGTGCCCAGGCCAATAGCACCGGCAATGTTTGGCGTTCCGGCTTCAAGGCGGTTAGGCAATGCGCCCCAGGTAGCACTCTGATAGGTCACATCAGCAATCATTTCGCCACCGGTTAACCATACCGGCCAGTTTTCCAGCACTGATTGTTTGCCCCACAGCACACCAATGCCGGTTGGGCCAAATACTTTGTGACCAGAAAACGCGTAAAAATCACAGCCCAGAGCCTGTACATCCACGTCGCCATGAGCAATTCCCTGAGCGCCGTCAACCAGCACTAATGCACCGTAGGCCTTAGCCATTGCAGTGAGCTCTTTAACCGGATTAACGGTACCCAACGCATTGGATACATGTGGGAACGCCACCATGCGGGTATTGGGCCCCAGCGATGCCTTGAATGTTTCAAGATCAAGCTCACCGTTATCAAAAATCGGCGCAACACGCAGCGTAGCACCGCTTTGCAAACAGGCTTGTTGCCAGGTAACCAGGTTAGCGTGGTGTTCCATTTCGGTTACCACCACTTCGTCACCGGCTTCCAGTTGCTGGGCCAGGCCCTTGGCAACCAGGTTTATACCCTCGGTGGTACCGCTGGTCCAGATGACTTCGTTACGGTTTGCCGCGTTAATAAAACGGGCGACCTGATCACGGGCTTTTTCGTAACGGCGGGTCGCTTCGTCGGATAACTGATGAGCACCGCGATGTACATTGGCATTACACTGAGTATAAAAGTCTACCAGTGAGTCAATCACGACCTGAGGTTTTTGCGTGGTAGCACCGTTATCCAGATATACCAACGGTTTACCATCTACCGTTTGCGATAAAATAGGGAACTCAGCACGAATTGCCGCTACGTCAAAACTCATTTAACCTCCATGCCCACAAAACGGTCATGTAGCTGAGTTAGTAACCAGCCAGCGATATCTTCGTTGGGGATCTGATTGATCAGTTCCTGGATAAAACCAAAGTTGAGCATTATTAACGCCTGACTACGACTGATGCCGCGAGTAAGCAGGTAATACAGCGCGGTATCATCAATTTCAGCTACTGTGGCACCATGGGCGCATTTGACATCATCGGCATAAATTTCCAGTTCGGGTTTGGTATTTATGACCGCACGACGGGACAATAGCAGGTTGCGATTATTCAGTTCCGCCAGCGTTTTCTGGGCATCACGGTGAATATGAATACGACCGTTGAACACTGCTTTGGCGCGATCGCCAACGATACCCCGGGCATTTTCCTCGGTAGTGCAGTTAGGCACGGCATGCTCAATCGTGGTATGCAAGTCGAATAGCTCGCCTTCGGCCAGCAAATAAATCGCATTGATATTAGCGTTAGCGAATTCGCCGGTATAGATAACATCCACATCGAGGCGCGACAGCTGACTGCCATAACCAATTAATGTGCTGTTGAGCTGTGCTTTTTCCGCCACTTTAAAATGACAGCCGCCTACGTGCATTGCTTGCTGCGTGAACATAGCAAACCGATAGTGCTCAAGATGCGCCTCGCTATGCAGCACATATTCACTGAATGCGGTATTCACACTGCTGGCATCACCGTAACCGTCTTCCAGCACGGTGGCTCGCGCACCAGCTTCTACCTGCATCAGCACACGAAGGTGTTGATCGCCTTCGTTACTGGCCAGCTGTGAAATACGAATCGGCGTATCAATGGTTTTGCCTGCCGCAACCCTAATATACAGACCATCCGCCAGCAGAGCGTCGTTAACCTGACCAAATAAGTGCTTGGCCGGTTTCACGTCTGACAACAGGCTTTCGATGACTTGTTGCTGCTCATCAGTTGCTGATGAGAACCGTACGATTTCAAGGCCTTCCGGCAGAGACAGTGCACTCACGTCGGTGAGCAGCTCATTACCACTGAACACCAGTTCGATGGCGCTTAGCTCGCCTATTTTCGGCGCGCTAAACTCGGTATTTTCAGGCTTAGCCAGTGATACGCTGCGCTTTTCTACCGGGATGAGGGGAGTAAAACGCCAGTCTTCCACTTTACGCAGCGGCCAGCGAACTTTTTCCAGTTCAGCCAGAGCCGCCTGACGATGAGGAGCCAGCCAGTCCTGATGTGTTTGCGCCGTGGCGATTACTTCAGACAGCCATTGGCTCATGCATCGGCCTCCTCATAGGCTTTACCTAAAAAGGCATAACCGGATTTTTCTACTTCCAGTGCCAGTGACGCATCGCCACTTTTAACAATCTTGCCATCCGCCAGGATATGCACAAAGTCTGGCTTGATGTAGTCAAGCAGACGCTGATAGTGCGTCACAACAATGAAGCTGCGCTGCCCGTCACGCTGACTGTTTACACCATCGGCAACCACTTGCAGGGCGTCAACATCCAGGCCCGAGTCAGACTCGTCAAGAATACACAGCGACGGCTCAAGCAGGATCATCTGCATGATCTCGTTACGCTTCTTCTCACCGCCGGAGAAGCCTTCGTTCACACCACGCTTTAAGAAATCCAGTGGCAGATTCACCTGCTTACAGGCCGCCTTAGCTTTCTTTAAAAACTCAGCAGCGGTAAGAGGCTCTTCGCCACGGTGTTCGCGTAACGCGTTAACCGACTCTTTTAAGAATTCCATGTTGCTAACGCCAGGGATTTCAACCGGATACTGGAACGCCAGAAACAACCCTTCGCGGGCACGCTCTTCCACTTCAAGATCCAGTAAATCTTTACCGTTTAAGGTAGCTGCACCTTCGTTGACTTCATAGCCTTCACGGCCGGATAACACATAGCCAAGCGTACTTTTACCGGCGCCATTAGGCCCCATGATGGCATGAACTTCACCAGGCTTAACTTCCAGATTCAGCCCTTTGATAATGGTTTTATCTTCAACACTGGCGTGTAAATTATCGATAGATAACATTAAATTCTTTACCCCACAGAACCTTCTAAACTAATTTCGAGTAACTTGCCGGCTTCCACCGCAAATTCCATTGGTAATTCTTTAAAGACTTCCTTACAGAAGCCATTGACGATCATGGACACCGCTTTCTCTGCGTCCAGGCCACGTTGCTGAGCCAGGAATAACTGTTCGTCACTCACTTTGGATGTCGTGGCTTCGTGCTCAACGATGGCAGACGGGTTGCGGCTCTCGATATACGGGAACGTATGCGCACCACACTGATCGCCAATTAGCAGCGAATCACACTGCGTAAAATTACGGGCGCCATCAGATTTTGGCCCCATTTGTACCAGACCGCGGTAGGCATTATTACTTTTTCCTGCCGAGATCCCTTTTGAAATAATGGTGGAGCGGGTGTTTTTACCCAGATGAATCATCTTGGTCCCGGTATCCGCCTGCTGGCGTCCACGGGTTAAGGCAACGGAGTAGAATTCACCAACGCTGTTATCCCCTTTCAGCACGCAGCTTGGGTATTTCCAGGTAACGGCTGAGCCGGTTTCTACCTGGGTCCAGCTGATTTTTGCGTCGTTATGACAAATGCCGCGCTTGGTCACAAAGTTGTAAATACCGCCTTTGCCGTTTTCATCACCCGGGTACCAGTTTTGTACCGTTGAGTATTTGATGTTGGCTTTATCCAGCGCAACCAGTTCAACAACGGCTGCATGTAACTGGTTTTCATCACGTTGTGGTGCAGTACACCCTTCCAGATAACTTACGTGACTGCCTTCATCAGCAACAATAAGTGTACGCTCAAACTGACCCGTATTTTGCTCGTTGATACGGAAATAAGTAGACAGTTCCATTGGGCAACGTACGCCCTTAGGAATATACACAAACGAACCATCGGTAAATACAGCACTGTTCAGTGCAGCAAAATAGTTATCGGTACGAGGAACCACTGAGCCGATGTATTTTTTAACCAGCTCAGGATATTTCTGGATAGCTTCCGAAATCGGACAGAATATAACGCCCGCTTCGTGCAGCTTTTCACGGAAGGTTGTTACTACCGATACCGAGTCAAATACTGCATCAACGGCAACACCAGCCAGCATTTCCTGCTCATGCAGTGGAATACCCAGCTTGTTGTACACATCCAGCAGTTCCGGATCGACTTCGTCGAGGGACTTTGGTTTGTCCTTCATACTCTTAGGTGATGAGTAGTAAGAAATGGCCTGATAATCCACTTTAGGATAATCAACATGAGCCCAGTCCGGCTCTTCCATTTCCAGCCATGAATGATAGGCTTTCAGGCGCCATTCGAGCATCCATTCCGGCTCATTTTTCATGGCTGATATACGGCGGATAATGGATTCGTCCAGACCATTTTCGAAGGTATCAGACTCGATTTCAGAATAGAAACCCGCCTCGTATTGTTTCGATAGCGCCTGTTCGATTTGCTCGCTCATTGACTCATCTCACTGTTATTGAACATTTCGCCGCGATAATCACCATGTAGTGTCATCACTACACCTGTTCAGCGTTTTTGCTGTCACCGCGACATGGGTGCCACATTATATAATACCCGAGTATTTCACTCAACTATTCACCCGGGGCATTCCCGGGGCGTTTCTGCCCTCTGCCAAACCGAATCTGACGTCGGTTTAGTGCGGCAATGTAGCGCTTTGTGTGCACTGAAATCTGGGGGCCGCAATCTTGCCTGAATATTGGCTTAACTGCAATCTTAGCGGCTCCGACTTAGGTCTGAATAACGCCCTGTGACAGGCGGCAGTGCTAACCTGCCTGTCTGACTTCGCGCAACGTTTTCACTGTTTCTATTACTCTCTGCGCAGCAAAACGGATGTCTTCTTCACTGGTAAAACGACCGGCAGAAAAACGCAACCCCGCATGGGCTAATTGCGCACTTCGGCCAAGCGCCGTTAACACATAGGACGGCTCCATGCTCGCCGAGGTACAGGCCGAACCGGTGGAGATAGCAATATCATGCAGTCCCATCACCAGACTTTCGCCGTCTACCCCACCAAAACTGATGTTGATAATGCCAGGCACGCGTTGAGTAAGGTGGCCGTTCAGATGCACATCATCGAGGCGACTGACCTCTTCCCACAACAATTCGGTATACCCGCGTAATCTGGTGGCTTCTTCATTCAGGGATCGGGCGGCAAGCTCACAGGCTTCACCAAAACCCACTATCTGATGGGTTGGCAGCGTACCCGAGCGCATACCCCGCTCATGACCACCGCCATGAATTTGCGCGGCAATTTGCACTTTTGGCCGGCGGCGAACATACAACGCGCCAATTCCTTTTGGGCCGTAACATTTATGTGCCGAGAAAGACATTAAATCCACTGGCAGGGCTGTCAGGTCGATAGGCAATTTGCCCAGGCTCTGTGCAGCATCCACATGGAAATACACCTGACGCTCGCGACACAACTCACCAATAGCGGCGATATCCTGGATAACACCGGTTTCGTTATTGACGTGCATCACCGAGACCAGCACGGTGTCATCATCTATCGCCTCGGCCACCTGCTCCACCGATACTAATCCATGAGCGTCGGGCGCTAGTAGCGTAACCCTGACCCCTTGCCCGGCAAGAAACTCAACCGTATCGAGTACCGCTTTGTGTTCGGTTGCCACGGTTATAACGTGCTTTTGCTGGTTATCCGAGGCGTCGACCACACCTTTAATCGCCAGGTTATCCGACTCGGTGGCGCCAGAGGTAAAGACAATTTCGCGGGGATCGCAATTCACCAGATCGGCAATTTGATTGCGTGCCACATCAACGGCTTCTTCAGCCACCCAACCAAAACGGTGTGAGCGCGAAGCCGGGTTGCCGAAATTGCCTTCCATCGTAAGGCTCGCAGTCATTTGTGCTGCAACCTTAGGGTCTACCGGCGTGGTAGAAGCATAATCTAAGTAAACGGGAGTACGCGTCATGACCTGTCTTTATAACTGAATACTGACCTGAATTTTACCGTCAACCGGCATCTTGTGTTTGTCCTGGCGACCGGCGACTTCCTGTACGTCGCCCTTGGCCATCAATTCCCCGAGGCTGATGCCATCGAGAAAGTGGCTGATGCGGTCACTGAGGTCCTGCCACAGACTATGGGTCAGACAACGCTCACCCGCCTGACAATCGCCCTGCCCCTGACAGCGCGTAGCATCAACAGATTCGTCCACCGCTCGGATCACCTCGCCGATAGCGATAAGCTCTGCTTCCCGGCCCAGTTGATAGCCGCCGCCAGGTCCCCGCACACTCAGTACCAGACTTTCTTTGCGTAAGCGCGAAAAAAGCTGCTCTAAGTAAGACAGAGAAATTTCCTGCCTGGCAGAAATATCGGCCAGCGATACCGGCCCCTGCTTGGAATGGAGTGCCACATCTAACATTGCCGTTACTGCGTAGCGGCCTTTTGAAGTCAGTTTCATAACCAAATACGGATAGTGAACAATGGCAAAATTGTTCCATACCCGAGTAAATTGGTCAAGTATAAAACCCTACTCCTTACTCAGGTATTACGCTGTTTTCCGATGCACTCGGAGGCCAATTGAGTCGGATGCTCAGATCTGAGGATCGAATTCGTCGTGACTCACCTGTTTCGAATTAGGCACTACAGGAGAAATACCAGTGCTGGCGAAGTCTTCTGCGGTCATCGCGCTCAGGCGTTCCTTGGATACCTCGCCACCCATGCCCTGAATCACCTGACACAGCTCTTCGATGCGACCGTCCATAGCGTGGATATGCTCCACCATAATGCCCATGGCATTGGCCACTGGATCGGGATTGTCAGAAGCCACCGCGTACGCATCAAAGCCATATTTTTTAGCAATGGCATTGCGCTTTTCTTTACCTGTGTCGGTTTCTTTGGCTGGCTGCAGAATGTGCCCGGGGATACCAAGCACTGTGGTTCCGGGTGGCGCGTCTTTAACGACAACCGAGTTACTGCCAATTTTGGCGCCTTCACCAATGGTAATTGGCCCCAACACCTTGGCGCCTGCACCAACAACAACGTTATTTTCCAGGGTTGGGTGACGTTTACCGGCATTCCAGGTCGTTCCCCCCAGGGTAACGCCGTGGTAAAGGGTGACATCGTCACCAATATCAGCCGTTTCGCCAATCACCACGCCCATGCCGTGGTCAATAAAGAAGCGCCGGCCGATGGTGGCGCCCGGGTGAATTTCGATGCCGGTCAACCAGCGGCTGAAAGTCGATAGCGAGCGGGCGAGCCATTTCAACTCCAGTCGCCAGAGCTTGTTACTTATCCGATGCAACCAAACGGCGTGTAATCCAGGATAGTTGGTCAGTACTTCAAAAGCGTTTCGCGCCGCCGGGTCGCGGTGAAAAACCGCTCTGATATCTTCTTTCATTCGGCTGAACATGGCTATTTCCCGGCTGATTTATCCACTGACGCCAGAATACCGCGTAAGATATTCAGCTCCTGGGACTCCGGGCGAGCCCGGTTAAATAAGCGGCGCAGGCGGGTCATTACAATGCCCGGGTGATTTTCATTAATGAAGCTGACTTTTTTTAACGTTGATTCCAGGTGCACATAGAAGCGCTCCAAATCATCATTTAACGGATATTCTGTTTCTTCGGTTGGAATGGCATCTTTATTTAAGAACGCCATACGTATTTCGTAACACAGGGTTTGCACCGCAGCCGCCAGGTTTAACGAGCTGTAATCAGGATTGGCC
The DNA here is from genome assembly GCF_003731635.1 of Marisediminitalea oceani. Lineage (GTDB taxonomy): Bacteria > Pseudomonadota > Gammaproteobacteria > Enterobacterales > Alteromonadaceae > Alteromonas > Alteromonas oceani. The sequence continues at coordinate 33,631 of NZ_RCUA01000021.1, read as the reverse complement.
GGAATGCATACATGGAAATGACATTGCTGGAGCTCTTCATTAGTGAGGCCATTGTTTTCACGACCAAACACCAGTGCCACCGGGTAGTTATCAACTTCTTTTATCAGTTTTTCACCACAACTGCGTGGCTCCAGCATGGGCCAGCTTAAGGTTCTTGAGCGGGCTGACGTCCCCACAACCAGGCCACAGCCTGCCACCGCTTCTTCCAGTTTACTCACGGTTTTAGCATTCGCTAATACATCTCCGGCACCGGCCGCGAGTGCACTGGCTTTGCCATCAGGCGGGCTTACCGGATCAACCAGATACAGGTTGCTTAAGCCCATGGTTTTCATCGCCCGGGCGGTAGAACCGATATTGCCGGTATGTGACGTATTCACTAATACAATTCTGATATTTTCTAACATGCTTAAAAGAGTACGGCTGTAAATGGCGCAGAGTTTAGCATACCGCTTACACATTCTCACCGCTTAGCTGCGTATTTCGTCTGTGCTGGCATTGCATTGTGAAGTGGAACTGGTAAACTCCGCGGCGTTTATTTTTTGATCTTTTACAATTGGTGGTTTTGTTATGCATCCGATGCTGAACATTGCGGTGCGCGCTGCGCGCGTGGCTGGCTCTCTTATTGTCCGCGGTTTTGAAAATCGTGACGACCTGGTAAAACAGGCGAAGGGCGCAAACGATTATGTTACCCAAATCGACAAAGATGCCGAAATGGCAATTATTCACAAAATTAAGCAGTCGTACCCCGAGCATAGCTTTTTAGGTGAAGAAAGTGGCGAAACCGCAGGCGAAAGCGCTGAGTTCCAATGGATCATAGATCCCCTCGACGGCACCACCAATTTCATTAAAGGCATTCCTCATTTTGCCGTATCGATTGCACTGCTGCATAAAGGTCGTCTCGACCAGGGCGTAGTCTTCGATCCTATCCGTGGTGAGTTGTTCACTGCTTCTCGTGGCCAGGGCGCCCAGCTAAACGGTTATCGCATTCGCGCCAGCAAGGCCCGTGATTTATCTGAAACGGTATTAGCTACCGGGTTACCGTTTAAAAACAAAACACAATATGCAGACTACGCTATTCGCTTAAATAAAATCTTCCATGACTGTGGTGACATTCGTCGTGCTGGTAGTGCAGCACTGGACTTAGCCTACGTTGCAGCAGGCCGACATGACGGTTATTGGGAACGCGGCATTAAGCCCTGGGATATTGCAGCCGGTGAATTGCTGGTTCGTGAGGCTGGCGGTCTGGTAACTGATTTCAGCGGCAATAATGACCCACTTTATAAAGGTGAGATCGTTGCCGGTAGCGTAAAAGTTGTTCAAGGTTTGGTTAAACACTTAAAATAAACCAATAAGTTACCTGATAACAAAAAGGCCACTTCAATGAAGTGGCCTTTTCAATTTAGCTCTGTGAATATCACTAGCCGTTTAACGAGGCCAGATATTCTTTGAATTCGTCGCCCAGGCTCGGATGGCGCAGCGCATATTCAACGTTAGCTTTCATATAGCCTAGTTTACTACCACAGTCATGACTCTTGCCTTTCATGTAGTAAGCATCAACCTGTTCAACCTTCATCAGTGAAGTGATGGCATCGGTTAACTGGATTTCCCCACCCGCTCCAGGCGGAGTGTACTCAAGCAGCGGCCAGATTTCATGCGACAACACGTAACGACCCACTACAGCCAGATCAGATGGCGCTTCTTCCAGTGGCGGCTTTTCAACCATGTCATGGATCTTGGCAGATTCACCAGGCTTAATGCTTGCGCCTTCCAAGTCAACAATACCAAACTTGGAAATGTTCTCTTGTGGTACCTGCTCTACCATTACCTGGCTTACCCGGCTGGTATTGAAGCGCGCGACCATGTCAGCCAGATTATCTTTTTTCAGGTTACTGGCGTAATCGTCGATGATTACATCCGGCAGAACCACCGCAAATGGTGCATCACCTACCATAGGGTGCGCGCACATGATTGCGTGACCCAAACCTTTAGCAGCGCCCTGACGCACGTGCATGATTGTTACGTCTTTCGGGCAAATAGCCTGTACTTCTTCAAGTAACTGACGTTTAACCCGCTGTTCCAGCGTGGTTTCAAGTTCGAAAGAGGTATCAAAGTGGTTTTCGATGCTGTTTTTACTGGCGTGAGTTACCAGAATAATTTCTTTTAAACCCGCCTGCACACACTCGTTAACCACGTATTGAATTAATGGTTTATCGACAACCGGCAGCATTTCCTTTGGAATTGCCTTGGTTGCTGGCAGCATACGCGTACCTAGGCCGGCTACAGGAATAACCGCTTTTTTTACCTGACTCATAGTTTATGTCCTTTTATTGATAGTCCTCGACCAATGGCGTAGTAATGCAATCCGTATTCCGACATGATTTTCGGATCATACAAATTCCGGCCATCGAAAATTAAAGGAATGCTCAGTTTTTCTTTAATTAAGTCAAAATCCGGTGCCCGGAATGACTGCCACTCAGTACAAATCACCAGGAAATCAGCGCTATCAAGGGCTGCTTCTTTCGTTCCGGTTAATTTTAGATCCGGGCGACTGCCATAGATACGCTGGGTTTCTTCCATTGCTTCAGGGTCGTAGGCCTGAACCGTAGCACCTTGTTCCCATAACAGCTCCATCAGCACGCGGCTGGAGGCTTCACGCATATCATCAGTATTCGGTTTGAACGACAATCCCCATAAAGCAATAGTCTTGCCTTTCAGGTCGCCATCGAAATGGCCGGAAATATATTCAAACAGTTTTTCTTTTTGGGTGTAGTTAACCGCTTCCACTGATTCAAGAACTTTCGCCTGGTAGCCCACCTGGTTTGCACTACGAATGAGCGCTTGCACATCTTTGGGGAAACATGAACCACCATAGCCACAGCCCGGGTAGATGAACTGATAACCAATTCTGGGATCAGAACCGATACCACGACGCACGTTCTCAATATCGGCGCCAAACCGCTCTGCCAGGTTGGCCATCTCATTCATAAAGCTGATTTTGGTGGCCAGCATACAGTTGGCGGCATATTTGGTTAGCTCTGCTGAACGAATATCCATCACGATAACTTTGTCGTGATTACGGTTAAACGGCGCGTAGAGTTCGCGCAGTTTCTTCTCGGCTTTCTCACTTTGGGTGCCGATAATAATCCGGTCTGGTCGCATGCAATCGTTAACTGCTGCGCCTTCTTTTAAGAACTCCGGGTTAGATACCACATCAAAGGTCAGTGCTTTCCCTAAGGATTCCAGCGTTTCGCTGACCTTTGCGCTGACTCTGTCAGCGGTACCGACCGGGACAGTAGATTTGTTGATGATAATCTTATGATTTTGCATATGAGTGGCTACGGTTTCCGCCACTGCCAGCACGTATTTCAGATCGGCTGAACCATCTTCATCCGGCGGCGTACCCACAGCGATAAAAATCAGCTCTCCATGCTCGATACCCATTTTGGCATCGGTGGTAAAGTCTACCCGGCCGCCTTCATAGTTGCTGGTGACCAGCGGCGTTAAGCCCGGCTCATAAATGGGGATAAGGCCTTTTTTAAGGTTATCAACCTTGGCCTGATCCACATCCACACAAACAACGTCGTGGCCCACTTCAGCTAACACTGCAGCCTGCACCAGGCCCACATAGCCAATTCCAAAGACTGTTACCTTCACTTGTTCCCTTCCTTCTAAAACTCAGCGGTGCCCGTGTTAATCAGGCATATCTAATAATAAAACTAAAACATTAAAGCATCATGACGTTACAGGCTCAACAGAAAACTTATTGGTCTGCCTTGTAACGGCCCGACCGCTTCTTTAAGCCATCTATGAGACCCTGCCGCATATAGCGCCGACGTTCCCTGCGTTGCTCTAAAAACCAGCCATTAATTATCCATCTGACTGGCAGGGCTACACAGTTCCTGATTTTCCAGTAAAACGGAACATAAGAACGACGCAATAAAATGAGGATATTGCGATACTGATAGTAAAGCCGGACAGAACTTCCAACTTTAAACGTAACTCCCATGATTCGCTTACGGGACTCACCTTGTTTATGGCGTAATAAGGCCTGTGTATCACTAATAATCCGGTAACCCTTACGGTTGGCCCGCCAACACCATTCATGATCCACGCCATCTATAAATAACGCATCTTCCATCAAACCAATTTCAGCGAGCACTGATATTGGAATGACCTTTCCGGACGCAATAATCTGCCTGCTGTGCAGGAAGCCATGCTCATCGGGTACAGCGCGTTGCACTTTTGCACGGACAACCTGACCGTCAAATTCACTGACAATAGAGGGGCCATAAGCGGCCAGATTCGGATAATGAGTCTGAGCTTCAACTACCCGCAGTTTTACCGTTTGCAACAACTGTTCGCTAAGCTGGCTATCCTGATCAAGCAACATGGCATAGTCATACTCATGCTGTTTAGCTAAGAGCAAACCGATATTCTGCGCGTGAGCAATGCCAGCGTTTTCAGGACAATGCCTGAATTCGACTGAAGATGACAACCAACCCTGATGACTTTGTGGGGAATTATCCACTACTATCACCTGCCAGCCAGCGGCCTCCAGCAACCTGATGTTGTTGAGCAGAATTTGTCGCTCAGGATGAAACAGAATGATAATGGCCGCGAATTTCAATGCTTTATTATTTTTTCAAGTAGGTGCCTGTCGAGCTTATAAGCCATTTTGACAACCCCCGATGGCATCATCCGCAGACCTAATACCATACAGGCATAAACGAGATTGTAAGGAGTCAGGCGATTAAGCCAGCGCATCGCCCGGAAGCGGGCTCTGAATTCATTTAATGACTTTATCAGCCCGCGACGCTTATAAAAATCATTAACCCGCCGAAAGCGCAGCAACTTATCTTTCAGATTACAAAAAATGTAGCCTGCCGCGGCGAGCTCAATCCAGAGAAAGTAATCCTGAGTATTATGCAGTGCATCGTCATAACGGTAGCCGTCGGTAAACACTTTGTAGCGAATACATACGGTGGGGTGATTAATAGTACACCGGCGCGGCAACAGCCGGGTAATTTGGCGATTGGTTTGTGGCATCACCCTCGCCCCCACCTGATGATTTTGCTCATTAATTTCAATCAGGCCGGTACCTAAAATGGCAACGTGTGCATGTTTGGTCAGGTAAGTAATTTGCTTTTCCAGACGGTTTAGCTCGGAAATGTCATCGGCATCCATGCGGAAAAAGTACTGCGGCTTTAACGACAAAGACCAGTCAATGGCGAAGTTCATACAGGTTGCCAACCCTCTGTTGGCGCTACCTTCAATGATCACCAGACGTTCATCTTCCTCAGCGTGCTGCATGATGACAGCCAGTAATTCAGGCGAGATATGACCATCAATAACAATGACATAAAGAAAGTCGTTATAAGTTTGCTGACGAATGCTGACAATTGCCTGGTCAACCCAGTCCGCGCAGTCCTTTTCGTAAACGGCCATAGCAACAATGGCGGGAATTTCATGCACCCGGTAGTTGCTGTGTTTAATTGAAAAGTTGGGGGTCAAGGTAAAATCCGGCTATCGACAGTAACGCGAAGTGTACCGGATTTTACAACAAATATGCACCACTGTGATGCAATTTATGCGGGTAGCAGGCGGCGCTTTACCGCCCGGAAAAACCGTATGATTTTCCAGATATTCATGATTGCAGTACTGTAAACCACTAATAACGCCATGAATCCCCAGAACATGATGTAAGCCGGAACCTGATAAACCTCACCGAGAATACCAATAAGACAATATCCTGCGCCCATCAGTAGAATTGCTACTAAAGAACGGCGAGGACTAAAACCTGCCCGCATAAAGATATTATGCAGGTGCTTGCGGTCTGGTTTTAGCACTGACTGACCTTTTCTGGCTCGTCTGAACATGATGGCTGCCATGTCCATTAGGGGCAGACCAATTAACCAAACGCCGGTAATAGGGCGTAGCGAAGCGCCGGGCCCCTGGGTGTGATCAACCAATAACCACACGATGGTGAGGCCAACAAACATACTGCCGGCATCACCCATAAATATTTTATTCCCCTTAAAACCTTTCAGGCTAAGGTTAAATGCCAGAAACGGCACTATGGCAGCAATGATAACCAGCGGCTCCATAATAGCAGCGCCGTTGTCTGACAGTAGTAGCAAACTAACAACACTCAGCAACACAACCAGACTCATACCGCCCGCCAGGCCATCGATACCATCAATCATGTTGATGGCGTTAATGACTCCTACCACGCATACCAGCGTAAAGAAGTATCCGGCAAGGCCTAAATAAACCGAACCGAAGCCAAAAATGTCACCAAGTGAAGTAATGTAGTTTTGCGCACTCCACGCCATTATGGACGCTACGCCAAACTGACAAACCAGGCGCCCCTTGGCACTTAAGTCAAAGCGGTCGTCGAGCATACCGAGCAGCACAATAAAGGCAGAAGCGGTAAAAAACAGCGGATTGTTTTTCATCCACACGTCTGTTAGTACGCTGGCTACGAGTACTGCAACAAAAATAGCTACACCGCCGGTCAACGGTACTATGCCGTTGTGACGTTTTCTGTATGACGGCTGATCAACAAGCCCAAACTGATGGGCCAGGGGTGTCATCACCACCAGCAAAATCAATGCAACAAAAAATGCTGTAAATAACGGAATAAACTGCAGATAGTCCATCATGCCTTACTTTTCTCCACAGAATCCTTACCCACCTGTGTTCTCACGCCCACACTACAAACAGGAAAATCCATTTACTCACTAACTCCGTTGAGAATATCGCCGAACCTATACATGGCTACACCAGCCACCTGAGGCTTCGTGGAGAGGTCACTATAATCACCCGATATAATAGTAAACATTAGTATAACTGACTACCCCCCCAATAAAATTTAAATTTAAACGCACATTTTTTACACAGCCGGTAATGCTTCTGCTCAGAGTTTAAGCAGGCTGTTAATCAGTGCATGCCTTTTTGCTCGGTTATGTTATGCTACGACCACTTTTTAAATGGACGTATTACAGTCAGGCAATGAGAAGACAAGTTATATTATCCGCTCTACTTTTCAGCACTATGACAATGCTGGGATGTGTGTCACAACCTCAGAGTGTCAAAGCCAATCTGCCGCTGGTTAATCCAAGCTTTACGCATCACCTTAGCGATTCAGGTACTGGTATACAGGAAAGTGAAGCAAAAGCTATTCCAGAGTTAAACATCAATGCCAATGAAGATATTGTGATTGATGGAAATAGCTACGCAGTTTCCGACGGTTATATCTCTGCTATGGGTAACCAATGTTATCGGCTGAAACGTCAGGGGCGTTCAGGATCAACGGAAATTCGTCCCATCTGTAACAATCAAACGTACTGGCTGCTATACCCAGCGTTGGTTTTTAGTAACACCCTATAAAGGTTTAATTCGCTTATGCGTATCTCTATTTGGTTAACGCTTACGGCTTTATCGCTATCTGCTTTCAGTAACGCCCAGGCACAAACAGCTGAGCAAATTCAACAAATTCAACAGCAACTGAGTCAACGTGGGGCCAATAATTCAGCTGCTGCCAGCGCCGGCAATTCAGGCGTTAGTCCGGTACAGCTGTCTGCATCCCCTACCCTGCAAGGCAACAGTCAGACGGGTACAAGGCCTAGCTCCGGCCAGTATAGTACGCAGCCGCGCAATGGTCTGGTATTACCAGGAGAGCCCACTATGGATATGGTTTTTCCTTTGCAGGAAGCCATGGAGAACCCGCCTTTTGCAGCAAACTTATTTGTCGGGGGCTTTGAATCAGAACGCACCAACTCGGTAAACCCTAATTACCTGGTTGCACCCGGCGATCAAGTTTCAATCTGGCTTTGGGGCGCGGTGGATTATTCCGATGTCGCAACCGTTGATAGCCAGGGTAATATCTTTATTCCCAATATTGGCCCGGTTAACCTGTTAAACGTTCCATCCAGTCAGGTTAATGCCACAGTCACAAGCAGCATCAAACAGGTATATACCAATGATGTAAATGTTTACGTGAACTTACTGACGGCCACACCAGTATCGGTTTACGTATCAGGGCCGGTATTAAGGCCTGGGCAGTATGCCGGTCAGGCAACAGATAGCCCGCTTTATTTTCTGAAACGTGCCGGCGGGGTTGATTTCCTGCGTGGTAGTTTCCGCAAAATCGATATTTTACGAGCCGGTGAAGTAGTCCACTCAATTGATTTATATAACTTTGTTACAGATGGCGAGTTACCGGCTATTTCGTTTCAGGATAAAGACGTCATTCTGGTTCGCCCTATTGGCCCAACCATTACAGTGAGCGAAGGGGCTAGAAACAGCTTCACCTTTGAGTTAAAACCTTCAGATTTAACCGGTGAAGCGCTGGTCGATTACGCAAAACCCGGCGACTTTATCAGCCATGTATCAGTAAGCGGCCTTCGTGACGGCGCTCAGTTTGCCCGCTATGCCCCACTAACTGATTTTAAACAATTCAGCTTGCGTCCCGGCGATCATGTCGAATTCAAAAACGACTATGAAGTACAAATTTACCCGATTAACGTAGCAGGCAGTTTCCGCGGTGCCTCAAGAGTAATGGTGTCTAAAGGCGCCAGATTGCACCAGGTGCTAAGCAATATTGAAATCGATCCTAACCTGGCAGACTTTAAAAACGTGTATTTACTACGTGAAAGTGTTGCTGATCAACAACAGTTGATTATCAATCAGGCGCTAGATCGCCTGGAGCGAAGCATCTATACGGCGCCAGTACGCTCTACCGGCGAAGGCTCTATTCGGGTTCAGGAAGCACAGCTAGTAACCGACTTTATTGCCAGAGCCCGTCAGGTGAAGCCGCTCGGTAAAGTGATTATCTCTGAAAACGATAATGTGGCCGACATTCTGCTGGAAGAAAACGATACCATCGTAATTCCAGCCAAAACCGATCTGGTCCACGTTGGTGGTGAAGTATTAATGCCTCAGTCGGTAGTATTTAATCCCGATGCAGATCTTTCAGATTATGTAGCCTGGGCAGGAGGCTTTAGCGAGAGAGCTAACGATGCCCGCATCCTGGTTATCCGTGCCAATGGTATGGTTGACTTCTATGACGTTGATGATAACTCAGACGTGGCAGCAGGCGACCAGGTGATCGTATTACCACGGGTTGATGCCAAAACGTTGCAGGCAGTCAAAGATATCACTCAGATTATTTACCAGATTGCTGTGGCGGCCAACGTAGCGCTGAACTAATGTCAGATATTGTAAGCGTCTCATTTCGCTCTCAACTCAAAGTATGGAAAAGTGTTTGTTTTGCACTTTTCCTGCGAGAGTTGCGCTCGCAATTCAACGATAAGTTAGGCTTAGCCTGGGGCTTTTTAGAGCCCTTCCTGTTCATCTTCGGTTTGTCTTATGCCAGAAGTTTTTTAGGCGGAGATGATGTTCACGGAATTCCAGTCTTTATGTTTATGCTGATCGGAATGATAGGAATACAATCTTTCCTCCAACCTTTTCCAAAAGTCGCTGGTGCTTTCAATAAAAATAAACCTCTCTATGCTTTTCGACAGGTCCAACCCATATCCGGACTACTGGTCTCGGCTTTTGTTGAGTACACCATAAAGGTCATTGTCGTAATTTTATCTTTACTTACGGTTTATTTGATGGAAGTAGATTTAAAAATTCATGATCCGTTATTGTTGATACTACTTTTTCATCTCTTATGGCTCATGACAATCAGTATGAGTTGTCTGCTCGGGATCGCTTCATCGTACGTCCCGGAAGTAAAAAAAGTCGTAGGATTACTTACGCGCCCTTTGTTTTTTATCTCCTGCGTATTTTTCAGTTTGCAGGATATTCCTAAACAATATTGGCACTGGCTGGACTGGAATCCGCTTGCTCATTTTATAGAACTGGCTCGATACGCCTGTTATGAATCTTATGGAAGCTATGGTGTCAGCGTTAGTTACACCATTGAATTTACACTGGTTACGTTTTTCTTTGCCGTATCATTGTACCATCTGACCTGGAAAGGCCTGTTATCCCGATGACTATACGCTTAATTAATCTAACCAAGTCATATCCCAGCCGGCTGGGCCCTCAGTATATTTTCAGAAACCTCAACTTTGATTTTCCCACTGAGAATAACGTTGCTATTTTGGGGAAAAACGGGGCTGGTAAGTCGACTCTGTTTCGCATGCTGGCCAAAAGTGAATATCCTGATAAAGGCCAGATTTATACCAATAAATCTATGTCATGGCCGGTTGCTTTGGCAACCGGGGTACATCCGCAAATGACCGGTCGCGAAAATGCCCGGTTTATAGCGCGTATTAATGATGTAAAAGACCTGGCAACTTACGAAGAGGCAGTGCAGGACTTTGCCGAAATTGGTAAACGTTTCGACTTACCTGTAAAAACGTATTCGTCAGGTATGCGCGCAAGACTGGTGTTTGCCTGTTGCATTAATATTCATTTCGATATCTATCTTATAGACGAGGCAACATCGGTTGGTGACCCTAAATTTCGCCGCAAGGCCAGGCAAGCTTTGGAAGTCAAAGCTAAAGAAGCCGGGCTTATAATGGTCAGCCACGAAATGGAACAGGTGCGGGAATTTTGTACTTCGGCGATCATCATTGAAGACGGCCAACTCAATTACTACAGTGACCTTGAAGAAGGTATCGCAGCCTACATGGAATAAATGAGCAGAAACATGAATCAAGTGCTTAACAATATTACTACTCAACTTAAGAAGCGCCCTATTCTTCTAGTTATCATACCCTGGCTAGTGTACGCGCTTTATTTAACGTTGATTGCGGCACCTAAGTACGAAAGTACCAGTCAGCTTGTGGTTAAATCATCTGATGGCGCTAGCAGTTTCGATCCATCATCCATGTTGATGAGCGGCGTAACCGGGGTCGCCAGTGCTAATGATAGCCAATTGGTTGTTGCCTTCGTGCAGTCTGCCGACATGCTCCATTATCTTGATGAGACTATCGGACTGCGTGAGCACTACACCTCTTCAGCAGGAGATTTTATTAGTAGGCTCGCCTCGAATCACAGCGAAGAAGACTTTCTCGAATATTACCTCGCTAACACAGAAGTGGTTATCGATTCCAACACGAGTGTAATCGAACTCTCTGCCAGAGCGTATGACGCTGCCTATGCTCAGCTGATTAGCGAAACGATTGTTAAGCGTGCTGAACAATTTATTAATGAGATCAGTAATAACCTTGCTAAATCCCGTTTAGCTTTTGCTCAGAGTGAACACGACATCGTTGAGGAAAAACTGCAAAATGCCAAACTGGCTCTGATAAGTTTTCAAACCAAGTACAACGTGCTAGACCCTAATGCGGAAGGCGCTGCCATTCAACAAATTGCCTTCTCATTAGAAGCGACTTTGGCCCAAAAAGAGGCAGAACTGAATACATTAAAGAGCATTATGTCTGACTCTGCGCCAGAAATAATATCCCTTAAGCGTCAAATCAGAGCTCTGGAGGAACAGATTAGCAGTCAGAAAACGAAAATCAGTGACGCACAAAATGGGGACGCAAAATTATCGATTAATCAGTTGATGGCACAGTATTCCAATTTACAGGTTCAGGCCGAGCTTGCCATGCAGGCATATGGTTCATCACTGATGACTCTTGAAAATGCACGGGTCGACACTTATCAGCAAATACAGCACCTGGTCACCATCGAGTCGCCCACTTTGCCAGACGAAGCTGCTTACCCAAGAAAAATCTATAATCTTGTATTAATTGGCGTTTTACTAATAATGGCCTTCATAGCGGGCCGCATTATCATCGCCACTATCAAAGAGTTGTAAGTCAAACGCTACAATCAGATGATAACCGATTCCCCGCCACGAGCAGCGCTTTAACTTCGGCAGCTTGTGTCGGGAATCATCCTCTAGTATAAGAGAGATAACCAGTGTACGAGCAGCTCCTGCCTGCAGACAGTGCACCCAGACGATAATAAATTTAAATAAAAACTATATGGAACTCTGTTGTGACAACAAAAACTTCTAACGACACCAGTTTTTTCGGCCATCCAAAGGGTCTGAGAACGTTATTTTTTACCGAAATGTGGGAGCGCATGAGCTACTATGGCATGCGTGCTCTGCTCGTGCTGTTCATGACAGCCAGCTTGCAAACACAAGGCCTGGGCTTCACCGTAGCATCAGCCGGCGCCATATATGGCCTGTACACCGGTGCGGTATATTTTCTTGGCTTACCCGGCGGCTGGTTTGCTGACCGTCTGATTGGCGGTAAAAAAGCCGTTTGGTACGGCGGTTTAATTATCTTCGCCGGACACATTGTACTGGCTGTCGACCTGCAAAACCTTTTCTTTGTCGGACTTATTCTGGTTGCCACTGGTACAGGGTTACTTAAGCCAAACATTTCAGCCATGGTTGGTCAGCAATATGGTGACGACGATAGCCGCCGGGACAGTGGCTATGCCCTTTATTACATGGGCATAAACATCGGTTCTTTGATTGCGTATCTGGTCACAGGTTACCTGCAGGAGAACTGGGGCTGGCACTATGCATTTGGCGCCGCTGCAGTGGGTATGGGCTTTGGCCTCGTTCAGTATTACTTTAGTAACCGTTCTTTAGCTGCAGAGTCGGTTGAACCTGCAAACCCATATGTCGGTGCCGCGAAACAGCGTGCCTGGCTAAGTGTATTCGGTGTGCTGGCAGCAGCCATTGTGGTCATTATCCTGGCACATATGGGCACCATCGTTATCGAGCCCGTCGCTCTTGCCGAAAAAGTCGCTATTATTTTCACCGCCATTTTCTTTGTTTATTTCGGTTTCATCTATTTTAAAGGTGAGTTAAGCGATAATGAAAAGCAACGTATGTGGGCCCTGTTTTTAGTCTGTGTTGCCTCTGCATGCTTCTGGTCAGGCTTCGAACAAGCCGGCTCTTCACTGAATTTATTCGCTCAAAACTATACCGATCGCGCACTGGAAAGTGGCTCATGGCTGACATCATGGTTTGGTATGGATGCTATCCCTACCGTGTGGTTCCAGCTCTCTAATTCACTGTTTATTATTATTCTGTCGCCGTTTTTTGCAGCACTTTGGATTAACCTTGCCAAACGCATGATTGATCCTTCTTACACCATTAAGTGTGCAATCGGTATTGTGATTATGGCTTCAGGCTTCCTGGTCATGTTTATGGCATCTCAATATGCGGCCCAAGGACTTAAAGTAGCCCCTATGTGGCTGGTAACTACTTACTTCCTGCATACCGTGGGCGAACTCTGCCTTAGCCCGGTAGCACTAAGTGCCGTAAGTAAATTGTCACCTAAGCGTTTTGCGGGTCAAATGATGGGCGTATTCGTACTCACCTACTCTATTGGTAATATTATCGCGGGCCTGCTTTCAGGAAACTTTGACCCTGAGAACGTGCAGGAAATGCCAAACCTGTATCTTCAGATCGCCTTGTTTAGTATTGCCATTGCAATTGTGATTGGCTTGATGAGCTTTAAATCCCGATTCTGGGAAAAAGCCGGTATTGGAGAAAAGGCGCAATAGTGACGCCTGTGTTTTAAACACTGGCTGATTGCCATACAATAACCGCCGTGACGTCATGTCCCGGCGGTTTTTTATTAAGAGCACTATATGCATTTATATTTTTCGACGCGCAATATTCCTGGTTTAGCTGGCCTGCCTCTGGCAGAACGAATGCGCCGGCTGGAACGAGCGGCCAAAAAACTCACGGTTCCTGAAAAGACCGTACTGAACATTCTTAAACTACTGGTGATTGTACCGGCGTTTGCACTACTCCTTCGTGTTGCAGCCGACTGGACGTCGCTTTTATGGGCATTGCTGGTTTTCCTGCTATATCCCATTATTGTGAAACCTGTACAATACTCGTTAAGCGCCAAATATTTAGAATCGTTGTCACACAAGGATAAGCAATGAAAACAATACTTGTCACCGGTGGAGCTGGCTATATCGGCAGCCATACCGTACTGCAATTACTGGAAGCGGATTATCAGGTTGTGGTATTTGATAACCTCAGTAATGCCTCAGAGGAATCCCTCAAGCGCGTGTCAGCCTTAACCGGTAAAGCCGTCACCTTCGTACAGGGTGATATCCGTAACACTGAACAGCTCGATGAGGTTTTCTCAAACCATGACATCGATGCCGTGATTCACTTCGCCGGCTTGAAGGCCGTTGGTGAATCGGTACAGAAGCCATTGGAATACTATGAAAACAACGTTTACGGCTCTGTCACGCTGTGTGATGTAATGCGTAAGCACAACGTTAAGAGTATTGTTTTCAGTTCATCTGCCACTGTATATGGCGATCCGGTTTCGCTACCATTAAGAGAAGATATGGCTACTGGTCAGCCAACGAATCCTTACGGAATGTCCAAACTGATGGTAGAGACTATTCTGACCGATCTGTATCAGTCAGACGAAGCCTGGAATATCGTGTTACTGCGTTATTTCAACCCAGTGGGAGCGCATCCTTCAGGTCAGATTGGCGAAGATCCTAATGGTATTCCTAATAACCTGATGCCTTATATTTCACAGGTTGCTTCCGGTAAACTTGAGCAATTAGCAGTTTTTGGTGATGACTACGACACACCGGATGGCACCGGAGTTCGCGATTATATCCATGTAGAAGATTTAGCTAATGGCCATTTGAAAGCCATCGAACGTCTTGACCTGAATATGGGACTGGATATTTATAATCTGGGTACCGGGCAGGGTTATTCTGTTCTGGAAATGATTAAGGCCTTTGAAAAAGCTTGCGGCAAGGCTATAAACTACAAGATTGCACCGCGTCGTTCAGGCGACGTAGCAGCCTGCTATGCAGACCCCACCAAAGCGGCTACCGAGCTTAACTGGAACGCTCAGAAAACCCTCGAGGATATGTGTGAAAATGCCTGGCACTGGCAATCACAAAACCCACAGGGCTATTAACCCTTAAAATAACAAAAGGCGCTTAACGCGCCTTTTGTTTTAGCTTTCTAGTTGTCCACTGCCTCATCGAGTGGCTCACTTTCCAGATCCACATCATCAAACAATGCCTCAAATTCGTCGAACTCTTCGGCTTCTTCCTCATCGGGCTGCGCATCGAGGTTCTTACCATCCGTTACCCGAAACTCAAGGTTTTGAAAATAAATGTTTTTAACCTGCTCGTAAGGATCTCTGGCGTTTTCAATCTGACCTTCCTGGCCCAGCAACTGAGCACGAGCCTCCAGTGCGCCAACAGTAAACCTTAATACGTTAAGATTACCTGTCATTAGTGTCATTGGAAAATAGAGGTTATCCACGATATCCCCGGTAAAGCTGCGCGGATCGCTGGGCCCTCTGGCGGGCAACATCAAAAACGGCCCGCTTCCTACCCCCCACTTACCGAGGGTCTCGCCAAACTCTTCTTCCTGCCGTTGTAAACCCATAGCACCTGCAACATCAAAGAAACCCGCTACACCAACCGTCGAGTTAATAACAAAACGGGTAAAGCTATCAAAAGAAGGTCCCACCTTACCCTGCAAGAGGTTATTAAGCATATTGGCAGGTTCGGCCAGGTTTTCTACCGCATTAGAAAGGCCAGTTCGGGCAAAACCTGGTACTACGGTCACGTAGGTGGTTGCCGCTGGACGCAACAAATACTTATCGAGGATTTCCCAGTTAAAATCCCACACAACGCGGTTAACACTCTCCAGCGGGTCGCGCGGATCAGAGTAGTCAGGCGACGTACTGGCAGAATTAGCCGGCGAATTGGCCTGAGCCTGCTGCTCGGCATTATTGCTGGCGCAGCCTGAAAGAAACAAAGCGCCTGAGAAAAGGAGAAATAACGAAAAGCGACGCATAGATAATGTCACATTAATTCCTTGTTGATTACGATGGTTTGATCGATAACTTTACCGTTTTCCACTGCAGTCTCCATCGTGCCTTCAAGATCGCCTGGTTGAGCAGGCGCTTCCTGATCGGCTGAAATACGGGCAATCAGGCGGGCTGTCGAAAGCTGCTCCAGTGAATAATTAGGCGCCATGGCATTCTCGCTGGTTAACGTTACAGTTAACGGTAAATTATCTAAGGGTAACCTTAACACCGCTGCGGGCATCCGGTTATCACTGTTGGCATCCTGGGCAAATACAAACAAAAACCCGTTATCCGGCAGATTGGTTGCCAGCTCTTCAGTGATTTCCACAGTCAGGTTGAAACCGGTAACAGTTGCTTTTGCTGGTTGCTCTCCATTTAAACTGGCCAACCTTTCAGTTAACTGCATGGCGATAGGACTGTCAGCAGGAAGCTTCCCCTCCAGCCTGGCAAGACTATTAGCCAATAGTACCTTATCGCCTAACCGGCCTGCCACAACTGCCTGCATTAGTACCAGGTTATCATTTTGTTGTTGCCCATCAATCAATGAGGCTAATAAACGCCGGGCGTTTTCAAGCTGGGCTTTGTCATCACTCATCATCAGTGCACGAGCATAAGTCATGCGCACGTTCTCGTCATCAGGCGAGAAATGCAGTGCTTTCTCCAGCGCCGCGTAAGCTTCTTCTGTCTGACTCAGAGCCATCCATATACGACCAAGATACATCCACCCCTGACCATCTTCAGGGTTTTCCTGCAGACGCTTGCGGATAGCCAGCGTCAACTGCTGAAAATCCTGCGGGGTAAAGTTTTCGCCCTGACCATCAGCCAGCTTGGCACTGAGCTTGGGTAACGCATCAAGCGCTGCCTGCGCGTCCTGCAAATGATCAATATTACTGGCTTTAAAATATGCAAAGCCACCAACCAGCAAGGCCAGCAACGCGCCACAAGCCAGTACAAAAGAAGCATTTGCCGATCCTTTAGATTCTGCCTGTTGCTCTTCTACCAGCGATATTTTAATTTCATCACTGGCCTGACGCATATCCTGCTCACTGAGCAAGCCCTCGTCGACTTCGCGTTGCAATTCCTTTAAACGCTCTTTAACCACAGCAATGTTAGCCTGGGTCAGATTTTCCTGTTCCGGACGCTGCTTTAACCAGGGTAAAACCACCAGCAGGATCAACATGGCTATCAGTGCAACGACAGCCCCAATAAACATCCACGACATTACTTATCACCCTGCTTTAACATCGCCTCAGCTTTGGCCAGCTTGGCGGCCATGTCTTCCGGCGGAGTCGACTTCCGTCGAACAATAACTATCACAAACGCCAGCAAGGCGAATAACACCGGCGCCAGCCATAACCACATTGTCACCGGCGTTACCGGGGGCTTATAGCTGATAAAATCGCCATAGCGGGTTTTCATGTAGTCAATGACTTCATCACCGGTTTTACCCTGTTTCACCAGGTTATACACCTTACGACGCATGTCATGGGCAATCATGGCGTCAGAATCGGCAATATTCTGGTTCTGACACATAGGGCAGCGCAGCTCCTCGGTGAGCGACAAAAACAGCTGACGCTGCTGCGGCGTATCAAACTCATAGCTATCTTCAGTCGCCACAACCGAAGCAGAGATAAGTAATAAGACCGTCAGAATTACTGTTTTCATTCAGCACTATTCTCCTGCGCCATTTCCTGTTGCAACTGCGCGTATAAAGGGCCTACCTTATTGTTCCAGACACGTTCGTTAATATCACCGATATGATGCATACGGATCACACCGTTATGGTCGATAAGAAAATGCTCTGGCGCGCCGGTAACACCCAGGTCCAGTGCCGTATCACGGTACACATCGAAAATATGAAACTGATAAGGGTTACCAAAGCGGTTGGTGATCTCTTCAACTTCCTGCTGGACCCGGTTTAAGGTTTTGGTACCAAACTCCGGATCAAGATCCTGATCAAAATATAAACCAACGATGCTGATCCCTTCCTGTTCAGTGAGCTCAGTCAGATAAGGCAATTCCACGGCGCAGGTCACGCACCACACGCCCCACACATTCAGTAAAGTCACCTTCCCTTTGAATACCTCAGGCGTATAGGTCGTTTCCGGGTTCATCAGGTCCGGCAACGAAAAAGCCGGCATAGGTTTGCCTTTTACCTGAGAATCCAGCTCCCTGGGATCAGAAAACAAACCGCTGAACAAAAACACCACCAACACCAGAAAGGCCAGCAACGGCACGCCAAAAATCATTATCTTTTTCATGCTTTAGCCTCCCCGCCGGTTGCTACACCACTCACCGCAGCGCGCACTTTAGCAACTTTGGCCATACGATAACGTTTATCACTCATCGAACATATTCCGCCAATAGCCATTATGACGGCTCCGGCCCAGATCCAGGTAACAAAGGGTTTGATATAAACCCGTATCGCCCAGGCACCATCGTCCAGCGGCTCTCCCATAGCGATAAACAGATCCCTGAAGATAGTCGAATATATCCCGGCTTCTGTCATCGGCATACGCTGCACCAGATACAGGCGTTTCTCGGGCTCAAGATGTACCAGCTTGTCACCCGACTCATATACATCAAAAATCCCCACATCGGCGGTATAGTTCGGCCCGGTGCGTTGCTCTACCTTACGGAAGGCAAATTCATACCCAGACAAGGTGACAGACTCGCCGGGCATCATACGAACGTCTCTTTCCACTTCGTAATTGCTTACCAGCGTGATGCCAATCAGCGTTACCGCAAAGCCCAGGTGACCAAGGATCATGCCCCAATGACTGGGCGTGAGCTTACGTAAGCGTTCGAAAGCACTCAGACTGGTATCCATGGCAGACACTCTTTGTACTACTTCCAGGGTCGTCGTAATCAGGATCCAGGCGCTAAGCACCAGTCCCAGCGCCGCCATGTAAGTGGGTGCATCGTAGGTAAAGTTGATTAACACCCCAGCACTTACGCTTAGGCCAAAGGCAATTAATAACGTTTTTTGTACCTGAGAGGCCGGTTGGTGTTTCCAGCGGGTCAGTGGCCCAAGGCCCAGAAACAATACAAAGGGCACAATCAGCAGCGTGAACATCTGATTAAAAAACGGCGCACCGATGGAAATAGACCCTAGTCCAAGTTCCTTATGCACCAAAGGCAACAGCGTTCCTAACAGGACAACCAGAGTTGCTGCGCACAGGAACACGTTATTCCCCATCAGCAATACTTCACGGGAGAATAGCTGGTAACGGCCCGGGCTTTTTAACTGCTGCGCACGCAGCGTATAAAGCACTAAACTGAAGCCGGTCAATAACACCAGAATACCCAGGATGAAGAGTCCACGAGCCGGGTCGCTGGCAAAGGAGTGCACCGATACTATCACCCCGGAACGCACCAGGAAGGTACCTAATAAACTTAACGAGAAGGTGGCAATCGCCAACAATACTGTCCAGGATTTAAACGCTTTACGTTTCTCAGTTACCGCCAGGGAATGCATTAACGCAGTACCCACCAGCCAAGGCATAAAGGAAGCGTTTTCTACCGGATCCCAGAACCACCAGCCGCCCCAGCCAAGTTCGTAATAGGCCCACCAGCTCCCGAGCGCAATGCCTACCGACAGGAAACTCCAGGCGGCAATCACCCAGGGACGGGACCATCTTGCCCAGGTTGAGTCCAGCTGCCCGGAAAGCAGCGCAGACACCGCAAACGCAAACGCCACAGAAAACCCGACATACCCCATATACAACATAGGCGGGTGAATGATCATGCCAAAATCCTGCAGCAACGGATTCAAATCCCGGCCGTCCACCGGGAAATAAGGCAGCATGCTGTCGAAAGGATTAGACGTCAGCAGAATAAACAAATAAAAACCCACGGATACCATGCCAAGCACTGCCAGTACCCGCGCAATCATGATTTGCGGAATACCGCGGCTAAACAGGGCCACGGCCACCGTCCACAATGACAACATCAGTACCCAGAGTAAAAACGAACCTTCGTGCCCGCCCCAGACAGCCGTGACCTTATAGTACACTGGTAAACGGCTGTTAGAATTCTGCGCAACATAATTAAGCGAAAAGTCATCGGTAACAAATGCATAGACTAAACAGCCAAATGCCAGGGCAGTAAAACTAAACATGGCAATGGCCAAAGGACGTGCGGTGCCAATCATGGCATTGTGCCCTTTAAACGCGCCCCATAGCGGATAGACCGACAATAAAATGGAAGCAACCAGCGCCAGGGCGACGGCAATATTACCTATTTCTGGGATCACGAGCCTGTATTTCCTTGATTGGGGTTAACATGCTTAATGCCTTTCATCTTCTCGGCAAGCTCTGGCGGCATGTATTCTTCGTCATGTTTAGCCAGTACTTCTTCGGCCTCAATAACGCCAGATTCCAGTAATACGCCGGTAGCAACAATGCCCTGCCCTTCACGGAACAAATCAGGCAGAATGCCAGCATAACGTACCGTTACCTGCGGGCCGGTGTCGATAAGATTAAAGCTCACCGCCAATGATTCTGAATCCCGGCTCACGGTGCCCGGTACCACCATGCCACCAATTCTCAGGCGCTGACCGACCGTAGGTTTTACCCCTTCTTTACCCTCGACAATTTCTGAGGGCGTGTAGAACAAATCGATATTATCGGTTAATGCGAATAGCATCAGCGTGATCGCACCAACAATCAGTAAACCTATGCCACCAACGGCAGCGAGTCGTTTTTGTCGTCTTGGATTCATACTGCTTAACTACCTGTCTGTTGTGATTCAGATTGCAATGCCTGGGCCTTTCGCGCCGCCGCAATTCGGGCTTGGCGCGCTTGTTCTTCGCGGGCATTGCGCAACAACTTTTTATGGGTGCTGGCACTGTCGATAACGACCCACACAAGCGCCAGTAAAGACACACCAAACGACAGCCACACATAGAGGGCATAGCCGCCCATGGCCAGGAAGTCCTGTAAACTATCAAACTGCATGGTCATCTCCGAGCGCTCGCGCCGCCAGATCTTTCACCCAGGGGCGGTGATATTCTCGCCGAATGATTTCATTTTTCATACGCATTACGGTCACTGCTGCAATAAATAAGGCCAAACCCAGCAAAGCGATCAATAATGGCCACAGCATCTCAGGCGCAATGGAAGGTTTATCAAATTTACTGATCGTCGCGCCCTGATGCAGGGTATTCCACCATTCAACCGAATAATGAATGATGGGCACATTCACCACACCAACCAGAGCCATTACTCCTGCCGCTTTACCCGCCTGCTGTTTATCTTCAAACGCGCCATAAAGGGCAATCACACCAAGGTAAAGAAATAGCAGAATGAGTTCAGACGTGAGTCTGGCATCCCAGACCCACCAGGTCCCCCACATGGGTTTGCCCCAGGCCGCGCCGGTAAACAGCGCAATAAAGGTAACAACCGCCCCAGTAGGCGCCATGGCAATCATGGCCATGAACGCAGTTCGCCATTGCCAGACAATGCCCACCAATGCAGCAATCGCCATAGCCACATAAGTACTCATCGACAAAATGGCACTAGGCACATGAATATAGATAATCCGAAAAGAATCACCCTGCTGGTAATCCTGGGGGGCAAAGGCCAGCCCCCAGATACTGCCGGCGATTAAGCACAGGATACCCGGCCAGAGAAAATAGGGCTGAAGCGTTACGCACAGTTGATACGCTCGCTCAGGTTTTGCATACGGATGTAACCACTTCCACATCAGTTTTGACTCACTTTAAGTGCATAAGCAATTGCAAAGGGGGCTGATGCCATCGCCAGCATTAGCATGGCGCCAATAATAGCAAGTTGTGCCCGGTAAGGTAATTGGAGCGCGGCAGAATCTACCGCCGAGGTGGCAAATATCAATAACGGAATGAACACCGGTATTAACAGGAGCGCCAACAAGACACCGCCACGTTGTAAACCTACCGTTAACCCTACTGCTATTGCCCCAACCAGCGACAATAGCGGCGTGCCCAGCAACAGAGTTAGCATTAAGGCGATATACATATCGACCGTCAGGTTCAAAAATAGTGCCAGTAACGGTGAAAAAAGTGCCAGCGGTAAGAAGCTCACTAACCAGTGCACCAGCACCTTAACCGCGGCTATAGCCGCCACGGATTGCCCACTCAGCATATACTGCTCCAGCGATCCATCCCAGAAATCATCACGAAACAGGCGCTCCATGGCCAGCAGGGAGGAGAGAATCGCTGCTATCCAGATTACGCCTGGTCCTATCTTTTGCAGCGTTACCGGCCCAGGCCCAATGCCGAGGGGAAAAAGCGTGATAACCATGAGCAAAAACATCAGCGGCTGGGCCAGCTCAGAACGCTGTCGAAAAGCCAGCGCCATATCCCGCTTAAAGATACCGTTTATCAATGTATTCATAACCGATACTCCAGCGCTAACTCGGTAAATGGGCCTGCGTGCTTGCTAAGCGGCTGATGCGAGGTAGTAATAATCGCGCCCTGATTAGCAACATGCTCGCGCATATGGGTTTCGAGCAGTTCAATGCCATCGGTATCCAGCGCGGTAAAAGGCTCGTCAAGGATCCAATAAATCGCTTGTTTTAGCCATAAACGGGAAAGCGCTACCCGGCGCTGTTGTCCGGCCGACAACATTCTTACCGGCACGTCCTCAAGCCCGACCAATCCTAACCTGGCAAGCACTTCATAGGCCTGTTGCGCATTAAAATCCGTGCTGTGTTGAGCACACCAGAAACGCAGATTTTCCATGGCAGTCAGTGCACCATTAATACCAGCCTTGTGGCCAACGTAGATCAGTTGCTGATTAAATCTGTCCCGCACTTTATCCAGCGGCTCTTCATTGAGCATTAACTGGCCGCTCTCGGGCGCCGACAAACCGGTTAAGATCCGCAATAAACTGGTCTTACCCGCGCCGTTAGGACCCCGCAGGTAGATGAGCTGACCGGGCGATAAGCAAAACGACAGGTCAGTAAACAATACTCTGTCACGTTTAATACAGGTTAAATTGTCTGCAGCAAGTCCTGCCAAGATGCATCCCGTTCTGTTAGCAAAAAAATCCGCCGCATTCTATCATAAACCAGCCGCTTCGCATCTTACCAAAAGGGCGGATCGGCAAATTTCTGATCTATTTCAATCTTTGGCACGATTGACATTATACTTAACTGTTGAAACTGACTGCCGATAACGACTTATGCAATCATCCAATCTGCCACCACAAGCAAGCGCCGAAAGCAGTCGAGTGAACGCTGCGGAGTCAGCGAACGTGACAACCAAAAGCCAGGCAATTGCCAGAATTGCTCAGGTTTTACAGCCTGCGCAGATTAACGTTTCAGCCGCAGCTCAGGTATCAATGCCGTCAGCCGAACAGGCGAAAAGCAGCCGGGCGTTACCCGCCAGTAACACCAGCGTGTTTATGGCCACAAACCAGCAGCTTCTGCAAGTTAGACCGGCTGTACGCCTTACCAGCGCCGAGAACCTTCTGCTGGTGCGATTGCAGGCAGAAGCGCCGATTCAACCGCCGCAGGGTTCCCCTGTCCCTGTTAAGACTCTATTGCCGCCGGATACCGGTTCAGTGGCATTGCCAACTTTACTAAAGCTGTCGCCGGAAACTATTCGCCAACAGGTATCCCAGGCGCAGTTTCAGTCGCTAATGACGGCATTATCCCGGACGTTGACTACACCAGTCACGTTACAGGCCACGGTTATTCAGCAAGACAATGCCTCAATAAGGGTAAATGCCGGTGCTGAGCGGCCTTTAATTATCGATATTCCGTTAGCAAAAGCGGCCAAACAGAGCGAAACCTCATTATCTGCTCTCTTAACCAACAAACCTGCTTTACCGGCAACAGTAACGCTAACCGTTTCATTACGGCAAAATCAATTACAGGTACAAATTACTCCGCAGTCATCATCGGTACTTACGACACCAGCCAGTGCGTCTGCACCGTCATCAAATGCGCCAGCGAGCGCACTTCGCACGGTTAACGTACCGTTGAATTCGCCTGTGGCGAATAAACTCACTCAGGCAGTGACTCAGCAAATGCCACTTAACGTGGAGCCGCCTAAACTGGCAAGTTGGGTAACTCAGTCACTCCCGCCTGCCGCAGCAAAGTCATTTCAGCAATTGAGTCCCATGCTCCCTGCAACAGTGAGTATAAAAGGCAGTGAAGTAACCATTACCGGCAGCAAGACTCAGCTTTTAGCCGTTACTACAAATTCAACCACCGCTATCACGCAATTAGCGCCCAAGGTCAATCCTCAGCAAATGGGGCAACTTAATATTCAAAGCACGACTGCTAGCAACATCCCCCAGGTTACGATCAAGCCATTAGCAACCGAGCTTCAATCGAACCCAGGACAACCAACTCAACAAACATTTTCATTGTCGACGAAAGCAGGAGCGCCTAAAGCGGATATCAGCCCGCCTCAGCAGGCAATAGTGCGTTCAGGTGCATCGGACAACGTAGTAGGCAAGCCAGTAATACCGTCAGACGTAGAAAGTATTGCGAAGCATAAACTGGAGCAGCTTCCCGCCGAGGCAAAAACTGCGCTCACGCAATTCATTCGCTCTGCCAATCGAATTAATGTCAGTAACACGGATTCGTTGCAATCGAGCCTTAATGTGCTTATCACTACACTGCAAAAATTCGCTAGTGCTAACCCGGCCCTTGCCAAACCCGTTAACTCGGTGATTGAGCAGTTACAACTCAATTTATCAACGGCCAACAAACTGCCCACCGCAGAATCGTCAGCGATTAAGCCCGAAGTCACTGGCTCTTCTGAGCCGGTGACAGCAAAAACCGGCACCGACTCAGTTCAACAAAGTACAGCGCTTAAACAACTACTTACGTCACCGGCATGGCTTCAGTCGCCGTTAACGCTCTCATCACCGCCGACAGGACAGAATTTTTTAAGCGGGCTTATTCAGTTGTTACAGGTGTCATTGCTAGGCAGACACTTTAAAACCCATGAAGATATCGATCAGGCGCTTAACCGCCAGCGAACTTCTGCACCAAAAGGTAATACACCAAACAGTCTGCTCGGTTCAATTACCGGGCGTCAGGTCAGAGAATTTGCTCAGATCGACAACCAGCAAAATCTGCTCAAGCAGCTTAAAGGCTTACTTGCCGGGCATCAAAGTGCCAAGCTTGGTAATATGGAGCAAACGCTACAAGGCAATGACAGTTTTTATTATGTGCTGCCCGGACTATTACCCCAGCAAAAGCCGGCTGAACTGCTTATCCGTCGCGAGCGGGAACGCCAGCAAGAACAACAAAGCGATACCGCTCAAACGCAATGGCACCTTACGATGAAGCTGGATATCGGAGAACAGGGAGAGCTGCTCACTAAAGCGAAAATTCGTGATGAACAGCTTTATCTTGATATTTATTCGTCGAATCAGGCGTTATTGGAAAAAGTCGGCGTAACTCTGCCTTTTTTACTCAAACGCTTTACTCAACTTGGTTTAACCGTTGAAGAGCATAAGCTTCAACTGGGCAAAATTCCGGATACCCTGGCCACCCGCCCCTATCAGATACTGGAGACACAGGCATGACCCGTAAAAGCAAACGCGCGGTGGGCATTAAATATAATGAAGCCGAACCGTCACAAGCACCAACGGTTGTCGCCAAGGGTTATGATGATCTGGCTGAAGCGATTATTGCCAGTGCGAAAGCGAATGGCGTGCTGGTTCACGAAGATCCCTACCTAAGCGAATTTCTGACTACCCTGGATCTCGGTCAGTCGATTCCTGAACCTTTATATTATGTTATTGCCGAATTACTGGCTTACTCGTATGTATTACAGGGTAAAGTGCCAGAAAACTGGAAACAGGCATTTCCCGGCATCGAAGAAAAAATTTAAAGGGTGCTATCTACAGACACTTCGCCGGTATTCGAGTCATAGAATATCGAATAGCCAGGCTGCACTACCAGATAAAAGGTACAGGTATTAGCATTATAAGTTGCCTGATAATCGGCAGAAGTATCCTCTGCAACGGTGGGCGATCCATCCAATAACACAGCGCTCCAGACAGATGTACAATCCCAGGCATTATCCAGCATTGGACTCGCTTCATAGGGCAGGTAGCTCTGCGCAGGCCAGCCATTGACATTTATGTCCATAAGATTCTCACCGTTACCGTACAAATCAAGATTATCCACGGGCCCGGAGTTACCGCTGACGGCCCATTTAAGATGAGCCAGTTTGATCGCAGATTCAAAAGCCGTACCGGTTCCTTGAACAGATGCCGCATATGCATCGTCCTGAAAGTCCACGAACCGCGGTAAGGCGGTAACAGAAAGCACACCAATTAAAATAATCACCGTAATTAACTCAATCAGTGTAAAGCCTGACTGTCGGGGACTACCGCAAAACATCGAATTAAACCAACCAGTTACAACTTGCTAAATGTGAGTCTACTGTAAACCTATGATCCACGAATGCCAATATTTTATTTGTCACATAAAAAAGCCCATCCAAATGGATGGGCAAGACTATAAGTTAGGCTTATAGGGGGAGTTTCCAACGGGTGTTGAAAAATGTCACTGTTATATTAAAGCGCGTCTTCAGGCTCTACGTCGTCGGCTTTAATATTTTTCGATAACAGTAATTCTGCGCGGATCTTGGTTTCAATATCGTTAGCGATATCCGGGTTTTGCTTAAGGAATTTCACCACGTTCGCTTTACCCTGACCAATTCTGTCACCGTTATAGCTGTACCAGGCACCGGCTTTATCAACCAGCTTTTGCTTAACGCCCAAATCAATCAGCTCTGCTTCTTTACTGATACCAGCGCCATACATAATTTGGAATTCAGCCTGTTTAAATGGTGGTGCCACTTTGTTTTTAACTACTTTCACGCGGGTTTCGTTACCTACCACTTCATCGCCCTCTTTTACTGAGCCAATACGACGAATGTCCAGACGAACAGAGGAGTAAAACTTCAGTGCATTACCACCAGTAGTGGTTTCCGGGTTAAACGTTAAGTGTATAAAGAGCACCATTTTGTTCAAGCGGTGCTCTATTCAATACATGATCAAACCATACCAATAGTCTGTGTATTTGCCGAATATTAATATGATGGTATTACTGTAGATTGACAAAAAAGGTATTGTCCAAACAAAAAACAGTCATACTGAGCAGAAAAGTATCATACTTTTATCTCCTCGATGTTAAAGGCAGCTTTAGACAAACAAGGGACATTCAACGCCCGCATAACGGGCAATAACACGTAGGCTAAAATTGGAGCGAAGCGACTGAGCCTACGTGTTATTGTCCCAGCGAGCCCGCGAGCGAGTTTATGCGTTTGTTATGCCCAATTTAAAACTGCCATTGCCTTATTAAACGACTTGGTAAACTTTCTAAAGCACCTTGGACTTGGGTTGATAATATATCGCTTGTTGCAAAGTTTAAGCATTGGTATATCGGCTGAACTGTCTGAGTAGCCAATAACTAAGTCATATTTTTCTAAATCAAAAAGTTCTCGTACTCGCTCTACTTTTCTAGATGCGTAACAGTGAAATTTACTGATAATGCCGCCGAAAAAGCGAGTTTCTTCAGAGCAGACAAATCTTACGTTAGGAAGGTGATTTTGAGCAAAGACAGCTTTAACCATCCAGTCTGATGCACCACTCACGACTATTACGTCATCTGTATTTGAAGAGTGTAAGAGTAGTTGTTGGACAGCGTCGTTGAAAATTATTGTTGAACTGTCACTGAGGTACATTCGGATAAACAACTTACGCAGGTGCATAATTTTTCTGTCGCTGATTCCCAGTGTTGCTAACCATAGAAGTATCGAGAATCCTACATGTTTAGTTCTCGCATGAAACAGAAATGGCGTAGAGATTGGCAAAGACAAAAAACAAAAGAGCAAACGTAAAGGATTTCGGCTAAGCATAAATTTCATGTACGCTGCGCCAGTATCCCTATTTATTATAGTTTTATCGAAGTCAAAAAGTACCAAGTTCATGTAGCTAAATTCTTCCTTGATTGGGCATAACTTTCCAATAACGGGCGCAGACATGTGGGGCATAATGGCGAAGCCGCCCCGCGTGTATGCGTCCCAGCGAACGAAGTGAGTGTGTTTATTGGCTTGTTAGCAGTCATTTGCTGAAAAAGGTTTACCCCTAAAATAGCTTTCATGTGCTAATTTGAGCATCGCGTGATCTTCTTTAGTATCGCCGTAAGCAATTACTTGCTCAAAGGAGTCTAAGTTAATTGTATTTTTAATACTATCTGCCTTCCTTTGACCACTGCAATCACCGTTAACATATGAACCAGTAAAGTACCCGTCTTTTTCCTCAAGTTCACTGCAAATTAACTCAATACCCAAGCCTTTGCACCAAATTTTGAGATATGGAGAAATTGACGCAGAAACTACAACTACATGATCGCCAAACTCTTTGTGCTTTTGTATTTGGCAAAGCATATTAGGTCGAATTACTTTAGGTAAGTATTTATGAACGTAATCTTGTGCTCTCTGATTTATGTCATCAACCTTAGTTCCTTTAAATGCTAATTTTGTAATTACAGGTCTTAATAAAGGGGACGGCAGTAATTTTAACTTATTAAGAAGTATTAAAGGGGAAAGGAGGAAACCTCCTAAAATAAGCCTAAAAATACTCGCGTTCGAGATTACAAATTTTGTATAAGTATCTCTTGTCGTTATTGTTCCATCAAAATCGAAGAGCGCAAGTTTCAAATATTTCTCCTGACTGCTAACATTTAAATGATGCGGACCCTAAGAACCGCATATAAATGAATCACTATCATCATAGTACAGCTTTACGCTGCCAAGTCATACACTTAGGCGTTCGCAAAACTGGTGAGTGAAAATAAAAGCGAATACATGAAATGACTGTCGGGCCGAACGGCAGCTAAACGTACATTTGAGCCGTTCACTGTGGTACTTTTTTGTGCCGTATTTTTCGTCGAGTCATCAGATTCGCAACAAATAGTATGATTGATTTAATAAATAGCGGATTGTTCTTTTGTCTGAAGCATAGGATTGTGGTTTGCAAAAGTATAATAGTTGTCTGTTAAACAACACTTACCTCATTTTGCAAAATTTAGCACATATGTTTTAGATTTACTATTGTACGGTACATAAACATCACATTTGACTTTTGTACCCACCTCCTGAATACTGTACATAAGTTATAACTTAGTTAACACTCAATATTAACACAAAGAGGGAAGATGCGATGTACGTTTACAATGGTCGGGAGAACTTTCGAGTGAATATGGAAAGAGGTGTAAGTTTCATGGAGTTAGGTTCATTCAATGGTCGACTCGTGATTATTCGTGCGGAAGAAGACGGTTTCCCTCCTAAACGAACATTTAAGCACTCTCGCGATCTGTTTTATATTGCACCTCCAGAAGTAGATGACGAAGAAGCAGTTAAGCAAACGATGGATGCAGGCAAGGATCTAACATTGCTGAAAAGCGCAATTGAGTACATTGAGTCTATAGAATGAGAGTAGTAAAGAAACGAAGTATACTTTTATGAAGCTTGACGTTGAAATCATCAGTATAGACGCAGACCCATGGGCATTGTTGACTAAGTTAGCTAAAGCTAAGTTCAGAGCAGATGAGATCCACGAAATCCCCGGTACGGATACGCTAAATGTCGATAACGGGATGAATGACCTTCGAGCCAAGGTTGTAGGTGACACTATTGAATTTGGGGTTCGCTATAAACGCGATGAAGTGCAGTATGAGCAAGCAATCTTAGACTTTTGCAGAGAGAATGCGCTTACGCTTCGATTTAATCCAGTAAGAGGCAATTGATCATGGCGCTTATTGGGTTTGCACGGGTAAGTACGAAAGATCAGGATTTGTCCACACAGCTTGAATTACTTAATAACGCTGGCTGTGATGAAATATTTCATGGGAAGCAAAGCGGCGCTTCCGATGAAAACAGCAAAAAGCTTGATGAGCTTGTACGTTACATTAGGAAAGGCGATGTCGTTGTCGTTACGAAGCTTGATCGACTTGGCCGCTCTCTTCGCTCCATTCTAAGCACTATCGATGATATCCACACAAAAAAAGCCACGTTACGCAGTCTAGATGGCGCGATTGACACCTCAAACGACTCCCCCTTTTCGAAAGCTCAAGTTGCCCTTCTCGGTACATTCGCGCAGCTTGAGCGAGATTTAATTGTGTCACGAACCGCTGAAGGTCGAGAGCGTGCAATGAGCGCAGGCGTAAAATTTGGCGCACCGAAAAAGATTGATGATAAACAGAGAGAGATAATCAAAAAGGCTTATCAAAACGGGAAAACGATGGAGGAACTGGCGAACAAATACGCTGTATCCCGTCAGACAATATCTCGGATCGTGGGAGGTAAACGTGGGTAGAGCGCAAATTGCTGTTGATAAGCTAAATGGCTGGTATCAATCACAAGATAAATCTTCGATTCAGTCATACATTAAACACGATGGTGATCTCAACAAAAACCAAATCGCAAGGGATGCAGGCTTTGGCAGAAAAGCATTAATGGACACTGTGAACGGCAACCCACGCCTGCAAGCACGCTACGAAGAAATCGTGACTGAGATGCAGAAAAACAAATGGCTGCTCATTGAGTTTGATAATACAACCTCTGAGCAATCGACAGGGATTGATAGCCTCGCTACGACAGCAATTCAAAAAGAGTTAGACAAAACGAGACGTCACGTAGCAGACCTAGAGTCTAAGCTCGCCAAAGCTAATGCAAAAATAGCGCAGACAGAATCGCAGTTTTCACAATTAAGTGAGATGCGGGAAGTCATGGTTGAATTAGGCTTACCAACTCGATGATCATGTTCGCCAGCGCAGAGAGTACAGTCGAAGATTTCGAAATTCGTATCACAAGCATACGTCAATTAAACGATAAAACTGCCATGTTCGCGGGTGTTGCTACCTCCGATAACATCGTGACAGATGCGTCTACTTTGATTTTCGTTGAAACGCACCCGGATCGTCTAGGAGGAATGGAACCAGCTGTTGGCCAGCATTGGGAAATTACTGGATCATGCAGTAAATCCACTCAGCGCTACGAAAGACACAGCCGCCCCGTTTTACTTGTCAGTGCGACAAAAGCTGAGTGTATTGTGCCTGCTGATCATGAAGCACTGGTGAAGTTTATTTCCAGAGACAAGGATTTCGCAGGTATCAGTGAGAACAAAGCAAGAAAGCTTATAAAAGCCTTCCCAGAGGCTCCGCATCAAGCTGTGTTGCAGAATGACGTCCAAACCCTAGCCGATGCATGCGACTTAACAAACAAGGCCGCAGAGCGGCTTAAAGACGGCTTTAGGAAATATCACAATATAAAATATGCGAAGTGGCTATCCAACCACGGCGTTCCATTAAGCATTGTTTCGCGCATTATCAAATATCATGATTATAGAACGATTGACTTGATCACAGAAAATCCATGGCGATTGATGGACTTTGGCATGCCCTTCGATAAAGCCAGCGATATCGCACGACAGATCATAAAGTCGAAAGACGGAGAAGTAAGCGAGGAGAAATACAAAACAGACCCAAGACGAATTATCGCCGCCACTGAAGATGCAATGCACAAAATCGCGAGTCGCGGTCACACCGTGGCTACACATCGACAGATCATTAAACACTTGAGCGACAAGCATTTCGATATAAAGCTCGCAGAAGCAGCTATAGAACTTGCTGTGCGCTTCAAGAAACTAATTTGTGTTGAAAATAGATTGTATCAGCTGACTGGCACATACATACATGAAGCGGTGATCGCAAAGCGTTTGCTAAAACTGACTGCGATTGAGCAGTGGAGTGCAGATGAAGAAAAAGCATATAGAGAAGCGCTGGCTGAAACGCCATTTTTAAACGACAATCAAAAGCTCGCTACGCAACGCTCCGTAATGTATGGCGCATCCGTCATTACAGGTGGCGCAGGTACAGGTAAGACAACTGTACTAAGAACCGTGCTGAGTACCTATTCAAGCCTCGGTTATACGATACAAGGTGTTGCCGTTGCAGGCCGCGCTGCTATGCGTATGCATGAAGGCACAGGCTGTTATTCATGCACAATTGCAAAATATTTGCGTAAAGACTCACCACGGCATGGTGATAAGTATGTTCTTGTCATTGACGAAGCTAGCATGCTCGATGTGCAAACAATGTTTGCGCTTGTCACGCATTTACCTGATACAGCGCGGATCATCTTCGTCGGAGATGTTCAGCAGCTTCCCTCCATTGGCGCGGGTCGGGTGTTCGCAGATATTATCAATAGCAATAAAGTGCCCGTGACCATTCTCGAAAAGAATGAGCGCTCAGAAGACTCTACAGGTATTCCGCATTATTCCGAATGCGTTATCAAGGGGGAAGTGCCAAAGCAACTAACAATGGGTAACATCACGTTTCATGATGTATGTGTTGATGCAATTGAACGCACTGTTGATGCGTTAGTCGCTAAAAGCAATGATGAAACTCAAGTTGTCGGCATGACACGCAAAGGCTTTAAAAACATGGCTGGGATCGAGCAAATTAATCGCAACGTTCAAGCTACACTCAATCAAGATGGTAAAAAAATCTCGGTAAGCGCGAATGGTCACCATCAATTCGTCGATCTCAGAGAGAATGATCGCGTTATTTTTACGCGAAATAATTACGACAAAGCTGTGTGGAACGGGACACTCGGTACAGTGCATAACATTAACCAGCGTGATGATGTCTATGCGGAAGTGCATACAGACGATGGCGACATCATTGAAATAACTCACAGCATGCTTTTCGAGATGCAGCTCAGCTACGCAATAACGCTGCATAAAGCCCAAGGTTCACAATTCAAGCGAATCATCATCACGCTTACCAACACAAGGATGCTAGATAGAAGCTGGCTTTACACAGCAATCACCCGCGCTGAAACACACGTCGATATTGTTGGGCCTAAGGAGCTACTACTGCAAGCTATTGCAACAGAAAGTAAAGCTATGCAGCGACAGACTCGACTTAAATCGATGCTCGATAGTGACTTCGTTGTGTTAAAAACAAAAGATGATGGGACGATTTGGAATATCCCGAAAAGCGCATAATGGAGGTGTGAATGAGTAGTTTTAGCTGAGATAAAAAAACAAAGTCGCGAAAATGATAATCACACCAACTCATTCGAAGTTACCTAAGCTTTTCACATCGACCCATTTTTCAAGTTCGTCCCTTCCGATCTGCTCAACTATTTGAATGGGCGTCATACCATAAGCGGGGATCACTTCGCTTGTATACCAGCGCCATGCTTCATCCTCAGTGTAAAACCACGTATCCACTAGCGCATATATGTAATTGAAATGAATGTCGTCGCTCATAAGTCAGCCCCCGCAGAATGGATCATACTAAACGTGTCGATATTCGTCGATTCTGTTAACGTTATTGGTTGATTTATTTTCTACGGGGTAAAGGTCGCAATTATAGTTATCTCCCCGAAGAAGATGAAAAACTTCTACCCCGTAGAATGCGTATTCTGATGTTCTCGATCGCTGATTCTGGCTAGCCCGATCAACTCTATTCCGGTCATTCGATCACAGACTTTTTCTTCACCACCCGATCAGTCTTTTATGCTTGTTAACTTCTTTTAATTTTAAAGAGGAAACAAGTATGTCAAAACCTACTGACATAGAACGCGTTAAAGCGGTTCTCTATCTTAAGCTTGATGAAAACCTCAGTAACCGGGACATCGCCAGGAGACTGAATGTGGGGGCTGCCACTATATCTGATATTCTCGGTAAATTCAGAACCCTGGATTGTGGCTGGCCGTTACCTGAGCATGCCTCCGATCAATGGCTACATCAGTCACTTTATCCTGACAGGAAAGCGGGCCGTATTAAACCTGATTATGGCCTGATGGA